>JBFWYV010000052.1:0-20581 GCA_050186055.1 Hyphomicrobiaceae bacterium | reverse complement strand
TGGAGACGCCGCCGCCGCCCGGTCCTTGATTCTGGCCATGCGAGCTCCTTGGGATTGCCTTGCAGGCTTCGCTGGGCCCGAAGGATAGAGCCAGTGACGCCGTCCTTGCAACCGATTGCACGCCGAGTGCACGATGTGCCGCTGACAACATTTGTGGCATCGCGCCGACCGGGCACCCTGCGGTGCAGGCGTCAGCCGCAAATGCCTGAAATCCGGGGAACAGCGCCGGATTCCATCACGGCCGCAGCCATGGCGGCTGTTTCTTGAGATCCCGGATGATCTCGCGCGCCGCGTTGTGGCCGGGCACGCCCGTGACCCCGCCGCCCGGATGCGCGCCGGATCCGGCAAGATAGAGCCCCTTCACCGGCATCCGATAGTTGGCGTGGCCCATCACCGGCCTGAGCGAGTAGAGCTGATCGAGCGACAGTTGCCCGTGGAAGATGTCGCCGTCGATCATCCCGAACCTGTGCTCCAGATCCAGCGGCGACAACGCCTGCATCGCGATGATGCTCGACCTGAAATTGGGGGCATGACGCGTCACCGTGCCGATCACCACATCGGCGAAAGCCTGCCGTTCCGCAGCATCTTCCCAGCTCCTGGGTTCCGGCAGCCGTGGCGCGACGTGCTGTACGAACAGGCTCGCCACGTGCGCGCCAGGCGGCGCCAGCGCGGGATCGAGCGTCGACGAGATCACCATTTCCACCACTGGGTTTTTCGACCAGCCCTCGACCCGGGCGTCGATGAACGCGCGTTCGAGATAGGCGAGCGACGGGCCGATCACGATGCCGGAGCCATGGTGATCCGCTGCCGTCTTCCCGGGCAGACATGTGAAGTCCGGCAGCTCCGACAGCGCGACGTTCATCCGGAACGTGCCCGATCCGGTTTTGAATGACGTCAGCCTGTCCCGTACGTCTGGTTCCACCGCATCCGCCGGGACGAGATCGCGGAACAGGAGCTTGGGACCGACGTTGGCAGCCACCATCAGCGTCCTGATGGTTTCGCCGGTCGCAAGGCGCACGCCGGCCGCCCGGTCGCCGTCGATCAGCACCTCCGCGACCGCGGCTTCGGTGCGAATGACCGCGCCGGCTTCGCGTGCCGCCGACGCCATCGCCGCCGTGATGGCGCCCATGCCGCCGATCGCATGGCCCCAAACGCCCGCCTTGCCGTTCACCTCGCCGAAGCAGTGGTGCAGCAGCACGTAGGCCGTCCCCGGCGTGTACGGTGACGCATAGGCGCCGACGATCCCGTCGAACGCGAATGCGGCCTTCACGACATCGCTCTCGAACCAGCGGTCGAGATAGTCGGCGGCGCTCTTGGTGAAGAGATCGGCGAGGAGGCGCTGGTCATCGAGGCCGAGTTGGGAGAGCCGCCGCCCGATCCTGGCGCTGCGGGCGAGTTCCATCAGTCCGCCGCCGGCATTTGGCGGTGTTTCCAGCACCAGCGCGCGCAGGACGCTCGTCGCGCGTTCGAGCGCCGCATCGTAGGCAGGCAGGCGCTCCGCATCGCGCTTCGAGAAGTTCGCGATCGCGTTCTGGCGTGCGGCCTGGCCGTGACGCATCAGCAGATAGCGGCGATCGTCCACCGGCCAGAAGTTGGCAGCCGGCCGCTCGACGATCTTCAGGCCGTGCCGATGCAGGCCGAGGTCGGTGATCACCTTCGGATTGAGCAGGCTGACCGTGTAGGAGGCGACGGAGTTCCGGAACCCCGGATGGAATTCCTCCGTGATCGCCGCACCGCCAACGCTCGCGTTCTTCTCCAGGACGATGACGCTGGCGCCGGCCCGTGCAAGATAGGCGGCGCATACTAGGCCGTTGTGTCCGCCGCCGATGATGGCGACATCATATGAGGTATGCGGCATTGGCTTCTGCCGTCTCCTGCAGGTTGCTGCCTCGGGTCAGCCCGTCTCGGCGGGCGCATGCTTGCCCGAGATCTGGCGCGCGAGCGCTTCCTGACCTTTCTCCTGGCGCTGCAGCCGGGTTTCGCGCGGCCACTTGCGCTTGAGATCGTCCTTGACGGTGATTTCGAGCCGGCCGCACCCCTCGACCTCCAGTGCGATGCGGTCGCCGTCCTGGAACGCGTGAAGGCCCCGATGATTGGTCCCGGTCGCAAGGATGTCGCCGGGCATCAGCGTATGGATGGAGCTGACGAACGCGATCGACTTGGCGATATCGTGCGCCATGTCGGACGTGTTGAAGTTCTGCATGAGGTCGCCGTTGTTCCAAAGGCGGACCTGAAGATGCATCGGGTCCTTGATCTCGTCCGCCGTCACCAGCCAGGGTCCGATCGGCGCAAAAGTCTCTCGCGACTTCATCTGGTAGAAGGTGTTGCCGGACGGAGGCAGGCCACGCGCCGAGCCGTCGATGAAATTGCAGTACCCGAACACGTAGTCCATGGCATCGGCAGCCGTCACGTTGTGCGCGCGCTTGCCGATGATGACGGCGAACTCGGCCTCGCCCTCGAACACGCTTGCCGGCACATCCGGCAGCACCATGGTCTCGCCGGGCCCGATAATCGTCATCGGAGATTTGTGGAACGCGTTGATCGGAGCCGGCTCCTTGCGCGTTCCGTCCTCCATGTAGTTGACGGCCATGCAATCGATATTGACCGGTCTCGGCACCGGCGGACGCAGCCGCACCGAGGCCAGCGCGACCCCGTCTTCCTTTGCCGCAACAGCTTCCAGCTTGCCGCGATAGCTGTCGAAACGTTCGATCAGCCCGTTGAGCAGGTCATGCGGACCCGTATGCGGAATGTCCGTCACCACCTTCGAGACATCGACAACTTTGTCGCCCTTGATGACGCCGAGCTTGAAGTCGTCGAAAAAGGCAAGCTTCATGGTTTTCTCCTATGTGACGGGCATGTCGCATTCAGCCGCCGACCCTGCGCGCGAAATCGTCATAGCAGAACGAGCGTATGATCCGATAGCTTCCATCTTTTTCCAGAACCCCGATATCGGGCAAGGGCGTACCATTGAAGGTCGTGTTCTTTACGAAACTGTACTGTGCCATGTCGCCGAAGACCACGCGGTCGCCGATCGCCAGCGGCCGCTCGAACGAATAGTCTCCGATCACGTCGCCGGTCATGCAGGTCTTCCCGCCCAGGATATAGTCATGCCGGTGGACGCCGGGCGCTGCCGCCCCGACCACCGGCGGCGTATAGGGGACCTCCAGCACATCGGGCATATGCGTCGAGGCCGATGTGTCGAGTATCGCGATGTCTTTCTCGTTATGGTGAATGTCGAGCACGGTCGACACCAGCCAGCCGGCATCGACAACCAGTCCCGCACCCGGCTCCAGGATGACCTCGACCCCATGTCTGTCGCGGAAGCGCCGGATCGCCTCGATCAGCTTGGTCACGTCGTAGCCGGGCTTGTTGATGAAATGGCCGCCGCCGAAGTTCACCGTTTTCACCTTGGCGATATACGGAGCGAAATTCGCCGACACGTGATCGATGAGACCGGTCGAGCCGTCGGCAAGCGCTTCGCATAATGCGTGTGCGTGAAAAATGTCGATGTCGTCCCACGGCAGTTCGTCGAGCAGGTCGCGCGTGGTCCCGAACCGCGAGCACGGCGCACACGGATCATACAGCGCGCCGCCCAGCGTCGCATTGGAGTAGCCGGGGTTGATCCGGATGCCGACCTTCTTGCCGCCGTATTCTTTCACGATCGGCAGGAACCGGCGGATCTGACCGGGCGAGTTGAAATAGATGTGGTCGGCGAGCGTCATCAGCCGCCGCACTTCGCCTTCCGAAAAAGCGGGCGCATAGACGTGCACCTCCTTGCCGAACGTCTCGCGGCCGAGCCGTGCCTCGTATTCGCCGCTCGCCGTCGTGCCGTCCAGCACCTCCCGCATCATCGGAAACACGGCTGGCAGCGCGAAGGCCTTGGTGGCAAGCAGCACCTTGCAGCCGGCCTCCTTGCGGATCCGGGCAGCGGTCGCCAGATTGCGCTCCAGCGCAGCGGCGTCGATGACATAGGCCGGCGTCGGGATATCGCGCGGCAGCTTGGGGGGGATCATCTTTCTGATAGCCTCGAGGCTCGAAGTGGGGGCCTGCGGCACCAGATAGCGGGCGGCGCGGGATTGGCAAGCCTCTCGCTGCCTTGAACGCAGAAATATATCGACTTTGATGGTGGCATGACGGAATGGCACGGCGCGGCCTTGATGATCGTTTCGTTACGCGCCGCGTGATTTCTTCAGATGGGCGACGACCGCAGCACGCAGCTCGGCCTGCTGTGCGGGCGTCCATGTGCGGAACCCTTCGCCGGATTTGAAGCCGAGCTTTCCGGCCGCAACCAGCTTCTCCAGATACGGGGAGGGGCCGGGCCGGCTCTCGATCGCCGCAAGCACGGTTTCGTGAATGGCGAGCGTCAGGTCGGTGCCCACGAGGTCCGCATTCTCCAGCGGCCCCAGCACCGCGATCCGGCGGCCGAAGCTGGCCTTGACGACGGTGTCGACCGTTTCGGCATCGCAGATGCCGTTCTCGACCAGAGAAATGGCTTCGCGCCACAGCGCATGTTGCAGGCGGTTGCCGACGAACCCGGGCACGTCCTTCTTGACGTGCACCGCGGTCTTGCCGGCTGCTTTGTGCAGCTTCATCGTGAAGTCGATGGTTGGTCGGCTGGTCCATTCCGTGCCGATCACTTCGACGAGCGGCACCAGGAACGGCGGGTTCCACCAGTGCGTCCCCAACGCGCGGTCCTTGCGCTTAAGGCCACCCATGATGTCCGTGATTGGGATCACCGAGGTGTTGGACGCGAGCACGGCATCCGGTCTGGCTGCGGCCTCGATGTCGGCGAACAGCTTCTGCTTGAGCGCCAGATTCTCGGGTGCGGCTTCGACGACATAGTCGGCGTCGGCGACACATTCGGCCAGCGCAGCAACCGGTGTCACGCGTTCGGCGGCGGAGACATCGTCGCCAAGGTTCAGTAGGTTTGAGGCGATGCGGTCTCTCGCGCTCGCCAGCGACGACGCATCGGGATCGGTGATGGCAACGTCGTGTCCGGCAACGGCGAACACCTGAGCGATGCCGTGCCCCATCAGGCCGGCGCCGATCACGGCGATGCGAGCGTGTGTCATTTGCCGTCCTCCACGTTCGCTGCGCAAGCGGGCTGAGTTGTCTGCCCGCGCCCGCTTGTGAGGGCGGGGAGTTCCAGCGGTGTCCCCGCGAATGGGTCGCAAGGCGATCGCCCTATGCGCGCAGCGCGCTATCCCGCCGTATAGCCGCCGTCAGCATAAAGAATATGCCCGGTGTAGAAATCCGATGCCTTCGATGACAGGAACAGCAGCGGCCCCGCGAGGTCCGAAGGCTCGCCGAGCCTGCCTTTCGGCACCCTCGATAGAAAGCCTTTGCGCACGTTGGTCGCGTTCTCGTTGTCCTCGTACATCCATGCCGTCAGCGGCGAGCGGAACACCGTCGGCGCGATGGCATTGACGGTGATGCCGGTCGCGCCCAGTTCGCAGCCGAGCGCCTTGGTGATGCCGTCGATCGCCGACTTCGACGAACAGTATGCGGTATAGCCGGCCGGATGCCCCAGCAGTCCGCGCGCAGACGACATCAGCACGATCTTGCCGCCATCGCCTTGCGCCAGCATCTGTTTCACCGCCGCGCGCGCCATCAGCCACGACTGGGTGACGTTGGCGTCCATCACATCCAGGAACCGGTCGGGCGTCATGTCGTGGATCTTGGCCACGTCGTTCTTGCCCGAAGCCACCACCAGGATGTCGACTCGGCCGAAGCGGTTCACTGCGCCGTCGATGATGGTCCGGCAGTTGCCCTCGTCGGTGGTGCGGATCGCAAGGCTCTCGACTTCGGCGCCGAGCCGCGTGCACTCGGCTGCGACCTTTTCCAGCTCCTCGGCGTTGCCCGTCGAGAGGAAGACCTTCGCGCCGGCGCCCGCCAGTACCTTGGCCGCAAGCGCCCCGAAGGCGCCGGAGGCTCCCGTCACGATCGCCACCTTGCCGCGGACATCGAACAGCGACAGCGGGTTCTTGAGCCAGTCGGTCATCGTCGCCTCCCTTTCCGGTTGTCCTTCGCGATTGGCGAAAGCGCCGTCATATGCGGCATGCGGCCGGGACAATTGAATGCCGCGCTCCAATCTCTTTTCCGATCGAAGAAAAAAGGGGAGTACGGATCTATTTCGGCATCTCGACGGCGACGAGCATCGTCACGACGTCGTTGCCGCGGTTGATGATCTCGCGCTTCTCGCCGGCTGCGATGTAGCAGGAATCGAGCGGCTTCAGCACCGTCTCCTTCCCGTCGACGATGACTGTCAGCTCTCCGGCAAGGATCGTATAGGTCTTTTCCACCGGTCCGGCATCGGGACCCGCGCCGCCGCCCGGCAGGAAGTGCGACAGTCCGACCGTGAAGGTCTTGATGCCTTCGTCCCTGTTGATCAGGGCGAACGAGGTATAGCCGCGATGGTTGGCGGCCTCGTAGGTCTTCGCGTCCTTGAACCGTTTCACCTTCATCAGAACGTCTCCCCTTTCTCGATCCTGTAGTTTCCGCTCGGATCGACGATCGCGACCAGCCGGATGATGCAGCCGTCGCCGCGATCCCAGTTCCAGGGAAAGAAAGCGAAGGTGCAGCGCCTGCCCGTCACTTTGTCGAGATCGCCGCCGACGTTCTCGATACCGAGAATGCCGTTCTTGAACAGGATGCGATGGACCGGTTCCCATTCCGGGAAGTCCTCTTTCCAGTCGCGCCCGCCTGACCACGTCTTGTATTCCGCCGCCAGGTGCGGGTGAAGCGGGCCGTTGCGTTGCGGTCCGATGGCTGTGGCGAGCGGATGGTCGTTGGCCTGCGTATCGTGGCCGACGACCTTCACCTTCTTTTCGACGAACCAGTTGCCCGCCGACGGTACGAACCCTGGGCACTTGCAGAAGTATTCCTCGCTGTCCTCGTATCTGTGGTGCCAGCCCGTGTTGACGATCACGACGTCGCGCGGACGCACGATCCTGCCCGCCGCTTTTTCCAGGTCGTCGTAGGTGATCTGTTCCCACATCTTCTTCGGTATCGAGATCACGATGCCTGAGCCGAAGAAGTGCGGCAGCGGAACTTCGTCGATGAATGGCGTTCCTTCGACAACGTGGGCCGGGGCATCGATGTGGGTGGTATTGTGCATCGACGTCGTGATGCGCTGAGACAGCACGCCGGACTTGGCGTGGTAATGAATGCGCTCGATCTTGACGTCTTCGAAATAGGGCCAGTTTGGCGACTGGTACCCGAACCGGTGGGACAGGTTGTAGAACTCCAGCCCCATCTCGTTTTTCAGGTTCTCCTCAAGCGCAACACCGCGGATCGTCTTGACCACGTCGTCCACCTCCCCACCTCGGCTTGGCCGGCATTATTGTCCCGTTATGTGGGGCATATGTACCGTACACCGGTGAGACAGACAACCGCGGCGGACCGCCGATGCGGCCCGCTAGGCGCCTCTGGTCTTGTCTGGCCGGGGACGAGGCGTCTGCTCTCCCCAGACCACCAGCAGGCCCGCGCCGATCACGACGGCCCCGCCGGCCAGAACCGTCCATGTCGGCACTTCGCCGAAGAAAGTGTATCCGATGAAGATGCCGAACAGCATCGAGACATACTCGAACGGCGCGATGGCCGAGGCATCGGCGTAGCGATAGCACTCGGTGAGAAGCAGTTGTGACAGGCCGCCGAAGACTCCCGACAGGATCAGCAGCATCAGCGCAAATCCATCCGGCATCCGCCAGCCGAAGGGCGCTGTGATCAGGAGGCCGACCGAGCTCAGCGCCGAGAAATAGAACACGACCGTGGACGTGCGTTCACCCACGACCAGCCGGGCAACGACGACGGCAGCGAGTGCGACCGCTGCAGCCCCGCCCAATGCGGATGCGGCCCCGAGCAGATCCGTGCTGGCGACCGCTTCTCCCTTGAGGAAGGCGAGCCGTGGCCAAAGAATGATCAGAACGCCGAAAAGTCCGATGAAGACCGCAGAGAGGCGGACGGTCCGCACCGCTTCGCCAAGCAGCAGCGCCGCGAAGATCGTCACGAACAACGGCATCGCATAACCGAGCGCGATGGCGTCCGGCAGCGGCAGCAGACCGAGGGCGGCGAAATTCAGCAGCATGGCGGTGAGGCCGATGACGCTGCGCCACACATGGCCCCAGGGATTGCGCGTGCGCAGTGCGGCCGGGAACTCGCTGCGCCAGGCCAGAAACACGACGATGGTAAGGAGGGCAAAGAAGGAGCGGAAGAAGCACGCTTGCGTCGTCGGCACCACATCCGCAGTCGCCTTGATGCAGGCTCCCATTCCGGTAAAGCCCAGCACGGAGGCGATCTTGAGGAGGATGCCGAATTTGGGATCGGCACCCGATGGCCTCACGTCGCCTCCTCCACGAAGCTCATGATCAGATAGCGCGCGATCGCCTGCTGCCCTGGTCCGAACAAGCCATGCGGATGGCTGCCGTCGAGCATGGTGCGCGCCTCCGCGCGAGTGAACCAGCGCGCTTCGACCAGTTCCTCCGGATCGATTGTGATGCGTGACGTCGTCGCCTGCCCCACGCACCCGATCATCAGCGAATGCGGGAACGGCCAGGGCTGGGCGGAATGGAAGTGCACCTCCCCGACCTCGATGCCCGTCTCCTCGAGTGTCTCGCGCCTCACGGCGTCCTCGATGTCTTCACCGGGCTCGACGAACCCGGCGAGCGTCGAGAACATGCGCTCGGCGAAGCGGGGCGCCCGTCCAAGCAGGCAGCTCTCGCGGTCGGGATGCCGGATCATCATGATGACCACTGGATCGGTGCGCGGGAATTGCTCGTTTCCGCATGCCCAGCACTTGCGCTTCCAGCCGCCGTCCCGGGGAAGCATGACGGCGCCGCATCGCCCGCAGCAGCGTGCGCTCTCGTGCCAGTGGGCGAGCGCCTTCGCCATGCCGATCAGCGACAGCTCCTCCGGCGGCATGATGCCTTGCGCGGCCAGCGACCGGAGATCGACCGCAGGCCGCAACAGCTCCATCGCGACCGGCGACGCCCGCACCCTGTGATCGCTGAATGCGAGAGCGAACCGGCCGGCGCCGCTCCGTCTGTCCACGCCCAGGAACAGCGGTCCCGCACAGCCCAGTCGTGCCCGCTCCAGATCGTCGGCGGTAAACCAGCGCAACGTTGCGCGGGTCCGGTCCTCGTTGGAGAAAATGATTGGTTTGCCGTCCGTCAGCACGAGAAAGCGCGCATCCTCAGCGTCGGCAAGACCGGCGATGAACGCCGCGTCTCCGCGTCGCTGGCTCAACCGGTCTAGCACCGTGGTCGAGTTGAGAGTGGGCTTCATGATCTTTCCTTCGGCCCCACCTCAGCACGCCGCGACCGCCGCCGCAATGGTTCGCCGCCATCTGCGCACACATGCTGCAGCGCACACATTGCGGGAACACGGCTCGCGTCCTTCGAGCCATCTATGGCAACGCCACCGATGACTTAATCCCAATCGGAGGCTTGGCTTGCGGGATTGCTTCGTCTCGCATATGGAGCGTGCTGATCAATATGAATACGCCACGGGTCGGAATCGAGCGAGCATGTCGCCAAAAGCTCATCATTCGAGGCCGGCTGGTGCGGCCTGGGCGGTCTCTCCATTGCCGATCTCCCTAGCCGCTGCACGGCTGCGCCACCAGCTCATTGCCTTCGCCACAGCCGCGCTTGCTCTTTTGGGGTCGCAGATCCCCGCTGCGTTGGCTCGCGCCCCATGCAGCGCGCCGGCTGAGCTGTCTCAATCAGGGGAGCCGCTTTACGTCCTCCGCACCGCGGTCGATGCCGGAACGGGGATCCGCATCGTCGCCCTGGGCTCCTCGAGCACGAGAGGCGCGGGAGCCTCGAAACCGGAATTTACCTATCCGTCGCAATTGGCGAAGGCGCTCAGGCGGGTTCCTGGCCGCTACACGCCGGTTCGCGTCTTCAATCGCGGGATTGGCGGCGAGCTTGCAACCGACATGCTCGCTCGTCTCCAGCGCGATGTGCTTGCCCTGAGGCCGCACCTCGTCGTCTGGCAGACCGGCGTGAATGACGCCATTCGCGGCGTTGCGCCGGCTGAATTCCGGTCCAGCCTCTCCCGCGGCATCGAGATGATTCGTGCCGCCGGGATCGATGTGATTCTGCTCGATATGCAATATTACCCCGGCTCGGGGGAGGTGCCCGGTTACCAGGGCTACGCGAATGCCATGCGCTCTGTCGCGAGGCAGCATCATGTCAGTATGCTGAGCCGCTATGCTTTCATGCGCTACCAGATCGAGCAGGCCCATTTCGCGCCGGAACAGCTTCTGGCCCCGGATTTGTTTCACCTCAACGACCTGTCGTACCGATGCCTGGGCAATCTGGTCGCCGATAGCATCGTTTCGGGCCTACAGCGCGCCACCGAGCGCACCTTGATCGCCGAGATTGCCGGCGGGGATTTCGAGACGGTCCGCAAGGAGATGGCGGCGCAGCATGGTTCGAGACGACGGCCCCCGGAAGGCATTGCTCCATAATTGCAGCCGGATCGCATTCCGCCTACGCTTCGGCAACGGTATCGGACGATGATCGCCCCGGGCGTCACGGCCGCCGGACGCCGTGCTCGCGCAGCCGCTGCGTGCCCGGCTGACGGTCTTTTTCGCCGACTCGTGCTGAGTTCCTGTGAAATCGCCAACTAAGGGATAGCTGACAATGAGCATGATTCAGGAGTTCAAGGAATTCGCGATGAAGGGGAATGTCGTCGATCTCGCGGTCGGCGTCATCATGGGAGCCGCGTTTGCACCAATCGTCGCGACCCTCGTCGATGGCATCATCATGCCTCCGATCGGATATCTGCTGGCCGGCATCGACTTCTCCAGCCTCGCCGTCACGCTTCCGACGCCGACCGGAGACGGCGTGCCCATCAGGTACGGCGTCTTTCTCAATGCCGTGGTCAAGTTCATCATCACCGCCTTCGCGATATTCCTTCTCGTCAAGACGATGAACCGGCTCATCAAGAAGAAGGAAGAGGCTCCAACACCGCCGCCGCAGAGCGAAGTCTATCTGAAAGAGATTCGCGACGCTCTCGTCGCCAGGAAAGCGTAGCACGTCATGGCCGCGCCGGGGCGACGTGGCAACGTCGTCCCGGGTAACGGCGGCCATCCACGTGGCTCACCGCACGCACTGAGCAAGCGGATATCTGTCGTAGGCGGCCACCTTCGTGGCCGTGACGGCTGTGGGGAGGCGAGATGATCGTCCACACGAAAGTCCGTCATGGCCGCGCCGGGGCGACGTGGCAACGTCGTCCCGGGTAACGGCGGCCATCCACGTGGCTCACCGCACGCGCTGAGCAAGCGGATATCTGTCGTAGGCGGCCGCTAAGCACGATCCAGGAAGCTGTCGACCACCTTTTTCGAGCCGGCTTTATCGAAGGCCACGGTGAGCTTGTTGCCGTCGACTTCGGTCACCTCTCCATAGCCGAACTTCTCGTGGAAGACGCGCTCGCCGACGTTGAACTGGCTGGAGCTGGTCGAGGACGCGACAAGCTCCCCTTCGATCAGCGCCGGCGATCGCTTGGCCTTCTTGTCAGGCCAGCGCTGGAACGTCTGGCCGCTGCCGCCGGCGTTCTCGCTGCCCTGCCGGCCCCGCGCACGCTGCCATCCCGGCGTGTCGTAGGTGGAGGCGAAGCGGCCGCCCGCTTCGGCCATGCCATCGAATCGGCTGGCGCCATAGGGGTTGCCGCCGAAGCCGCGATAGGCGCCCGAGAACGGCCCTTTCGTTTCCACGACCTCGACATTCTCCTCGGGCAACTCGTCGACGAAACGGGACGGCGTCGCCGCCTGAAACAGACCGCGCATGCGCCGGTTCTCGGTGAAGGTTACGAACGCCTTCTTGCGCGCTCGCGTGATCCCGACGTAGGCAAGCCGGCGTTCTTCCTCGAGCCCCTTGAGCCCGCTTTCGTCCAGGCTGCGCTGGTGTGGGAACAGCCCCTCTTCCCAGCCGGGCAGGAACACCGTGTCGAACTCCAGGCCCTTGGCGGCGTGCAGCGTCATCAACGACACACGGTCACCGTTGCTGCTCTGATCGGCATCCATGACCAATGACACGTGCTCCAGGAAACCTTCGAGCGTGTCGAACTCATCCATGAAGCGGACAAGCTCCTTCAGGTTCTCCAGCCGCGAATGCGCCTGCGGGCTCTTGTCGGCCTGCAGCATCGCGGTATAGCCCGACTCGTCGAGAATCTGCTCGGCCAGCTCCGTATGCCGGACCTGCCCGGCGCGCGTCCGCCACCGGTCGAACGACTGCACCAGGTCGGCGAGCGAGCGGCGCGCCTTCGGCGACAATTCCTCCGATTGCACGATCTCGCGCGCGCCCTCGAACAAGGGAAGCGCCCGGGCGCGCGCATGGGCGATCACGCGGTTGACCGTCGTGTCGCCGAGACCCCGCTTGGGCGTGTTGACGATGCGCTCGAATTTGAGATCGTTGGCCGGATTGTGAGTGATTTCCAGATACGCGATCGCATCCTTGATTTCCGCCCGTTCGTAGAAGCGGGGGCCGCCCACCACCCGGTATGGAATGCCGAGCGTGACGAGCCGGTCCTCGAACGCCCGCATCTGGAACGACGCCCGCACCAGGATGGCGATCTCGTTGAGCTTGTGGCCGGCCTTGCGCACGGTCTCCACCTCGTCGATAGCCAGTCGTGCCTCCTCGGTATCGTCCCACACACTGGTAACGACGAGCTTTTCGCCGGATGCCCCCTCGGTGAACAAAGTCTTGCCCAGGCGTCCCTGATTGTTGGCAATCAGGCCGGAAGCAGCCGCAAGAATGTGCCCGGTGGAGCGATAGTTGCGCTCCAGCCGGATAACGGTCGCGCCGGGAAAGTCGTCCTCGAACTTCAGGATATTGTCGACCTCGGCGCCGCGCCAGCCATAGATCGACTGATCGTCGTCGCCGACACAGCAGATATTGGCCGCCTCGTCGTTGGCGCGTTGCGCCAGCAGCCGCAGCCAGAGGTACTGTACCGTATTGGTGTCCTGATACTCGTCGACCAGGATGTACCGGAACCGGCGCTGGTAATCGAGCAGGATGTCGGGATGCTCGCGGAACAGCCGCAGTGTCTCCAGCAGCAGATCGCCGAAATCGGCTGCGTTGAGCTCCTTCAGCCGCTTCTGATAGTCGGCATAGATCGCCGCACCCTTGCCGTTGCCGAACGCGAATGATTCGCCCTTGGGCACCTGGTCCGGCGTCTGTCCGCGGTTCTTCCAGGTATCGATCAGCCCCGCGAGCTGGCGTGCGGGCCAGCGGTCCTTGTCGAGGCCGGCCGCCTCGATCACCTGCTTCAGAAGCCGGATCTGGTCGTCCGTATCCAGGATCGTGAAGCCCGACTTGAGGCCGACCATCTCGGCGTGACGCCGCAGGATCTTCGCGCCGATGGAGTGGAACGTGCCGAGCCACGGCATGCCTTCGACATCGCCGCCGATCAGGACGCCGATGCGCTCCTTCATCTCGCGGGCGGCCTTGTTCGTGAACGTCACCGCCAGGATCTGGCTCGGCCGTGCGCGCCCTGTCGCGATGATGTGGGCAATGCGGGTGGTCAGCACCCGGGTTTTGCCGGTACCCGCGCCGGCAAGCACGAGAACTGCGCCATCGAGCGCCTCGACCGCCATGCGCTGCTCGGGATTGAGCGCCTGGAGATACTGGGCCTCGTGGCTTGTCCGTGCGCGAGCCGAGATGGACCCGCGCGTGACGGGCGGTGCCGGAGCAGGGACGAAGCCTTCGCCGGCCGGTGCCTGGAACGATTCCACGTCCCCGTCTTCCAACGGAGATCCCGCAACGCGCTCGTCCGGTCGAGGCTCGAATGAATTTGGTCGATTCTGTGCCATGATTTGCATGTTTAGCATAACAGACGGGCGGCAATGAGCCATCGTCGGCACGCGTTCACAGATTTGGTCGCACGCGCCACGAGAAGAAGGGTGGCCGTTGACCGTGTCTATGTCATATATGGGGTCGAGTACGACGACACGCTGGCGACGTTTTGTATTCGAGCCGGACGCATGGCAGGTGAACATGCGTTGCGCCGCAGGTTGCCGCTGTCCCGACCGGTTGTCGGTTGGTGAATACGCCCGCGCCCAATATGGGGCAGCACCTGGTGACGGAGTAGGTTTGGATGAACAGTGTGCTCCTGTGGCTCGGCGGGCTGCTGGTCGCGGTGCTCGGACTGCTGTTCGCCGTGCCATATGTCGTTGACTGGAACGCCTACCGGGGTGTGTTCGAAGAGGAAGCGACGAGAATCCTGGGCCGCGAGGTGCGGGTCGGCGGCAAGGTCAATCTCAGGCTGCTCCCATCGCCCTACGTCCGGTTCGAGAAGGTCAGGATCGCTGACACCGAAGCACTGACCGGCGAACCGTTCTTCCGCGCTGAATCATTCACGCTGTGGCTGGCGACCCCGCCCTTGCTCAGAGGCGCATTCGAGGTCGACCGGATCGAGCTCGATCGCCCGGTTTTGCGTCTGGTGATCGATGCGAAGGGGCGCGGCAACTGGCAGTCGCTGCAGATCGCACCCGGCGCACTGCCATACATGCCGAGCGAGGTGGTGCTGCAGCACGTGCGTATCCGCGGCGGTGCCTTGTCGGTCAAGATGCCGAGCCTGTCCGAGCCTGTCGCTCTGACCGGCATCGACGGCGAGCTGTCGGCCGGCGCGCTGGCCGGTCCCTACCGGTTTCGAGGCAACGTCGACTGGCACGGCACGCCCCATGAGCTCAGGTTGACGACGGCCGCACAGGAGCCGGAAGGCCCTGTCCGGTTCAAGGCCAGCCTGCAGGTCCCCGGCGGGGGTGGGTCGTACACCTTGGACGGGGCGCTGTCCGAGTTGACGCCGAGTGCAAAGCTGACCGGCATGCTCAATGCCCGTGTTCCGGTCCGGCAGCTTGAGAACATATCGTCGGCTCGCGGCGCCGGGCGAGAATCGGGCAGCGATGGCCGATCCGCGGCCGCCGGTCAGGCCACAACATTCGAGCTGAAATCGGCCGTCGAAGCGACCATCGACACGCTACGCTTGCCTGATATTTCGATTGCCTTCGAACAGGATAGCAAGCCGCAGTTGCTCGAAGGCCAGATTGCGGCCGCCTGGAGCAACGGGCTGACGCTGCGCACTCAGCTTCAATCCCGCTGGCTCGATGTCGACCGCATCATCGGCTCCAACGGCAAGGGGACGAGCCCGCTCGAGGCGGCGCGTCAGTTGATTGCCAGGCTGGGATCGCTGCTTCCGGGCGCGGGCAACTCGCTGTTGATGCTCAATGTCGACCAGATCAACCTCGGTGGAGAGGCGATCAGCGGGGTACGGCTTGCCCTTGCCCACGCTGGCGGCCTGACCAGCATCGGCGAGCTCAAGGCGGACCTCCCGGGCAATACCAGCGGAGAATTGCGCGGCACGCTCGGCAAGAGCGCGAAGGACCAGACGTTCAACGGGGAGTTCCTCCTACATGGGCCGAGCTACAAGCGGTTCGCCGTTTGGGCCCTCGGCGCCAGCGCTGACGCGCTGACGGCGAAGGGGGATGGCGCCTTTTCCCTGTCCTCTCGACTCCAACTGCAGCCGGACCGCATGAAGCTGTCAGCCGCCAGGCTCGAGTTTGGTACGACCGAGCTTGGCGGCGACGTCGACTGGCGCTGGGGTAAGGCGCCGGCCTTGAGTCTGAAGCTCGAGGGTGGGGCGGTTGATCTGTCGTCACTGGTGCCGGATCTGCTTGATCTGGGCGGCAGGCAGCAGGCTGAAGACGGGCGGCAGACGGCCGCCGCCTCGCGCGGCCCCGTCTCGCTGATCGGCGCCAAGGCGGAGCGTATCGCTGCTGCCGTCGGCAATCTCGACGTTGACCTTCAGGCCTCGTATCTGACCGATGGAGCCAGAGCGCTGCACGATGTCGTCGCGCAGCTCGATGTCGGCAACGGCAGCATCACCTTCAAGCGATTGCATTTCAATACCTCGTCCGGACTCGATCTCGATCTGCAGGGTCGGCTCGACAGGCTGAATGAGAACCCCTCTGGCCGGCTCAGGGGATGGGTCAACGCGCTTGATCCCCGCAGCGTGTCGTCCCTGATCGACGGTCTGGATGTAGGCCATGGACCGCTGGCAGGTCCGTGGATGCACAACCTGTCGAAGGTCGAGCTTGGTTTTACCGCTGATTTCGGCCCCCGCTCGCCGAGGGCTCTCGTCATCGACGCCAATGGGACGGTCGACGGCGCGCGGGTCGAGATCGATCTCAGCCTGGGCGGCGGTCTCGAAGGCTGGCGTGCACGCCCCGTCGATCTCACTGTTCGCCTCAACAGCCCGCAGGCACACGGTTTGCTGCGCAAGCTGACGACAGGCGAGCGTGTCTTGCCGGGAGGGAGTGATGGCCCCGGCATGCTCCTGATAAAGTCGGCCGGCGAGAATGCAGCGTCCCTGTTGACCTTCGTGCGCCTGGAAGCGCCGCGCGCCCTGACCGTCTTCAATGGCCGGACCAGCATCACGGAGGCAGGCTTCATCGATCTCGACGGCGTCGCGCAAGTAAGGTTCGACACTATTCGCGACGCCCTCAGCCTTGCCAGAATGACCAGATTGCCGAATGTCGGACGCATTTCCGCCCGTGGCAAAGTTACCGTCAAGCGTGCGGAGGGATCGACGATCCTGGGCTCTAGCGGGGATTTCGCAGTCGACGGCGTCGGGGTCTCGGGGAAACTTGCCGTTTCGACCGGTGGTGAAGGAAAGGTCTCGCTCGACGGAAAGCTGGGCACCGAGAGCGCCTCTATCCCCAAGCTGTTGGGACTTATGCTGGCGGGCCGCCCGTCTGACGCCGCATCGCCGGCAGCAGACACAGGCTTGAACGGACCCTCCCCCTGGCCGGAGGCGCCATTCGCGCTCGACATTGTCCGAAACGTCGAGGGCCGCCTGGCCATCACGACACCGACGCTCAAGCTTGACGATGGGCTCGCCGTCTCCGATGCGGCGATGACCGTCGATATCAAGCCTGGTCTCGTCTCCCTGACCAGTCTGACTGGAAAGGCAAGCGGCGGGCGGGTCGCCGTCAAATCGACCTTCCGCAATACCTCGGCGGGGGCCGACGTCTCCATCGAGGGTCGGCTCAATGGCGCCCAGCTCGCGCTCATGGCAGGCACCGGAATGGTCCAGCCCAATGGCGCGTCCCGCGGCAGCGCCGATATCGCGTTGCGTCTGAGCGGACGCGCGCTCAGTCCGCGCACGGTCATAAGTGCTCTCAAAGGCAGCGGCGAGATCGTGCTCCACGATGTCGTGCTGACGGGGATCAGCTCGCGCGCGGTCGACGATGCTGCCGCGGAGCTGATCGACAGGGAGGGCGCCATTACCGGAGAGGCGCTTGAAGCCGCACTGACCAAACGGCTGGCGGCAGGCAAGCTCGCGCTCGGATCACGCAGGATCGGCATCGGTATCGGCGACGGCGCGCTGCGCATCGACTCGTTCGATATCGATACCGAGCGCGCACGCATCACCAATACGTCCACGATCGACCTCGCGACGCTGAAGATCGACAGTGAATGGAAGATGCAGCCGCTGAAGCAGCTTGTGGTAGGCCGCAAGACGTTGACGAAGACGCCGCTTCCTTCCGTGTCGCTCGTCTGGACCGGACCGATTCAGGGCGTGGCGGCACAGTCGCCCCGGATTTCGCTCGGCGCCTTGGAACGAGAGCTGGTCGTGCGCAAGATGGAGCGTGATGTCGAGCGTCTCGAGGACTTGCGGCGAAGCGACGATGAACGCATGCGCCATGAAACGGAGCGCTTGCGGCGGGAGCGGTTGAACCGCGGCTCGGTCCCGCCGAACCCGGTACGGCAGGGCGCGCCGGCAAAAGTGCCGCCGCCGGTCATCGTCGCGCCGCTGCCTCTCAACTCGTTGCCGCCTGCCGGCGATGCATCCATCGATGCGGCGCGTCGCGTGCCTCCCAGCGCTTTGACCGCGGGCCAGGCCGAAGCAGCGACGTCGCCGGCGGGTAGCCTGAATGGACAGCAGCCGACTAGCTCCGCCCCCGCGCCAGTGCCGCGCCGGGTTCGTCCGCGTCCGCCCCCGCCTCCGGCTTTTGTGCCTCCGTTCGGCGACTGAGCGATTCGACCGCGGCAGGGTCCGCCAGGGCGCCGCTGCGCGCGTAAGTGAGAATCCACACGCGGACCGCGCTGGACAGTCCGGCCTCGCCGCGTGCGCTGTCTATGCGCCGTACCAGTTCGGCAATCGATACGCCGTTGACGGCCGCCGCATCGCGCAGCGCATCCCAGAAGGCGCTCTCCAGCGAGATCGATGTCCGATGGCCCGCCACCGAGAACGAATGTTTGACGGGACGCGCCGGATTGGCGGTTGCGGAAATGCTGCGTGCCGCTCGGATGGCGCGCCCCGGCGTCAGGCTGGCAACCTGCCGCCTACGACTCATCACCGGCATCATGTTCGCGCTTTGCGCCGTCCAATGCGCGGCTGGCCCTCTCCTTGTCCCGAGCCTCGCGCGATTGCTGTTGTTTGCTGCGGCCGAACTTGGCGCGGTTCTGCTCAGCCAGGCGCTCCTTCTCGGCGCGAGCCCTGGCTTTGCGTACGGTACGCAGATTGATGATCTGGGCAGACATGTCGAACCAAAGCTGTTGGAGCGGCAGCACGTGTACTGTTCGCCGATCCAGGTATCCCAACCGTTCCTGCGCTTCAACCCGGATGGCTCGTTGATTTTGCAGCAGCCCTGCAGCAGCCCTAATGAATGGTGTGATCAGCCGGGACGGCTTGATCGCACTGGTAGCCGCCGCTTGCCGCAATCGCTTATAGTGCCGTCAACGCTCCACGACGGAAGAAGGAGCCGCGGCCAGCCGATCCGTCAGTCGGCGAGGCCGCTGGCCAGACCGGGAATGATGCCAGACCAGGAGTGAGGAACGCAAAATGGGAACAGCGGACGGCATCGCCTCTGCCGCCACGACGGTTGCGGCAGCCGGCTTCGAGATCGAGCAGCATGGCCGGCATCTTGGAGCCGAGATCAAGGGGCTGGACCTGCGTCAGCCGCTTGATCAGGCAACATTCGAGGCGCTCGAATCTGCGCTGATCGAGCATAAGGTCCTGTTCGCGCGCAACCAGCACCTGTCGACCGCAGAGCACGTGCGCCTGTCGCGCATGTTCGGCGATCTCGAGGTCCACCCCTTCCGGCCTGAAGGTGAGTTCCCGGAAATCATGGTGCTGGACAATCACAGGGACAATCCGGTGCTGTCCACCGACGTCTGGCACTCCGACACCACGTTCCGTCAGCGGCCGACCAGGTACACGATCCTGCGCTGCCAGATCATGCCGCGGACCGGCGGCGACACGCTCTGGGCCGACATGACCGCGGCCTATGACAGCCTGTCGGATACCTTCAAGCGCATGATTGACGGCTTGAAGGCCGTCCATGATTTCAAGAACTTCCGTGTGCTGTTTTCCAGGTCGGAGGATGATCAGAAACGTCTCAAGCGCATGGAGGAGCTTTATCCGAACCCGACGCATCCGGTTGTCCGCACTCATCCGCGGTCGGGCAAGAAGATCCTGTACGTAAATCCGCAGTTCACGCTGCGTATCGAGGGGCTCGCCCCGGACGAAAGCGACGGCCTGCTGGAGATCCTTTTCAAGCAGGCGCAGATTCCCGAGTACCAGTTCCGCTATCGCTGGCAGCCGGGCGATATCCTGTTCTGGGACAATACGTCCACGCAGCACTACGCAGCTAACGACTACTATCCTGACCGGCGCCGCATGGAGCGGACAGCGGTCATTGGCGATGTCCCGTTCTGACCGGCGGCGATGCGGCGGCGCGGGGCCGTC
The DNA here is from genome assembly GCA_050186055.1 of Hyphomicrobiaceae bacterium. Lineage (GTDB taxonomy): Bacteria > Pseudomonadota > Alphaproteobacteria > Rhizobiales > Hyphomicrobiaceae > CAMDPA01. The sequence goes on along the minus strand of JBFWYV010000052.1, from coordinate 829 downwards.
GTCACGATCCGTGCACGGCGGCTGAGCCGGGAGAGCAACAGCAGCAGATCGCGCTGCCTGAGCGCAATGCACCCGGCGGTGGGCGCAAATTCCGGACGGGCAAGGTGCATGAACACCGCGCTGCCCGCTCCCTGTTTGCGCGGGCGCTGATTGTGGCTCAGCACAACGACGACGTCATACACTCCGTCGTCGCGCCACATGCTCTCTGCGCTGGCCCGGTAGGGCAGACGGACCGGCCTGTTGTAGCTTCGGTCGCCGGCGGCGTCGCACCAGCCGTCGCGGCGTGCGCTGGGGCGCGTAGGGAAGGGGGACGCAGGTCTGCGGACGCGGTCGGCCCGGTAGCGGACCTCCACTAAGTCGAATCGGCCCGCTGGCGTTGCGCCGTCCCCTTCACGTTTCAATGCACTGACGCCGCCGCCGCCCACGGCGCACGGCAACCTGAGCGTTCCCGCTTCGAGCACACCCGTAGTCCGATGGGCCGACAGAAGTCGTAGATACATATGCCGAATACTTGTCATTTACGGCCGTTATCCCAAAATGCACACCAGGATCATGTGCCGGTTGCGCATTGCTTCGTCGCTGAGCCTGCAAATGCTATCATTGCGTTGATCGGATCCACCTGCATACCAGGAGTTTGAGACCATGAGCTCGGCCCGCAAGATTCTCATCGTCGACGACGATGATGACCTTCGCGATTCGCTGACGGATCAGATGGCGCTCTATGACGAGTTCGAACTCGTGGCGGCGTCGACCGCTGGTCAGGGTCTCGAACTGGCGCGGTCAGGGCACTTCGATCTTCTCATTCTGGACGTGAGCCTGCCTGACATGG
>JBFWYV010000051.1:0-21086 GCA_050186055.1 Hyphomicrobiaceae bacterium | reverse complement strand
GTGCAGCTCGTGATGGGCGACAACATGCATGTCGTGTCGAGTTCGGGCGGTTCGCTGAGCAACTCTCAGTCGTCGTCGACATCCGGCCGCAAGCTGGAAGTGTCGATGATGATCGACCTGACCGGCTCGATGGGCTGGAGCGATGCGCCGGGCTCGGCCTATTCGAAGAAGATCGACGCCCTGCAGGCAGCAGGCAAGGATCTGCTCGATATCATTCTTCCCACCAGCGGGGCGCATGACAACGACGTCCGCGTCGCGGTCGCGCCGTTCGCCGATTACGTGAACGCCGGCAGCTATGCGGCAGCGGCGACGGGCCTCGATGCGGCAGGCGGCAGCTACGCCAACATCACGGACCTGGCGCGGACGCGGAACGGTGCTTTCACCGGCAGCTACTCGGGCCTCACCGGCGGCAGTGCCGGCAGCCAGGCCGGCGTTGTCGGCGGCAGCGACGATAGTTTCGACAACGGTTACTGCTCGGCTCCGACCACGACCACGACGGCCTCGGTCGAGACCTACAACGGCTATCGCACCGGCGTCTATGTGCCCGACGACAGCGACGGGGATGCCGACTTCGGCGGGACCATCTACGTGTCGCGGCGGGCGAACCGCAGCGACGAGTTCAAGCGCATCTCGTCTGCTGACGGCGATGGCCACACCCTCATCAGCTACAACAACGACACTTACACGGGCCGTTTCGTGCCGCGCCTCACATCCACGGCCGGCCTCACCGTGCGCACGTTCTCCTACTCCAACAGGGGCTACAGCTATACCGGCAACATCGGCGTGGAGATCGACAGCGACCGCGACTACAGCACCTCCGGCATGCAGGCGCTGGGTTTCGTCAAGGCTACCAACAGCCAGGGCTACTGGAAGCTCACCCGGATCAACGGTAACGGCTCGGCGTCGCTGAGCTGGGAGACCTCGGGCTGGTACCTGCCCGTGTACGAGGACCTGACGGTCACGACCACGACCGCCGGCTGTGAAAGCAGCGTCCAGACCAAGCCGTCAGCCAAGCTGATCTCGTGTGTCACGGAGCGGACCGACTCGTCCAACCGCTACACCGATGCGACGCCCAGCGAAGCCAACGGCTGGATCGGCGCCTACAATCACGGCAGCTCCGGCCGCTCCAACTATTCGTCGGATGGCAAGTGCAATACGGCCGGCCGTGAGCTGCCCCAGATCATCCCGCTCACCAACCAGCGAACCGCGCTCGACGAGTTCTTCGACAACATGACAGTCGGCGGCGGCACACCGGGGCATCTCGGCACGGCGTGGGCCTGGTACATGCTGTCGCCGAACTGGGCTTCGGTCTTCACCGACAGCGTTCCGGCCGCCTACGGGGACCAGAACGTGAAGAAGATCGCGATCCTGATGACCGACGGCGAGTACAACATGTACTACGCCAACGGTACGGCCTCCGGATCACAGGCACTCAGTCTGTGCTCGAACATGAAGGCGGCCGGCATCGAGGTCTACACGATCGGGTTCGGCATGGGCCAGAACGTGACGGCCAATGCCAGCGGCACGGCGGCTCAGCGGGCGAAGTACACGCTCGAGCAGTGCTCCAACGGCGCCGGTTACCACTACTTCCCCTATGACGGTGCCGCGCTTCGTGCAGCCTTCACCGCCATCGGAAACTCCCTGCAGGGCGAGTTCACGTCGACGACCGTCGTCGGTGCCCGACTGACTAGGTAACAACCACAGCGGCCCCGGACGGCGAGCGAGTTGTCCGGGCTTCTCTTCGACGGCACCACTCAGTACACAGAAAGGATCCACTAATGCGTACCATTCTCGCCGTTCTCATGCTCGCGATCTCGGTTCAGACCGTTGCGGCGGATGACAGCCAGCCGGAGATCACCTGCACACTGAACGCTGACGGCTCATCGAGCTGCCAGTAAATGCCGAACAGAAAAAGGGGGCCATTCACCGGCCCCCGAATCAAAAAAGGCCACCCGCGAGGGTGGCCTCTCCGTTTGAAGCCGCTCAGGCGGCCTTCACATCGAAGGTCGGCGGCTTCTTATCCTCCTCGTGCTCCGTTCCGGACTTAAGCGAGATACCGATGTACCGGATTCTTCCTGCGATCTTGGATTTCTGTACGCCCAGGTCACCAAACTCACGACCGAATGTGGGAAGTGCCAATGGCTCCTTCTTATGTTCCTCGCACCACTCACAATAGTCCTCATACAAAGCAGTCGCAGTCAGACTGGAACCATCCTGTGTCTCGATTCTCTCCTTGTAGAACAGCTGCACGTCATTCTCTGGCGCTACGAGCTTATTGCTCGGCTGGGCTGTCTGAGCCTGAGCCGGCTGTGGCAACGACCTGTTGTCATTGCTGGCAACCCGCGGACGCTGTGCGGTGACCTTCGCCGCCGGCACTGCCGGTTCCGGCTCGATCGCAGCTACAGTCGCGATGTTGCGCATGGCAGGCGCCATCGGCGCTGCACGCTCGTGGAGACGCCACTGGCTGAAGGCGATGTACATGCCCAACGCGGAACCGATCTCAAGCAACAGCGCGATGAAAACCGTCAGCGCCGTTTGAACGTGCTCGACCTTCACGTCAGGAAACACAATTCCTGCGAGACGGGCCAGAACGATCGCTTGAGGGTCCCCGCCGGACATGACGTGGCCACCTTCAGCATGAGCGAGTTTCGCCTGGATTGAAGCGATCCTCTTTTCAAGAGCCGCCGCCTGTTGGGCAGACGCGAGCTCCGACGAAAGCGCAACATATTGCTTGCAGAATTCGCGCGTCGTCCGGGATTTCGGACTTTGGCACGAATCTGACCAGCCCCACTCACGCCTCGCCTTGAGGCCGTCCACTTCGGCGGCAACGCTCGCGGCGGGGCGATGTTGAGGAATCCAGCTTAGCTGGCTCTTCGCCCGTTCGAGATCGCTGCGCATATCCGTGTAGACCTGCGCCTCCTGTTTGCGCGTATCGGATACTTCCATCCGATTGAGCGCAGCGTGGCCAAGCGCCGAGGTCAGCGAATATGCCGTGACCACGACCAGAACCACTGCCGATGCGGCCGCCTGCGACCACATCCTGTTGCGAATTGCGGCGACAAAGAAGAACGGGATCAGCGCTTTCAGACAGTCCGCCGCAGCACTCGCCGCGCCGTATATCTCGCCGTCCAGCGGCGTTCTTCCGAGATTGTAGCCGAACCGATAGTTCATCGCAGCGGAGACCGCTAACAATACCCCTGCCGCGAGCACGCCTATTACCCCTAGAGCATGCCTTATTAGCATGTTGGTGCCCTCATATTGGGGGGCCCTCGCTGAGACGAGACACTTCCGACAGGTGTTCAGCCGGCCCCGTTGCGAGGGAAAGCGCGTGCGCACCTCAACCGATCCGGGACACAGGTTTCCCCTCGGCCGAAATCACCCATTGAGCATCGACCGGCATAGCGCCGGTCCGGGCGATTGATCGTGCCGCGTGTCGCAGCGTCGTGCTGAAGTTGCTGTCCCGATGGCATGGCGAGTTATGCGTATCGCCGCTAGATATTGCGAAAATCGCCCCACCCCGAGCTGCACCAAACAAGCGACGCAATACTGCCTAATTTCCCTCTGGGTCGGGACCCTATCTGATTCGTTTGCGAATTGGTAACCAATTCAGGGACCTAGCGAACCAGCAGAATTGGCTGCAAGGAGAATCGCCTTGATTTGCACAAGAGCGGGAATGCCACAGTTTCTGACTCAAGTTGTCATCCACAGTATTTTGTGGCTGTGGATATCAGCGTCATACTAATGCTGCATCCGGAACAGCAGATTGGCTTCAGGTTGATGCATTCTGATTGGCCCGCCGCAGCACGCATCGTCCGTCACATGAATTATTTTGGATCATCTTAGACCCTGGGCGTATTGGCAGCTTTTCGGTGCGGGGCTACATTGATGCCGCAGTTGGGGCAAGCTCTGCAGGATTGCGTGACCTGTTGCGAGCGATCCCGTGTGGCGGTTCGTGCGATGTTGTGACCGTAGGCCAGCGTGGCGGATTTTGTAGATCTCCCACACGTGTCCCAGGCGTCGAAGGGAGTGTCGTGACGATGCGTGCGGTGCTTTGGCTTTTGCTGGGGGTTATGACCGCCGGTGTCGCGTCCTGGCTGATGCCTGTCGAACGTGGCGAGGGGCGGCTTGCGGTCATCACCGAGATCGCCAACGAGAAGCTCGCAAAAGTGGAGCAGGCTCCGGCACCGGAGTTCGGCATTCTGCATTCCCGTATCCACGCCTTTTCGCCGCGCATCCAGCTCGATGTCCGTTATGCGGGGCTGACGGGCAACGACATGGCCAACACCGGGCATGACGGGGGTTCGCCGTGGAGTACCAACGTAATGCCTGCGAAATCCGCCGCTCCGGCTGAGAGTCCGCTTCCGGCTGCGGCTTGGCAGGACCGCCCCGAGGCGCTTCCAGCGTCACAGATCGTTCTCTCCGATGCCGTCTTGCGCATCGGGACCCAGGCGACCGTCGCCGATAAGCCAGCGCTTGACGATGGCGACAACATCGTCGGGCTCACCCGGGATCTCCAGCGCGAGTTGAAGCGGGTCGGGTGCTACGCCGGTGAAATCGACGGCGACTGGGGCCCCCTCTCCAAGCGGGCGATGTCCGCGTTCACCTCCCGCGTGAATGCGGCGCTGCCGGTCGACAAGCCGGACGCCATCCTGCTGACGCTGGTCAGGGGCCATACGGCGCTGGCCTGTGGCATCCAATGTCCGTCGGGCTCGGCCGAGGACGCCTCCGGCCGGTGCATGCCGCGGGCAATCCTCGCGCATGCCGCGACGGTCCAGACAAAGACATGGGTTGCATCCGTCAATTCCACGCCGCAGCAGATGGCCTCCGTTCCAGACCAGCCACGGCGGACTGTCTCGCACGAGTCCGGCAAAGACACCACGCGGGTCATCATCCGGCCTTCAACCCGAAGCGCGACCGTGCTTCCCGGACGGATGGCGATCGGCGCATTGGCGGCAGCGCCTCCAGCCTCGCTGACATCGGGCGGCTCGACAGCCAGCACCGCTGTTCAGTCCGCCTCTCCCAGCAGGTCTGCGCGAGCGCGAGCATACCGCGCCAGCCGGCAGAGAGAGGCCCGCGCAGCCCCCCGGAGCTATCGCTCAAGCCGATCACGGGCTTGGACTGCGACGTTCTTCGATCGCTATTGATGGCCGAGACCTGCCGGATGGCGCCTCAATCCTTTGTCAGCCCTGGCCGCCGGAAGCTCGGGCGTCATCCGTTTCAGCCATGATCCAGTCCAGAAAGGCCGCGGACCCGCCTGCCACTGGCAGCGCCACAATGGCCGGCGTGTCGTAGGGATGGGACCGCCGGATCTCTTCCGTTGCACGATCGACCAGATGGACGCGTGTCTTGACGATCATCACCACCTCCTGGTCGCGCTGGCGCCTGCCTTGCCACGTGTAGAGAGAGATCATCCCTGGAATAATGTTAACGCACGCGGCAAGTCCGGCATCAAGCAGCCCCGCGCCCGAGCTTTCGGCGGCCTCGATGGAGGGGAACGTCGAATAAATGAGAACAGGCTTGTCGTCTGCCATCAATTGCGCGAGCCTTTCTCGGTGACGCCGCTGCTTTGGTGAGCCGGCAAGAGGTGTGAAGAATGCCAGAACGCCGCCGAAAGTTCGAGCGCATCGCTATCGTCGCCTCCGAGGCACCGGAGGCGGTCAGCGCCGGCGAGCGGCTTACGGCACTTTACGGGAGCTGCGACACCGCTACCGCCGACGTCATCGTCGCGCTGGGGGGCGACGGCCTGATGCTGCAAACGCTGCGCAAGACGCTGGACTCGGGCACGCCGATCTACGGCATGAACCGCGGCTCGGTCGGATTTCTCATGAACGAGTACGCCGAAAACGACCTGATCGCCCGCCTCGAGGAGGCCGAGATCAGCCGGATCCACCCGCTGTCGATGGTCGCGACCGATATTCACGGCCGCAGCCATTCAGACTTTGCCATCAACGAAGTATCGCTGTTCCGGCAGACCTATCAGGCAGCCAGGCTCTCGATCTCGATCGACGGCAAGCAGCGCATGGACGAACTCGTCTGCGACGGCGTGCTGGTTTCGACGCCGGCCGGATCGACAGCCTACAATCTCTCGGCGCACGGTCCGATCCTCCCGATCGATGCGCGGCTCTTGGCGCTGACCCCGATCAGTCCGTTCCGGCCGCGGCGCTGGCGCGGCGCGCTGCTTCCGCACTCCGCCCATATCCGGTTCGACGTGCTGGAGATCGAGAAACGTCCCGTTTCGGCCGTTGCCGATCACTCCGAAACGCGTGACGTCGTCCATGTCGCGGTGCATGAAGCCAGTGACATCAGTTTCTACATGCTGTTCGATCCGGGGCACAATCTCGACGAACGGATTCTCTCCGAACAGTTCCTGTACTGAGGTCGGGCGTCTCACAGGCCGGGCAAAGACCTCTCAAGCCTAAATATTTCAAGCTTGAAATAATAGGGATCGGCCTCTATCCTGCAACGAGCCGGCGTGCCGCGCCAAACCACGGCAACGCCGCATGATCGCACCGGCAGATCTTTCAGGGACGTGGCGCCGTGAAAATTGCCTGCATCGGCGGAGGCCCCGCTGGACTCTATTTCGCAATATCGATGAAACGGCGCGAGCCGGCGCACGAGATCGTCGTGATCGAGCGCAACCGCGCCGACGACACCTTCGGCTGGGGCGTGGTTCTATCCGACGAGACGCTCGACAATCTTGCCGCCAACGATGCGGAGAGCGCCGAAGCCATCCGCTCGCATTTCGCCTATTGGGACGACATCGCCGTTCACTTCAAGGGTACGAAGACCGTGTCCACCGGACACGGCTTCTGCGGGATCGGCCGGCGTCAGCTTCTGATGCTGCTGCAGGAGCGGGCGCGCGAACTCGGCGTGGAACTGCGGTTCGAGACGGAAGCGGGCAGCGCCGAAGAGTATGCGCCCGGCTACGATCTCGTGGTTGCCTGCGACGGGCTCAACTCCAGGACGCGCCTGGCGCTCGCCGATCAATTCAAGCCCGACATCCATACCGGGCGCTGCAAGTTCGTCTGGCTCGGCACGCGCCAGACGTTCAATGACGCCTTCACCTTCATCTTCGAGGAGACCAGGCACGGCTGGGTGTGGGCGCACGCATACCAGTTCGATCCCGAGTGGGCGACGTTCATTGTCGAATGCAGCGAGGAAACCTGGCGACGGTTCGGCTTCGGCGAGATGAGCAAGGCGCAGTCCATTGCGGCCTGCGAGCAGATCTTCGCTGGCTATCTCGGCGGGCACGCGCTGGTCTCCAATGCCAACCATCTGCGAGGCTCGGCGTGGCTGAGCTTTCCGCGCGTGCTGTGCGAGACTTGGTATCACGACAACATCGTGCTGATGGGCGATGCGGCAGCGACGGCGCATTTCTCCATCGGCTCCGGCACCAAGCTCGCGATGGAAAGCGCGATCGCTCTCGCAAGCTATCTGCATACCGAGGACAGCCTTACGGCGGCGTTCGCGAAATATCAGGACGAGCGGCGGCTCGAGGTGCTGCGGCTGCAATCGGCCGCACGCAACTCCATGGAGTGGTTCGAGGACATCGAGCGCTATTTTCATCTCGACCCGGTGCAGTTCAATTACTCGCTGCTGACCCGCTCTCAGCGCATCGGTCACGAGAACCTGCGGCTGCGCGACCCGGCGTGGCTCACGAGTGCGGAATGGTGGTTTCAAGCGCGCGCCGGCGTCGCTGAAGGCGCCCCGCTGCGACGTCCGATGTTCGCGCCATACCGGCTGCGCGACATGAAGCTCGCGAACCGGATCGTCGTGTCTCCGATGGCGCAATATAAGGCGGTAGATGGATGCCCGACCGATTGGCACCTCGTTCATTATGGCGAGCGCGCGAAAGGCGGGGCCGGGCTCGTCGTAACCGAGATGACCTGTGTCTCGCCAACCGGGCGGATCACCCCCGGCTGCACCGGCATGTACAGCGACGCGCACACACGGATGTGGAAGCGCATCGTCGATTTCATCCATGCCGAGACCGGCGCCCGGTTCTGTCTGCAGCTTGGGCATTCCGGCGCCAAGGGCTCTACCCAGCTCGGCTGGGAGGACATGGATGCGCCGCTCGCGACGGCAAACTGGCCGCTCGTCTCGGCCTCGGCTGTGTCGTGGTCGCCCTGCAACCAGGTTCCCGAACCACTCGACCGCGCCGGCATGGACCGGATACGAGAGGAGTTCGTCAGCGCCGCGCGTCGCGCCGAAGCGGCGGGCTTCGACATGCTGGAGATCCATTGCGCGCACGGATACCTGTTGTCCGCGTTCATCTCTCCCCTGACGAATAAGCGCACCGATGCCTACGGCGGCGCTCTCGAGAACCGCATGCGCTACCCGCTTGAGGTGATCGAGGCGGTGCGCCGCGTATGGCCGGCGGATAAGCCCATGTCCGTGCGCATCTCGGCCAACGACTGGGTCGGCGATGAGGGTGTGACCCCCGCCGAAGCCGTCGAGATCGCGCGCATGCTGCAGGCTGCCGGCGTCGATATATGCGACGTCTCGGCCGGACAGACGTCGATCCGGGCGCGGCCCGTCTATGGCCGCATGTTCCAGACTCCGTTCTCGGATCGAATCCGCAACGAAGCGGGGATGGCCACGATGGCCGTCGGCAACATCTATGATCCCGATCACGTCAACTCGATCGTGATGGCCGGACGGGCGGACCTCGTTTGCCTCGCCAGGCCGCATCTGGCCGACCCCTATTGGACGCTGCATGCGGCGAGCAAGCTCGGCGACCGGCTTCAAGCGTGGCCGGACCCGTATCTGGCGGGCCGGGATCAGATGTGGCGGCTCGCCGAGCGCGACGACGTCATGACGGGCAAGGTCTGATCATGAACGGGCTGGCAGGAAAACGTGCCGTTGTGACCGGTGGCGGATCGGGGATCGGAGCCGGGATCGCCGCTGCGCTCGCACAGTCCGGCGCCGATGTCGTGATTGTCGGGCGGCGCAAGGAGACTCTGGATGCCGTCGCCGCACGGCACCCCGGCATATCGGCGCGGGAGGTCGATGTGACGGACGAGCCGGCGATGGCGGAGCTGTTCTCGGCTCTCACCGATGCGGGCCGCGCGCCGGATATCGTCGTCGCAAATGCCGGAGCTGCCGCCAGCGCGCCCATTGCGCGGACCGAACTCGCGCTATGGCGGGACATGGTGGAGACCAATCTGACCGGCACATTCCTGACGTTCCGTTCGGCCCTCGTCAGAATGCGGAAGGATCGTCCGGGCCGGCTCATTGCCGTGGCATCGACCGCAGGCCTCAAGGGGTACCCCTACGTTTCCGCCTACTGCGCCGCCAAGCACGGCGTGATCGGGCTCGTCAGGTCGATGGCAGCGGAGCTCGCAAGAACGCAAATCACGGTCAACGCAGTCTGCCCGGGCTTCACGGAAACGCCGCTGCTGGAGCAGTCGATCGCGACGATCGGCGCCAGCACCGGCCTCACTGCATCCGACGTTCGACGCAGTCTGCTCAGCAATAACCCGCAAGGACGCTTCATCGCTCCGAGCGAAGTTGCCGGCGCCGTGCTCTGGCTCTGCAGCAGCGAGGCCGGATCCGTGACGGGGCAAGCCCTGTCGATCTCAGGAGGTGAGATTTGAAGCTCGACGAGACGATCTCGGGGCGCCCCCCATCCGGCAGCGGTACAGCGCGCGGCGCCCAGTCGCTGTCGAAGGCGCGGCTGCGGGCATGGCTGGAGATTCTCAAGGTTTCGCGATCGATCGAGGCGCGGCTGCGCGAAAATCTGCGCACTGAATTCGATTCCACGCTGCCGCGTTTCGATGTGCTGTCAGCGCTGGAGCGTTCCGAGAACGGGTTGCGCATGAGCGAGCTGTCCGACGCGCTGATGGTCTCGAACGGCAATGTCACCGGCATCGTCGACCGCCTGGTGCAGGAGGGCTCGATCGAACGGCTCCCGGTCGAGGGAGACCGCCGCGCCTCCATCGTACGATTGACCGGGACCGGGCGCGCCCGCTTCAGTGAAATGGCGCGCGTGCACGAGGGATGGATCGACGAGCTTTTGGGCGGACTGTCAGCAGACGATATCAAGCAACTGTCCGGGATCCTTCGCTCGGTGCGCCAATCGCAGGAGGTCCGCACATGACGAGCATGGCCGGGTTCAAGCCCGAGAGTTTCAAATGGGAGATGGAAGGCGCTGTCGCCGTCATCAGCCTCGACCGTCCGGAGCGCAAGAACCCGCTGACGTTCGCGAGCTATGCAGAGCTTGCAGCGACATTCCGGAACGTGCGCGACGCCGACGACGTCAGAGCCATCGTGTTCGGATCGAACGGCGGCAATTTCTGTTCCGGCGGCGACGTGCATGAGATCATTGCGCCGCTGATCGACATGGATACGAAGGGTCTGCTGGCCTTCACGCGCATGACGGGAGACCTGGTGAAGGCTATGCTCGGATGCGGCAAACCCGTCATCGCAGCCGTCGATGGCGTATGCGCAGGAGCCGGCGCGATCATTGCGATGGCGAGCGATCTGCGGCTGGCGACGCCTGTCGCCAAGACGGCATTTCTGTTCACGCGCGTCGGACTGGCCGGCTGCGATATGGGCGCATGTGCCCTGCTGCCGCGCATCATCGGCCACGGGCGGGCGGCAGAATTGCTCTACACGGGCCGCGCGATGAGCGCGGAGGAAGGCGAGCGCTGGGGCTTCTTCAATCGGATCGTGCCGGCGGAAGCCGTCGAGCAGGAGGCGATAGCGCTCGCACAATCGCTGGCGTCCGGGCCCACGTTTGCGCACATGATGACAAAAACGATGCTGATGCAGGAGTGGAGCATGAGCATCGAGCAGGCGATCGAGGCGGAGGCGCAGGCGCAATCGATCTGCATGCAGACGAGCGACTTCGAGCGCGCCTATGACGCCTTCGTCTCCAAGTCCCGCCCGAAATTCGAGGGCGACTGAAATGGCGGACACGAGCTTCCTCCGATGGCCGTTCTTCGAGGACCGGCATCGCGCGTTGGCGCAAGAGATCGGGTCATGGGCGCAATCGGATCTCGGCGTCATCGATCATTCCGACGTCGACGGCGCTTGTCGGGATCTGGTCCAGCGCCTCGGAAAAGCCGGCTGGCTCGAACATACCGCTGTCGACGCGGATGGCGGAGGAACGCTTGACGTACGCACGCTGTGTTTGATCCGCGAGACCTTGGCCCGCCGCGACGGGCTGGCCGATTTCGCCTTCGCCATGCAGGGGCTGGGGACGGGTGCGATCTCGCTGTTCGGGTCGCCTGACCAGCGCCGTCATCTCAGGCAGACGCGCGCCGGCCGTGCGATTGCGGCGTTCGCGCTGACCGAGCCGCGGTCGGGATCGGACGTCGCCAATGTCGAGACGAGCGCTGTCCGCGACGGCACGGCCTATGTCCTCAACGGCGAAAAGACGTGGATCTCCAACGGCGGCATTGCCGATCTCTATACGGTGTTTGCACGGACCGGCGAGGCTCCCGGTGCGCGCGGTCTCAGCACGTTCCTCGTTCCTGGCGATGCCGATGGACTTGAGATTGCCGAACGCCTCAACGTGATTGCCCCGCACCCGCTGGCCCGGCTCCGCTTCAACGATGTCCGCCTGCCTGCGGAGTCGATGATCGGACAGCCCGGGCAAGGCTTCCGGATTGCGATGTCGGTGCTCGACGTCTTCCGTTCGACCGTCGGCGCGGCCGCACTCGGCTTCGCGCGACGCGCGCTGGATGCGAGCCTGACCCGCGTTCGCGAGCGGGAGCTGTTCGGCGCGCCGCTGTCCGAGTTGCAGATGGTGCAGGGGCATATCGCCGACATGGCGCTAGATGTCGATGCCAGCGCGCTGCTGGTTTATCGCGCCGCCTGGACCAAGGACATGGGCGCCGATCGTGTGACGCGCGAAGCGGCGATGGCCAAGCTTCATGCCACCGAAGCGGCGCAGCGCGTGATTGATCAAGCCGTGCAGCTTCACGGCGGCGACGGCGTGAGATCAGGGCATGCAGTCGAGACCTTGTATCGTGAAATCAGGGCACTGAGGATCTACGAAGGAGCCTCCGATGTTCAAAAAGTGGTTATCGCGCGGGACGCAATCGGACGCTAGGCCGCGCACCGGCCCGGCCGCCGCTGCCGGTTTGCCGGAGCGAGGAAGCGCTTTGCGCGGGAGGGCGTCTTTGGGGCCGAGCAGCCACGTCGATGCCTTCTGCCGTGACAACCTTCCGCCTGATGGGGCGTGGCCGGATTTCCTACTCGATCGCCCGGAATTCCAGTATCCGGAATACCTCAATGCCGCCGTCGAGCTCACGGACCGGATGGTCGAACGTGGCTTCGGCGACAACATCGCGCTGATCGGAAACGGCCGGCGGCGCACCTACAAGGAGCTGGCCGACTGGACCAACCGCATCGCGTATGCGCTGGCGGAAGACTTCGGCGTCAAGCCGGGTCACCGCGTGCTGATCCGCTCGGCCAACAATCCGGCGATGGTGGCCTGCTGGCTTGCTGCCACGAAGGCCGGCGCGGTCGTCGTCAACACGATGCCGCTTCTCCGCGCCGGCGAGCTGGCGAAGATCGTCGACAAGGCGCAGATCTCGCTGGCGCTGTGCGACACGCGGCTGATGGACGAGATGGTGGCCTGCGCCAAATCGAGCGACGTGCTCCAGCGTGTGATCGGCTTCGACGGGACCGCAAACCACGATGCCGAACTCGACCGCGTGGCGCTTACCAAGCCCGTCCGCTTCGAGGCTGCACGCACGGGCCGCGACGACGTCGCACTGCTCGGCTTCACATCCGGCACCACGGGTGAGCCAAAGGCGACGATGCATTTCCACCGCGACCTGCTGATCATCGCCGACGGCTACGCGCGCGAGGTGCTGAAGGTCACGCCCGAGGACATCTTCATCGGCTCGCCGCCCCTCGCCTTCACGTTCGGGCTCGGCGGCCTGGCCATCTTTCCGTTGCGCTTCGGGGCGGCCGCCACGCTGCTCGAGAATGCGTCGCCGCCGAACATGATCGAGATCATCGAGACATACAAGGCGACGGTGTGCTTCACCGCACCGACGGCTTACCGCGCCATGCTTGCGGCGATGGACAAAGGCGCCGACCTGTCGTCTCTGCGCGCCGCCGTCTCGGCCGGCGAAACCCTGCCGGGGCCGGTTTACGAGGACTGGATGGCGAAGACCGGCAAGCCGATGCTGGACGGCATCGGGTCGACGGAGCTTCTGCACATCTTCATCACCAACCGGTTCGGGGATTCGCACCCGGCTTCGACCGGAAAGCCGGTGACGGGCTACGAGGCGAAGATCGTCGATGACGACATGCAGGAAGTCCCGCGCGGAACAGTCGGCAAGCTGGCGGTCCGCGGGCCGACCGGCTGCCGCTACCTCGCCGACGAAAGGCAGCGCGGCTATGTCCGTGACGGATGGAACCTGACGGGAGACTCGTTCGTGCAGGACGAGGACGGCTATTTCCACTTTGCCGCCCGCTCGGACGATATGATCATATCTTCGGGCTACAACATCGCCGGGCCGGAGGTCGAGGCGGCGCTGCTCGCGCATGTCGAGGTCAGGGAATGCGCGGTGATCGGCGTTCCGGATACGGAGCGCGGGCAGATCGTCGAGGCCCACGTGGTTCTGGTCGACGGCGTCGTCGTGGATCAGGACACGGTCAAGCGGCTGCAGGACCACGTCAAGGCGGCGATCGCGCCTTACAAATATCCGAGGTCGATCAAGTTCACCGCGGCGCTCCCCAAAACCCAGACCGGCAAGATACAGCGGTTCCTGCTTCGCCAGCAGACAACCACGATCAGGACACCATAGCCGGAAGCGATCCGCATCTCACTGTGCAACAAGATAAGAGTCGGCACATGCATCAAACCCTTCATCCTGCCTCCTGGAAACGGGCCAGCGGCTATTCGAACGGCATCATGGCCCGCGGCAGGCAGATCTATGTTGCCGGCCAGGTCGGCTGGTCGGCCCAGCAGACGTTCGAGACGGACGATCTCGTCGGGCAAGTAGAACAGGTGCTGGCGAATATCGCCGCCGTTCTGGCCGAGGCCGACGCCGCGCCGGAGCATATCGTGCGGCTGACCTGGTACGTGACGGACAAGCGGGAGTATCTCGATCGTCTCGACGAGGTCGGTGCGGCCTATCGCAGGATCATGGGCCGGCATTTCCCGGCGATGACGATGGTGCAGGTGGCCGAGCTGGTGGAGGACCGGGCCAAGGTCGAGATCGAAGCCACCGCCGTCATCCCCGACTGAACCGACGCTTCGTCAACGGATCACAATGACGTCAGGGGGGGGCGGATCGGCGTAGAGCGCCCCGACGAGCTCAGCCCGGCTCTCAAGCACGGCGCGCTGGTTGATATAGCCCTTATCGGTGATCTCGTTGGCATCGATCGAAGGCGGCGTGGTCATGAGCAGCACGCGCTCGATGCGCACCGACGAGCCGCTCTGCTTTTCATTATGGGCGGCGAAAGCGCGGCGAAGATGCTCGCGGACATCACCCGACTGCGCCATCCGCGCCGGATCGCTGTGCAGCGTCTCGTCCTTGCACACCTGCTTCATGCCCGCTGCGCTCGGCCAGACCAGCAGGCTGACAAAATCGCGATCGTGACCGGTCACCACCGCATCCAGGATCACCGGCGCCGCCGCCGTGATCGCTGCAAGCCGCAACATTCCGGTGGTGACCCAGGTGCCGGTTGCCAGCTTGAAGTCCTCCGCGATACGACCGTCGAACAGGATGCCTTTCGACGGGTCTTGCGGATCGGCGAGCCTAGCGGCATCGCCGATCCTATAGAACCCATCCTCATCGAATGCTTCAGCAGTGAGGTCGGGACGCTTCCAATAGCCGGGAAATACGTTGGCGCCTTTGACCCTGGCCTCGAGCTTCTCTCCGCTGGCAACGAATTTCAGCTCGACGCCCGGCGGCGGCAATCCGATCACGCCGGCGCGGTCGATCAGGGCATGACCGCAGGTGGCGGCCGGCGCCGTCTCCGTCGCGCCCCAGCTCGAGACCATCGGCACCCGGCGGCCTGTCGTCTTTACCGAGATACGCTCCAGCCTTTCCCACAAGTCCTGGGACAGAGCGGCGCCTGCATAAAAGATCAGCCGCAGGTCGGCAAAGAAGCGCGCAGCCAGTTCGCTGTCGCTCTCCAGGTGGGGAAGCAGCATGCCGTAGCCGGCCGGGACATTGAAGTGGATGGTCGGCGAGATCTCGCGGAGATTGCGCACGGTTGCATCGATCAGCCCGGGTGCGGGCTTGCCCTCGTCGATCCAGAGCGTGCCGCCGCGCGCCAGCACCAGGTTGAAGTCGTGATTGCCGCCGAATGTGTGGTTCCATGGCAGCCAGTCGACGAGCACAGGCGGGCGCTCCGCCAGGAACGGCCAGGTTTGCGTGATCATCTGCTGGTTGGCGCACATCATGCGATGGGTATTGATCACGCCCTTGGGCAAGCCGGTCGAACCCGACGTGTACAGCACTTTCGCGATGGTATCGGGACCAAGTCCGGCGAATGCGCGCTCGATCCCGGGACCGACCGGTGTCGTCAGCAGATCACTGAAGAGCGTCGCGGCCTGCCCGGCGGCCGGCTGGCCGCTGATCACCAGTTCGATGTCACCCATGCCGATCGCGGCGAGAGCGTTGGCAAACGTCTGTCCGCTCGCCGCATAGATCATACGCGGCCTGATTTCACCGGCCACATGCCGCAGCTTGGCGTGGTCCTGGCTCATCATGGAATAGGCGACCGAGACCGGGACGAAGGGGATCCCTGCGAGGCAGGCGCCGAGCATGAGCAGCGCGTGGTCGATGGAATTGCCCGACAGCGCCATCACAGGACGATCCACGGAGCAGCCGCGATCGAGCAATGCCTGGCCGAGACGGAGAGCCGCGGACCACGCCTCTGCGTATGTGAGATGCCGCCATCGTGCCGTGGGATCGCGCTCGGCGAGAAACACACGATCCGGCTCCGCGCCGGCCCAGCGCCGCAGCAGGTGCCCGGTGGTCGGAGGATAATCGCCAAGCGGCACAGGCGAGCGCAGAATGAAGCCCCCGCCCGGAAGGTCGCGCTTTTCCACGAGAGGCGGCGCGAACGAGATCTCGTGATATGGCGGCGCGTCCGCAGTCGTCACAGCAGGAGCAGATGCGGGCGTCGACGGCCGCTCATTGCCTGCTTCTATTCCGAGATAAGCCCGGCGCACGCGGTCGTCGACCAGCAGCTCCGCGCCCGTGCCGTGCATGACGATAGTTCCGTTCTCCAGCACATAGGCGCGATCGGCGAGCTTCAAGGACGCAGCCACATTCTGCTCGACCAGGATGATCGTCAGTCCACGCTCGTTCAGCGTCCGGATGGTGCGGAACAATTCCTGCGTCAGCGCCGGCGACAGGCCGAGCGAAGGCTCATCGAACATAATCAGCTCCGGCAGGCCCATCAGGCAGCGGCCGATCGCCAGCATCTGCTGCTCGCCGCCCGACATGGTGCCAGCCAGTTGCCTGCGCCGCTCTCCAAGGCGTGGAAACAGCGCGAACACCTCCGCCTTGGTGTTTTCGATCTGCCTGCGTGCACGCGGCAGGAGCCCGCCCATCTCCAGGATTTCCTCCACCGTCATGGTGGGAAATATCTGCCGGGCTTCCGCGACCTGGCCGATGCCGAGATTGCAGATCACATGACTTGGCCGGCCCGCAATGTCCTCGCCACGGAATCGAATGCTGCCCGCGCGCGGACGCTCGATGCCGGCTATGGTGCGGATCAAGCTGGATTTGCCGGCCCCGTTGGCGCCGACGACCGCAACCAGCTCGCCCTCGCCGGCTTGAAGCGAAATCCGGTCCAGCGCGCGGGCATCGCCGTAATAGAGGTCGAGGTTTTCGACGTCGAGGATCACACGGCCTCCGCGCCAAGATAACAGTCGAGCACCGCCGGATCGCGCGCCACTTCGTCCGGCGTGCCGCGCGCAATCACCTCGCCGTGGTGCAGCACGACCACATATTGCGACAACGCCATGACGGCGCGCATGACATGCTCGATCAACACGATGGTGAGTCCCGTCGATCTATTCAGCCGGCGGAACAGTCCGACCATGGCGTCCACCTCGGTCGGCCTGAGCCCCGCCATCACCTCGTCGAGCAGCAGCAGCTTCGGACCGGTCGCAAGTGCGCGGGCGACCTCCAGCCGCTTGCGGTCAGGCAAGGTCAGAGACGACGCCGGCATTCCGGCCTTGTCGTCGAGCTCCAGTTCGCGGAGCACCTGCGCCGCGATGTGGCGCGCCCCGGCCGTATTTCGCGACCGGTTGAACGCGCCAACGATCACGTTCTCCATCACGGTCAGGCCGGCGAACGGCTTGACGATCTGGAAGGTACGGCCGATCCCCGCCTGGCAGACCCGATCGGGACGCCAGCCGTCCATGCGCCGGCCCGCGAACGACAAACTGCCGCTGTCGGGGCGATACACGCCGGCGATGAGATTGAAGCAGGTGGTCTTGCCGGCGCCGTTGGGACCGATCAAGGCGACGACTGCACCCTGCGCGACCTCGAAGCTGACGTTATCGACCGCCCTCAGGCCGTTGAAGCTCTTGGAAACGCCGTCGGCGGCGAGGAGCGCTGTCATATCAGCCTCCGCCTCCGGCCCGGCGCGATCCCAGCCCCAGCGCCTTGCGGATTGGCGGCCAGATGCCGTGCGGCAGGAAGATCACCACGACGAGCAGGCAGATGCCATAGAACACCTGCTTGACACCCGGCAGTTCGACGCCCAGCGCATGCATCGCCTCGCGCAGCACCTCGGCCAGCGCCGTTAGCAGGAATGCACCGACGAGAGGACCGAACAGCGTGCCTATGCCGCCGATGATGGGACCGAGGATCAGCTCGATGGACTGGGAGATATGGAAGATCTGCTCGGGGAACAGATTGTTGTAGTAAAAGGCGATAACGACGCCGCCGAGCGACGAGAGCCCGCCGGAGATCATCACGGCATACATCCGGTACCGGAACAAATTGATGCCGAGCGCTTCAGCCGCATCCGCACTCTCGCGGATGGCGAGCCAGTAGTAACCGGTGCGGCCGGCCATGAGCATCCGGCAGAGCAGGAACGCAAACACCGTCAGCGCCAGCAGGACGTAGTAGAACATCGTCGGGCTGCCGCGCAGATTCCACAGGTCATTGCCGTCGTAGCTGGCGACCGGCAGGAAGAAGCCCGCGGAACCGCCGATCCAGCGCCAATGATCGAAGCCGATGCGAGCGAACTCGGCAAACGCGATGGTGAGGATCGCGAAATAGACGCCGCCGACCCCGAAGCGGAAGGCGAGAAATCCGATACACGCTGCCGCCGCTGCCGATATCGCGACGGCTGCGATGGCGCCGATCCACGGGCACACGCCGAAGTGCACGAACAGCGCAGCCGCCGTGTATGCGCCAAGCCCGACATAGAGCGCGTGCCCAAGCGAGAGTTGACCGGCAAAGCCCATCATGATGTTCCAGGCCTGACCGACGTAGGCGAAGTAGAGGATCGTGATCATCACCGTGACGATGTAGTCGCCCGCCAGCCACGGCAGAACGACGAGCACGCCCAGCAGCGCCGTTGCGAGAACCAGCGTCTTCCCCGATGCACCCTCGGTCAGCCGGCCGATCATCTGGCGCTCTTTCCCAGCAGGCCGGCAGGCCGGAACAGGAGCACGAGCACCAGCATCGCGAAGGCGAACATGCTCTTGGCCGACGGTGCGAACAGCAGTCCTCCCAGCGCCTCGGTGATGCCGATCAGGACGCCGCCCAACAGCGCACCCGCCATCGAGCCCAGCCCGCCTACGATGACGATGACGAAGGCGAGCAGCGTGTAGGCCGGTCCCAGCGGGGGCGTCACGTCGACCAGCAGCACCATCATGCACCCCGCCGCGCCGACACAGGCAGCGCCAAGCGCGAAGGTGAGCGCATAGAGCCGCTTGACGTCGAGCCCGACCACGAGGGCGCCGGCATAGTTGTCGGCGCAGGCGCGGATCGCTTTTCCCGTCAGCGTGTAGCGGAAGAACAGGAGCAGCGCTGCCGCCGCAGCTACGGCGACGGCGCCGGCATAGAGCTTGTTGGCATCGATGATCAGAGGACCGACGGCGAAGCTCTCCAGCGCATATGCCGTCTGCACGCTCCGCGCGTCGGGACCGAAAATGATCAGCAGCGCATTGACCACAATGATCGCGATCGCCAGCATCAGCATGAACTGCGTGTGCTCGGGACGGTCGACGAAACGATTGATGATGCCGCGCTGCATGGCGTAGCCCAGGGCGAACATGACGGCCGCGATCGGCACCATCATGATCAGCGGATCGAGACGGTAGGCCGAGAACAGAAAGACCGCGAGGTACATGCCGACCGTCATCATCTCGCCGTGCGCGAAATTGACGATGCGGATCACGCCGTAAATGACAGAGAGGCCAAGCGCCATCAGGCCGTAGACGAGCCCTGTCAGGAGCCCGCTCACGGCTACGTTGAGATAGATCTCCGCCGGCAACTTGTTCTCCCTCCCCGCTGTGCCTGCGATGCGCGCTCCACCATCGATCAGCCGCGCTGGTTGTAGGGCTTCAAAGGCCATTCCACTTTCGCGTTCGAGGCCACCTTGGGCGCGACCGTCACGAGCTTGCCGCCGCGGTTCTGAATGGCGGCGTTCTTGACCTTGTCGTTCTGGCCCTTGGCGTTGAACTGGATGCCGGGTCCGACGCTGACGTTGTCGGTGATGTTGGTCTTGCGGATGGCATCCGCGAGGGCCTTCGGGTCGCTCGATCCGGCGCGTTTGAAAGCATCGGCTGCAACCAGCAACGCCTCGAAGGTGAAGATGTGGTTGGTGTTGAGGTTCAGGCCCGGATGCGCCTTGGCCAGCGCCGCCTCGAGTTGCTTGGACAGCTTCTTGTTCGGGTCGTACCACGGCACGAAGCTCAGCGGGCCGTCCGACAGCTTGCCGAGCGTCTTGAAATACTGGTCCTCGTACCAGCCCGGCCCCATGCTCAGGACCGCCTGCGGCGACCAGCGCTGCTTGACGAGTTCGCGGGTCATCAGGATCGCATCGTTCAGGCGGCTGACGACCATCAGTGCCTCCGCGCCGGTGGCTTTCGCCTTGGCGACCTCCACCGAGAGGTCGCGAGCCGCCGGATCGTAGGAAATCATATCGACGATTTTGTAAGGCAGGTTGAACTTCGGCGCGACCTTGGAGATGCCGCCCCTCATTGCCGTGCCGAACGTGTCGTTGACGTGCATGAAGACCACGGTCTTCGGCGCGCTGCCGGTGGCGGCGAAGATCTCCTTCTGATTGGCGAAGGCATCGCCGAGGATCATCGGGGCGGTGGGGAAATTGCGGAATACGAACTTATAGCCCTGCTCGGTGATCGGAGGCGCAGCAGCGATGTTGATGACGAATGGAATACCCTTCTGCTCGGCGACCTGAGCGATCGCGGTGCTCTGTCCGGAATCGAACGCGCCGACGAGGAGCTGAGCCCCTTCCGCAATCAGCCGCTCGGCGCGGGCGCGCGCAACGTCGACCTTGGTCTCGGTGTCGCCGCTCATGATCTCGAGCTCGGGCAGACCAAGGTCCTTGAAGATCATGTTCGCGATCGGGACGGCACGCTGGCAGTCCTGGCCGATTCCGGCCTGATAGCCCGAGCGCGGCAGCAGCACGCCGACCTTCAGCCTGGCGCCTTGCGCCCGCCCGATGCTGAACGGCGCGGCGCCGGCAACGAATCCGGCGGCTCCCAGGCCGGCAGCAACGGAACGGCGCGAGATCGATTGAAGCGGCAACGCCGGATTCCGCGAACCCGGGTTCGGTTTGCTGGCCATTTTCGTTTCACTCCCTGAATGGGTGCGGTTGTCGCTCCGCGCCCGGTCCGTCGTTGACTTCGACAAATATAGACTTGGCCAAATATTGTCGTGCTCTTGCGCCGCGGACAACTGCTTTGGACAGCACGATCGTCGTTTTTGAACCTACGTATCAATAACAGGTTCTGGTGCCGCCCCTCATTCTCCATTTGTCCAATGGCGGCATGGCAGGCGATCGACGGCCCAGACGAACGAACAGATGCCGGAAGGCGGTCGCGTCAGCCCGCCGCGCTTTCCTCGCGGAGCTTGAAGCGCTGGATCTTGCCGGTCGCGGTTTTCGGCAGCTCAGGA
>JBFWYV010000050.1:0-21461 GCA_050186055.1 Hyphomicrobiaceae bacterium | reverse complement strand
GGTGGCCCGAGCCGCCAACTGCCTCACGGGCGGACGGATCGTGTTCCCCAAGGTCTCAGTCGGGGCGACGCATGCAGCGCTGATGGCGGCGAGCCTGGCGCGCGGCGAGACCATCATCGACAATGCCGCACGGGAGCCGGAGGTCGGCGACGTCGCAAACTGCCTGGTCAAGATGGGTGCCGAGATCGAAGGGATCGGCACGTCAACGCTCAGGATCCAGGGCCGCGACCGGCTCGAGGGCGCCACGCACACGGTTCTCCCGGACCGCATCGAGACCGGCACGTTCGCTTTCGCCGTAGCGGCGACCGGCGGCGATGTGGTGCTTGAAGGCGCACGTCCGCAACTGCTCGACACCGCGCTGGATGCACTGCGGCAGACCGGCGCCGATGTCACCGACACGGGCGAGGGCATCCGGATCGTGCGCAACGGCAGCGAGCTGGAGCCGATCTCGATCGAGACCCAGCCGTTCCCGGGCTTTCCGACCGATCTCCAGGCCCAGCTCATGGCGCTGATGACACGTGCCGACGGCACCAGCGTGATCCGGGAGACGATCTTCGAGAACCGCTTCATGCACGTGCAGGAGCTGGTCCGGCTCGGTGCCGATATCCACCTGCATGGCGACACGGCCACCATCAAGGGAGTCGGCCATCTGAAGGGGGCGCCGGTGATGGCCACCGACCTGCGGGCCTCGGTATCGCTGGTGATTGCCGGGCTGATGGCCGAGGGCGAGACGACGGTCAATCGCGTCTACCATCTGGACCGCGGCTTTGAGCGGCTGGAGGAGAAGCTGTCGCGCTGCGGCGCGCAGATCGAGCGTCTCGCGAGCGGTTGAAGGGGCCGCAGTCCGCGCCCGGCTCCGGCCTATTCGTCGCCATCCGCCGCGCTGCGCTGGCCAGCGTTTACGTGACCCATTATTGTACCTCCACCGCAGCGCGGAGCGCCGGGCTCGCAGGGGCAATGAACGGTCATGAGCAAGACCAGGGCAGGCACTGCTACCGAGGCAGTCATCAAGGTTACGGCGGCGATCGGCGAGATCCCGGCTGCGGATTGGGACGCCTGTGCGATCCCCGATGCCGCGACGCTCAACCCGTTCGTGACCCATACCTTCCTGAAGGCGCTGGAGGATGCCAAATGCGTCGGTCCACGCACGGGCTGGCTGCCGCAGCATCTGATGCTGGAAGACCAGACAGGCGCCGTGAGCGCGGTGGCGCCGGCCTATGCCAAGAGCCATAGCCAGGGCGAGTACGTGTTCGATTACGGCTGGGCAGACGCTTACGAGCGCGCCGGCGGCCGGTACTATCCCAAGCTGCAAGTGGCGGTGCCGTTCACGCCGGTTCCCGGGGCGCGACTGCTGGCAAGACCCGGGCCCAGGCATGACGAGCACGAAGCGCTGCTGGCCAGCGGCATTGTCGAACTCACGAAGCGTCACGGGTTCTCCTCCGCGCACGTCACGTTTCTGACCGAAGGCGAGTGGTCGCGGCTCAGCGCGCTGGGTTTTCTGCAGCGCACCGGAAAGCAGTACCATTTCGCGAACGAGGGCTACGGAACGTTCGAGGAGTTCCTGGGAACGCTCGCATCGCGCAAGAGAAAGAGCCTGCGAAAAGAGCGCACGGAAGCCGTCTGCAACGACGTCAGGATCGATTGGCTGACCGGCGGGGACATCACGGAAGCGCACTGGGATGCGTTCTATCAGTTCTACATGCAGACCGGCTCCCGCAAGTGGGGGCGGCCCTACCTCAACCGGACATTCTTCTCCCTGCTCGGCGAGAGGATGGCCGACCGCTGCCTGCTGGTGATGGCGAAGCGGAACGGGCGGCTGATCGCGGGCGCCCTCAATCTGATCGGCGGCGACTGCCTCTACGGCCGGTACTGGGGCGCCATCGAGCACCATCAGTTCCTGCACTTCGAGGTATGCTACTATCAGGCCATCGAGTTCGCGATCGCTCGCAAGCTCGCGCGGGTAGAGGCGGGGGCCCAGGGCGACCACAAGCTCGCGCGCGGCTATATGCCGGTCGCAACCTATTCGTCCCACTGGATTGCCGATGGCGGGTTCGAGCGGGCCGTCGCACGCTTTCTGGACGAGGAGCGCCGGCACATGGCAGAGGAGAGGGAGATGCTGGCGGAGTTCGGGCCGTTCCGCAAAGGCCCTCCGCAGCCGGAGCAGGATTGAGGAGGACGCGATGAGCTATGACGACAACAACGTGTTCGCAAAGATCCTGCGCGGCGAGCTGCCGTGCCACAAGGTCTACGAGGATGCCGACACGCTCGCTTTCATGGACGTGATGCCGAGGCTCAACGGCCATGTGCTGGTGATCCCGAAGACGCCGGCCCGCAATATGCTGGATGCCACGCCGGCTCAGCTCACAGCGTGCATGGTCACGGTGAAGAAGGTTGCGAAGGCGGCGATGAAGGCGTTCGATGCACCGGGCGTGACGATCGAGCAGTATAACGAGGCGGTCAGCGGGCAGAGCGTGTTCCACCTGCACTATCACATTCTGCCGCGCCATCCCGGCGTACCGATCGGCCCGCACATGAGCAAGATGGCGGATGCCGCAATGCTGGCGTCACAGGCGGAGATGATCCGCAAGGCGCTGGCGTAAGCATTGCAGGATGACGGGGACATGAGCGAGACCTACGACATCATCGTCATCGGCGGCGGCATCGCGGGACTGACGGCGGGCCTCACCGCGGCCAGGCTCGGACTGCGCACACGGGTGCTCGGCGGCCAAGTGCTGGGCGGCCAACTGCTGTCGATCGCCGAGGTCGACGGCTTCCCGGGCCATCCGGAAGGCATCCCGGGCTTCGACCTCTGTCCGGCGACGGAGGAGGCGGCGACGGCTGCGGGAGCGGAGGTGATTGCCGAGGATGCCGAAGCACTGGCGCGGGACGGCGACGGCTGGATCGTCACCGGCGAAAGCGCGACCTACCGGGCAAAGGCTGTCGTGCTTGCGACCGGAAGCGCGCTGAAGACGCTCGACGTTCCCGGTGAAACCCGGCTTACCGGCAAAGGCGTCAGCCACTGCGCGAGCTGCGATGCGCCGCTGCTCAAGGGCAAGGAGGTGGTGGTGATCGGCGGCGGCGATTCGGCACTGCAGGAGGCGCTGACGCTCGTGCCGGTCGTATCGCGCGTCACGATCCTGACCGATGGGCCGGGACTGACGGCGCAGGCAAGCTATCAGGAGCGCATCCGGTCGGCGGCAAATGTCGATGTGATTTGCGGCGCCAGAGTCTTGGAGATCATCGGGGAAGACGGCGTGACGGGGGTGCGCTACGGGGCCAACGGCGCGGAGCAGACCGTACCCGCGGCATCCGCTTTCATCTTCGTTGGGTTGAAGCCCAACGCCGGACTCGCCACCGGGCTCGGCATTGTCGACGACGCGGGGCTCGTGCGCGTCGATCATGGCATGCGGACCACAGCCGAGCGGCTTTACGCCGCCGGCACGGTACGCTCCGGGGCAGCTTTTCGGGCGGCGGCTTCGGCCGGCGACGGGGCTGCCGCAGCGATCAGCGCAGATGCAGATCTCAACGCGGATGACAACCGGTGAAACGCGGTTGCAATGCGTTCCGCATTGGGCAAGACTGCGTGCAAATCATCGAGACGAGAGATTGCGGAGGAGAGCATGGCCCAGACCCTCACCGTACATGACCCGCGCGGGTTCGCACCAAAGGTTGCCGGCAAGCGACTGGCGCCGCGGCCGGCTTCACTGGACGGCAAGAAGGTCTATCTGGTCGACTGCCTGTTCGATAACTCCGCAAAGTTCATGAACGAGCTCCAGGGCTGGTTCGCGCGCAACATGCCGACGGTGAAGACCATCCCCATCGAGCCGCGCGAAAGCTGGGTCGATGATCCG
This sequence comes from Hyphomicrobiaceae bacterium, assembly GCA_050186055.1. Taxonomy (GTDB): domain Bacteria; phylum Pseudomonadota; class Alphaproteobacteria; order Rhizobiales; family Hyphomicrobiaceae; genus CAMDPA01. The sequence goes on along the minus strand of JBFWYV010000050.1, from coordinate 17,610 downwards.
GATATGCGGGCCAAGGTCGCCGCGGACGGCGATGCGGCCATCCTCGGTGTCGGCAATTGAAGCACCTGTAGCCCTACGGTCGTAGGGCTCGCCCTGGCACTGGAACAGGCCGGCGTCCCCACGGTCGCCGTACACACTGACGTGTTCGCGCGGCTGTGCCGCTCCACCGCGCGCGCGAACGGCATGCCGACGGCGCGGCAGGCTTACGTCCCGCAACCGCTCGTGGATCGCAGCGCTGCGGACCTGCGGGCCTACATCGAAGGGCCGGACCCGGTGGCCAAGCGGCCCTTCATCCAGGTGCTGCTGGAGGGATTGACCAGCCCGCTCGACGACAAGGACCTGGCCGGCCTGACGTTCGAGCGCGACACCCCGCGTCTGCTTCCTCCGGATACGGAAGACAACCTCAACCGGCTGTTCATGGACAACTGGTGGACCGACTTCCTGCCGATCGTACTGCCGACCGAGGAGCGCGTGGCTGCGATGCTGAAAGGCACCAGCCGCAAGCCGGACGAGATCGTCGGACGGCTGTCGCCGACCAACTTCCGCGAAGCCTGGGCGTTCAATGTCGAGAAGGTCGCCGTCAATGCCGTGATGGCCGGGGCGAAGCCGGAGTATCTGCCGGTGATCCTGGCGATGACGGCCTCGGGCATGACGTCCTTGTCGTCGAGCACCACGTCGTTTGCCGCGTTCGCGGTGGTCAACGGGCCGATCCGGCGCGAGATCGGCATGAACACCGGCATCGGCGTCATGGGACCCTATAACCACGCCAACACGACCATCGGCCGGGCGTGGAACCTTGCCTCGCGCAACCTGCAAGGCGGCTCGACACCGGGCGATACGTACATGGGATCGCTCGGCAACTGGTACGCGATCGCGAGCTGCTTTGCGGAGAACGAGGAAGCCAGTCCGTGGACGCCCCTGCACACGCGCTACGGTTTCAAGGCTGAGGAGAGCGCCGTCACCGTGTTCCGGGGCGGGCGCTATATGACCTCGGGCTTCGGACCGCGCGAGGAATGGCAGGAGAAGTTCCGGCGCTGCTTTGCCGCCAGCGAAGCGCGGCAGTCGCCGCTGATCGTCATGGATCCGATTGTCGCCAGAGGGCTGGTCGAGAAGGGGTTCGACACAGCCGAGAAGTTCATCGCCTGGTGTGCCGACAACGCGCGGCTGCCGGCGAAGGACTACTGGAACGAGCAATGGGTGCAGACGCTGGTGCGGCCGCATGCGGTAGCGGGCGTGGAGCCGTACGCGTCCTATCTGCAGGCGAAGCCGGACGAGTTGCTGAAGCTGTTCAAGCCCGAGGAAATCAATGTCGTCGTCACCGGCGGCGAAACGCAGGGCAACTGGCGCATCTACGAAGGCGTCAGGATGAAGAACAACACCATTTCAATCGACAAATGGCGGTGAGATTGCGCTCACCGCCGTAGGTTTGATCTGTCGACAACCGGACGCCTGCGCTCCGCCGCTTGCCGCTATTGGGCGGCGATGCGCGCCGGCTGGATATTGCGGATCTCATTCAGCACCTGATCGACGTGCATGACATCGCTGTACTTGTGATGCAGGTCGAACAGGCTGACCTTGTGCGACAGCTCGCAACGATCGAAGCAGCACTCCTCCACCAGCACGACATGAAAGCCGTGGCTATATGCGTCGACGGCGCTGGCGCGGACGCAGCCGGACGTGCTTTCGCCGACGATGATCAGCGAACGCACGCCGAGCAGGGTGAGATGCGCGATCAGGGGGGTGCCGAAGAAAGCGCTGGCCCGCTGCTTGGTGATGATGGTGTCACCGGGCTGGGGCTTGAAGTCCGCGCGGATGCTGTAGACGGCGGGATCGACGGGAACCCGGCTGCGCGCCGTCGCCGCGATCATGGTCGGCTTGCTGTCGGGGCGCGTGTCGGATGTCGTGTAGATGATGGGGAGCCCGGCTGCGCGCGCCGCTGCGAACACCTGCGTGGTCGGCTGGATTGCGTTGTAGGCGTGGATGCCGCACGATGAAGGAAATTCCTTCGTCACGTCCTCGACCGGTTTCGGGCCGCCCTGGTAGACGAGATCGTAGAGGTCTATCGCGAGCAGAGCCGGATTCTCGCCGAGATAGGTCTTGCGCGCATAGTGGCTGTAAACCTGCAGCATGCCCGGCGGCATGACATCCTTCCAGCAATGATCCTCGAAATCGTTCGCCATCGGCCATCTCCTGCCTCATCCTATTTCTTCGCGGATACTAACCCATCGGCAGAGCATGTTCCAATCGGCGCTGCTTCCGGGTTGGACAAAATGCGCGGCATGGGCTTAGGCTCAGGCGCGCGCAGGGAAACGACGGATAGCGGCCATGCCACAGCACTCGACAGTACATCAGGCAAAAGCCAACGCATGGCCATGGCCGCGACCGGCGGCCAGCGCGGCCATCTTTCGCGGCGGCAGCGTATTGCTGGCCGAACGCGCCAGCGGGCCGAAGAAAGGATCCTGGAGTCTGCCCGGCGGCAAGGTCAAGCTCGGGGAGACTGCCGCGGCCGCCGCCTTGCGCGAGGTCCGCGAAGAGACCGGGCTCGATATCCGACTCGAAGGGCTCGTCGATCTGCACGATGTGATCGTGCGAGACGACTCCGGCACCGTCACGCTGCATTATTGCCTGTCGGTGTTCTACGGCATCTGGCTGTCCGGCGAGCCGGTGGCGGCGACCGACATCTCGGATGCCCGGTTCGTGCCGATTCCCGACATCGGGACCTATCCGCTGACCGACGGCGCTACCCGTTTCATTCATGAGGCCGCTCAACGCCTCGGACTTGCATAAATTGCCGATCAAGGCATTCCAATCGAAGGGGGAGAAACAGCGAAATGAGTGGTCAAGTCACCGTCGCGGCCGCTGCTACCGCGTCGCGAACCCTCAACGGCCAGGCGATCATCCGTGCCGTGAAGGATGCCGGTGTGGAATACGTGCTGTCGGTCCCGGATCTTCACACCAGCCAGGGCGTGCTCAAACGCGTTGCCGAGGACAACGAGCTGCGCCTGGTCCGCGTGTGCAAGGAGGACGAATGCATCGGCATCGCCGCAGGGCTCACCTATGGCGACAAGCGCGCGCTGGTATTGGTCCAGTACACGGGGTTCCTTTACGCCATGAACGCGATCCGGGCGGTGGCGTGCGAGCACAAGATGCCGATCGTGATGATGATCGGCCTGCTGACGAAGGAGCCCGACGTCGCGCCGACCGAATCGACCAAGTTCGGCGTCAGGATCACCGAGCCGCTGCTCGACGTGATCGGGATCGAGCACCACTACGTCGACACCGATGACGACATCGGCAAGATCAAGCCGGCGATCGAGAAAGCCTATGCGACGTCCACGCCGGTGGCGCTGCTGATCGGCCGCAGGCCGGTTTGAGGAACTGGAGGCTGCCATGATGAACCGCATCGAGCTGCTCAAGATCCTCAAGACGCACATCACCAACGAGATCGTGGTGTCGTCCTACTCAACGGCGAGCGACTGGATTGTCGTCAACGACCGGCCGCTCAACTACTTCTCGCACGGCGCCATGGGGCTGTGCTCCTCGCACGGGCTGGGTCTGGCGCTGGCGCGGCCAGAGCGCAAGGTCGTCGTTCTCGACGGAGACGGCAGCCTGCTGATGAACCTCGGCACGCTGGTCACCATCGCCGCCAACGGGCCGAAGAACCTGCTGCACTTCGTATTTCAGAACGGCTCCTACGAGGCCAACGGCGGGCACCCAATCGTCAACAGGGAGGTGGATTTCGCCGGGATCGCGCGCTCGTCGGGCATCAAGACCGTCGATGAGATCGCCGATCTCGGACAGTTCGCTGCGAAGCTGCCGAAGCTACTGACGGAGGACGGACCTTCGTTCGTGACGCTGATGATCGAGCAGGGGCCGCTGGGACCGCGTTCGTACGACGAAATGTACCGGCCGGAGCGGCGGGCCGCGCTGCGGGACGCGCTGAAAGCGACGACGTAAGCCGACGGCGTAAGCCGACTGGAGACCCGCTGCGGACGCCCGCAGGCCGACCGCTCCTCAGCCGTATCCTTTTTCTCCCAACCAGCGGAAGTAGGGGTCCTGCATGGCCTTCAGGTCACGGATCTCCTGCTCGCTGAACCAGCGGCTGAAGTCCATCTTCTCGACGGGATAGTGCGCGCGCTCGAACAGGGTCTCGCCGAGCGGCTTGGTGGCGTCGATGCCCATGCCACCGTCGGAGACCGAGATCTGGCCGAGCTTGTGCTCCGACGGCTGGAACGCCTGTCCGCGGCTGTACTCGTTGAAGACCACGTAGTCGCGTCCAGGCGAGGCGCGGGACTCAATCGCATAAACGACGTCCTCGGGCTGCCAGGGATCGATGTCGTCGTCGACGATGACGACCAGACGGAGGCCGCGGAATACGCCCATGACGGCGGAGAGGATGTTGCGCTGCATGCCCTCGTCGCTGCGCCGCTGTTTCTTGACCTGGATCACGAGACCTCCCCACAAGGTCAGCCCGAGCCAGGAGGCGACATCGACGACGAAACCAGGCGCCATGCGCTCGCACATCTCGTAGACGGCGGCGCACATGAACGGCGCCTCGTACCAGAATGCGCCGAAATGTGGTGTGTAGACGATCGGATTGTCGGCCCGGCGGGTGATGGCCGTCAGCTCGAATGCGCGCGGCGTGCGGTAGGCGTGGCCCATGGCACGGGCCCACTCGGGATGCAGCGGCGCGACGCCCTGCTGGCCGAGCCGCTCGGCCTCCTCCGTCTCCCATACGCGCTCGCCCTCGACGACGTAGCCCTCCAGCACCCACTCGGACTGCGCCATGGCGTAGGCATCGACGGTCTTGGCCTTGACCAGCTCGACCGGAGAACCCTGGATCGCGCCGGCGAGTCCGATCTTGTCCGTGTTGTAGGGGAAGATAACCGGGTTGAGAGTCGAGACCGCCACCAGCTCCGCGCCGACGGAGGGGCAGATATTGACCGTACACGGAATGCGTGTCCCCTTTGGGTGGCGCGAACAAATGACGTCGCCGCCGCCGCCCGGGACCATATTGATCGATGCGTACGGCTGGCCTTCACGGAAGCTCATGCGGTACATCGAGATCTGGCTGCCGCCCTCCGGCACCCACGGCTCGCCATAAAAGAAATGCACGCCGGCGCCGAAGATACGGCCGCCATCCTCGAACGTATGTTGGGCGACCGGAATCAGGTCCTCGATATGCCGGACCTTCTCTTTCGGAATGTAGACCTGCTGGCACGGCGCATCTTTCGAATCGACCACCTTCGGCGGGATCGGATTGCGGATGCAGTCGAGGACCTTGAGCTTGCAGTCCTTGAAGTCCGCCATGCCGTGGATCTTCGCCGTGCGCTCCTTCGTCGAATAGAGATTGGAGATCATCCGGACGTCCGGATATCCCTTGATCCGGTTGGCGACCAGCGCCTTCGAATTGTCGAAGGCCTTGGTGATCGTACACATCTCGACGTGCGGATCGACTTCGTTCTGGATGTAGTGGACGTCGTCGCCCAGCCATTCCAGCGTGGAGCGGACTGACCGCAGCGCCTCAATCCGATCGGGATCATTGGTCTCGCGATACTTGCTGCCGGAGCTTTCCGATCCTGATCCTTGCTTGCTCATTTCATGCTCCAGTTCGAAGGGGCTCGTGCCGTCGCGCTCTGCCGACGACAAGCGAAGCTAAGCGCTGCAGGCGGACAAGGCAACGCGCCATCCTCCCGGCGCCGTATCACACCCGTCAACGCGCGGCAGCAAGCGGTGCCTGAACGGTCCCCGCCGCGCGCGTCGAAGACATTCCGCCGACCGATGAGTTTGCACGCCCCGCGCGTGTGAGAGCCGCGCTGCCTGTGCAATGCGGCTGCGCTCCAGCGTAACAATAACATATGCGAATGTTTCGATATGTGCTAAACGCAGGCGCAGCATGCGACGCATCCTCCGGGTTGGCCGTCCGATTGCCAGTCCGGCCGGCGACGGCCAACGCATGAATATAAGATTTGGGAGGGACGGAATTGGCTCCTCTGCGGGATCTTGTTGCCAGCAGTCCGGCGACTGTACTGGCTATCGGAGGCCTCATCATCGGCCTCGCATTCGGCTACATCGTGATGCGGACCAATTTCTGCACGATGGGGTCGATCTCGGATATTGCCTCGTTCGGCGACTACCGTCGCTTCAGGGCCTGGCTGCTGGCGGCGGCAACGGCAATCGCCGGGACGCAGCTCGCGGCTGCCGCCGGCGCCGTCGACCTCGGCAAGAGCATGTATCTTGGAGCCAACCTGAATGTCGTCGGGCACATCGTCGGCGGCCTGATGTTCGGCTACGGCATGGTATTTGCCGGCGGCTGTGCGAGCCGCAACCTGGCGCGGATCGGGGCGGGCGATTTGCGGTCGCTGCTGACGCTGATCGTGATGGGCCTTGCCGCATATATGACCATCGGTGGACTGCTCGGGCCGCTGCGCGCATGGGCCGAGCAGGCGACCAACCTGAGCCTCGCCGCGATCGGCGCGAGCACGCAGAGTATCGGCAGCATCGTCGGGGCCGCTCTCAATACGAGCGCGGCGGCCGTCAACGCCGTCGCGGCGGTTTTGATCGTCGCCGGAGTGGTCGCCTACTGCGTCATGGACAAGAGCTTCCGGACATCGCCGCCGCATATCGCGGCCGGAATCGGGATCGGCCTGTGCGCGGCGGCAGGGTGGATGCTGACGGGACTCGGCTATGACGAGATCGCAGCGCGTCCGGTCGCGCCGATTTCACTGACATTCGTCAGACCGACGGGCGACGCTATCGAATGGCTGGAGCGCTTCACCGCGGGTATGATGCCAGGCTTTGGCGTTGCGACCGTGTTCGGCGCAATCCTGGGCTCATTCATCGCCGCAAGGGCGATGGGACGGTTCCGGCTTACGACATTCAGCGACGTGTCGGATACCAAGCGCAACCTGTTCGGCGGCATGCTGATGGGAATAGGCGGCGTGCTCGGGCTCGGCTGCACTATCGGTCAAGGCATCACCGGCGTCTCCACGCTGGCGCTAGGTTCATTCATAACGTTTGCGGCGATCGTGGCCGGCGGATTTCTCGGCATGAAGCGGATGGAGCAGACTCTGATGGCGGAGATTTGAGCCGCATCATTCCGAGCCGGACCGAGCCGGCATCCGCTACCGCTTGCGCGCATGCATTTTTATCAATGCTTCGACGGAATGCAGGAGGAAGCGACATGGGTTTGAGACCGTTCTTGGCGCTGATCGCCGGCGTATGGCTTGGTTTTGCTCATGCGGGCGCGGGGCTGGCCCAGGATGCGCCCGGCGGCCTCATGCTGAAGGCGAAGAAAGCCCGCTATGACGACGTCAAGTTCGAGCTCAACAACGCGATCGTGAACCGTGGCCTGGTGGTCGATTTCAACGGCCAGATCGGGAACATGCTGGAGCGTACCGGACCGGACGTCGGCAGCACCAAGAGGATCTATTTGAAGGCGGAGTACTTCATCTTCTGCTCCGCCCGCCTTTCGCGTCAGATGATGGAGGCCGACGCACGCAATCTCGGGCTATGCCCGTTTGTCGTGTTCATCTACGAGCCGTCGGATTCTCCGGGAACGATATACGTCGGCCATCGCCAACTGTCACCGGCATCGCACGCATCCGGTCCGGTCATCGCCGAAATCAACAAGCTGCTCGACGGCATTGTCGCCGATGCCGTGAAGTGATCAGCCGACCTTCAAGTAGGCGTAGCCCTTGCCCTGCAGCTCGGCAACCGTTGCAACGCCGGATGGCACCATCTTGATGAAGGACGCCGGCCGGACCTTGGCCAAGTCGATCTTGTTTGCCGTGAACGTGATCCGGCAGAGGTAGACCTCGACGCCGTACTTCGACAGGTTCTCGAATTTCGTGAACAGCGACTTGTCCTGCGTCTCCTTCGACCAGGGCGTGCCGTCGAAGCTGTCGATGAACGGCTGGATTCCCGCCGAGTGGGCCACCACCACGACCTTGGCCTTGAACGGATCGAAATCGTAGACGGACAAATGGTTGCCGATGTTGCGCGCCATTGCCGATATCCGCTTCGGCGTTCCGAAGTCGCAGTGATACACGCAAGCGACATCCGTATCCTTTTTCAGATCCTTGAATTCGAGCGTCGTGACCGCCGCTTTCGCCGAGCGAGCGGCAACTGCGGCTCCGCCCACAAGAGCGAGACCACCAAGCAAATGACGCCTGTCAACTTTCCTGCCCATGGTTTCCTCCTTGATTGGTCTCTTTTCCGGGCCGTGTACGGCTGCGGCGGCACGCCGGTCAGCGGCAACCGGCTCTCAGAGCCCGGTGACCTTGATGGCGTCCGGCTTCGCACTCACCACTTTGCGGTCGGCAATGTGGTTGGATACGACCTCCCATATCGGAGGGCCTTCCGTATTCTGATTGACGCTTGCCCAGCCGGCGACAACATAATTCTTCGACGGCTCGATCGGATTGCCTGTCCTCAGATGCACCATACCGGAAATCCGATGGCCGATGCGCCTGGAGACGTCGATGGTATAGCCCAGTCCGCCGGTGCGCACCATGTCGCCGCCCTGCTGATAGTAGGGATCCGGGTGGAAGATATTGTCTGCGACGTCTTCCAGGATCTGCTTCAGGCGCTCTCCGGTCATCGTCATCCGGTAGCAGGCAGGATACGTCATCGCCGTGCCGTTGGTCACGTCCTCGAAGGTAATCTCAGCGCCGGGCAGAACGGCCGCTCCCCAGCGGATACCGGGCGACAATGCAATCTCGGCATCGCGTTGGCTGAGCATCGCCTCGCAGAGGACGTTATCGAGCGTCCCGTCGAATGTTCCACGGCGATACAGCAGGCTCGAGGTGCGGCCGAGGACACGCCGCAATTCCTGCTCATAGGGGGCGCGCGATTTCGAGATCAGCGCCGCCATTCGGGGTTCCGGCTTGATTGCATCGGCGAAGATCGGGATCAGCCGATATCGGAATCCCTTTATCTCCTTGCCCTGGACATCCAGATCAAGCCGCGAGACGAACTTTCCGTTCGAGCCGGACGCAACCAGCAGCGTTCTGCCGACCTTCGTGACATCCGGCAACGCGTCATGGGTATGCGCGGTCAGGATGACATCGATGCCTTCGACACGGCCGGCGAGCTTCCGGTCGAGGTCGAAGCCGTTATGAGAAAGAAGGACGACGAGCTGCGCGCCCTTCGCCTTGACTGCCGCGACCTCCTCGCGCAACGCGCGCTCGCGGATGCCGAAGGTCCACGCCGGAAACATCCAGCGCGGGTTGGCGATCGGTGTAAACGGCAGCGCCTGGCCTATGACCGCCACCCTGACGCCGCCGCGTTCGAAGATGCGGGAAGACTCGAATACCTTGTCCTCGAAGTCGGCTTCGCGCACGTTCTGGGCAAGGAACGCATACGGCAGTTTGGCGACGATCTCTTTGAGACGCTCCGCACCGAGAGTGAACTCCCAATGCCCCGTCATCGCGTCGGGCCGCAGGAGGCGCATGGCATCGACCACATCCTGGCCCTTTGTTTTGAGCGACGTCCAGGAATTGGTCCATGTGTCGCCGCCGTCCAGCAGCAGCATGTTCTGCGCCCGCTCCGACCTGATCGCCTCCACAACGGTGGCAATGCGGTCGAGCCCGCCCATGCGGCCATAGGTTCTGGCCAGCTCGGCGAAATCGTCAAAGGTCAGCGCATAGGCCTGCGCGGATCTGTCCGTGATCCCATAGAATTTGCGGAACTCGGCACCGACGATATGAGGCGGCTGGCCTTTGGCCTCTCCCACCCCCAGATTGCCCGCGGGCTCGCGAAAATAGACCGGCCTGAGCTGAGCATGAAGATCGGCAAAATGAACCAGCGTGACATTGCCGAGCGGCTCGAAGCGCAGGAGCTGGTCCTGCGTCAGCCTTCCTTGAGCCGCGAGCCGGTGCAGGGGCATGCCGGCGCCAGCCGCCACGGTGCCCGCTGCGATCGTCGCTGTGACGAAATCGCGCCGCGTGATCATTTTGGCAAGCTCCCAGTTCGGCAGCCGGCGCCGGCCTGTTGCGACGGCGAACCCGCGACCGTCGCATCGACTGCGACGGTCGCACTCGCATCAGTGCCCGAAGCAGCGATCGCTTCAGTTGACGGTGATCTTGCGCTCGGCCTTGTAGACCTCGCCGTTGTCGTCAAACCAGGAAAACTCGAATGTTCCTGATGCCGGGACACGCACGAAGAACGATTGGTATGGATTGGCCGAAATGGAAGGGTGCCAGTCAACCCGCATGATCTCCTTGCCGTCGAACTTGGCAACGAACTGCTTGATGATCTGACGCGGGATCGGCTTGCCTGCCGCGTCCTTGCGCAGCCCGGTCTCCATGGGGTGAGCGATCAGCGTCTTGACCTCGATGACCTCGCCAGCCTTGGCGGTCTCGGGCATGCGAATGCGGGGCGTCGGTTTGTTGGCCATTGCGAATAACCTTCACGCGAGATTGCGGCTTGTCATATTGGAGCGCCAGGCGCGCAGTCGAGGGATCTTTTTTTCAGCCGCCGCAGCCGCCGATCGTGACCTTGACCTCTTTCTTCGCGGTATAAAGTTTGCCGTCCGACATTTCCGCAACGGCGACGATGTTCTGGGTTTTCGCCAGTCGAATACGGATCTGCGCAGCCGCCTTCGGACTCATCGGCGAGAAGTGAAAATCAGCGATCTGCGGATTGGGATTACCGTCGGCGTAAAAACTCACGCTCTTCACGTAATCTTTTTCAGTCATCGGGCTTTCGATCTCGAAATTCAATGGCACAACGAGACCGTTCTCAGCGATCGACGGCAGATCGAGCTTGATCTTGCCGCTCGCCATCGGCTTGTCACCGAATGTCTTCCTGATTGCCGCCGCCACTGCGTCAGGCGTGGCCATGGCCGGGAATGTCAGCAGCGGGCTCGCTACGGCGGCAAAGGCCAGGATGCCGGCGGTTCCTTGCGTGAATTGCCTGCGGGAATACTCCCCGACCTTGCCGACCATTCTGCTCTCCCTGGTTTTCCTGGCGCGCCATTCGTTTGATGGACCGCCCACCTCTCCCGCCGGCAGTTGCACCGGTCCGTTTCGCCTGCGCCCATCGAACAGTCGGACCATGTGTGGAGGCTTTACCCCGCCTCCCGGCATCTAAAGATTAGCATATTGCTATTCGTTGTTGCAACCCTGGCATGCTTGAAGCACAATGCTCGATCACTTGCCGCCAATCTGAACGGTAGCGCGCAGGCACGCGTCGATACCGGAAATAAAGATCGGTCAACGGGAGTGATATTGACTCGCGTTTCCTGCCCGGATCGACAGCCGGCATGCATACCAGCGTGACGTGTCATCGGTACGGACAATTGCAGTGGACGTGGGGAGGAAAATGCCGCCGTAGCGAAGCGCGAAACGGCTCGCATAGAAACGCTAGTCGAGAAAATTCCGGAGGGTGGAATGCTAGGAGGACGCAAATGCCTGGTTCTGGCGGCCGGGCTGGCCGCCGGCGTGCTCACAAGCCCGGCTCAGGCCCAAACCGACGAGAGCGAGAAGGAGATCGAGCACTACCGCGCGATGATCAACGATCCCTTCTCCAACCCCGGCTATCTCAATGTCGACCGTGGCGAGATCCTGTGGAAAACGAAACGGGGAACAAAGAACGTCAGCCTCGAGACATGTGATCTGGGGGAGGGATCCGGCAAGCTCGAAGGGGCATTCGCCAAGCTGCCGCGCTATTTCAAAGACGCCGACAAGGTGATGGACATCTCGCAGCGCATCCTGTGGTGCATGGAGACGATCCAGGGTCTCGACACCAAAGACGTCATCAAGCGCAAATTCAGCCCATCGAACCGGGCGGCGAACTCCGACATGGAAGATCTCGTCGCGTTCGTTTCAAACAAGTCGAACGGCATGAAGCTGTCGCTGCCGCTTTCGCATCCCAAGGAGAAAGAGGCTTATCTGATCGGCGAGGCGCTATTCTACAAGCGCGCCGCCAGCAACGATTTCTCCTGCTCGACATGCCACGGCGAGGCGGGCAGGAGGATCAGGCTGCAGGGGCTCCCTCAGCTCAACAAGCCCGGCAAGGACGCCCAGCTCACACAAGCCGCCTGGCCGACCTACCGGGTCTCGCAGAGCCAGGTTCGTACGGTCCAGCATCGTATCTACGACTGCTACCGGCAGATGCGCATGCCGCGCGTGGAGTTCGCCTCGGACGGCGTTACGGCGCTTACGGTCTATCTCAACAAGCAGGCGGAAGGTGGCGAGATCAACGTGCCATCCATAAAGCGCTAAGGGGGAGGACCAGTCATGAAACGCATCGTCATCGTCGCCGGCGCAATCTGGGCATGTCTGACGCCGGCTTGCGCGCAGGACAAGGTCGACCAGGCCAAGGTGGACAAGGTCTATGCAGATATGTTCAAGGGCGCCAAGGGCGTGTGGGCCGAACGCCTGAAGCAGGACGAGACCCAGATGGTCTGCTCGAAATACCATAACCAGCCGCCTGCGGCCGAAGAGAAGAAGATACTGGCGCGCGAAACCGCGACCATCAAGTATCCGGCCGACGGCAATCTGATGGGAGACTGGAAGGCCGGCGAGAAGATTGCGCAATCGGGCTTCGGCGGACGCTTCAATGACAAGCCCGCTACGGTCAACGGCGGGAACTGTTATGCCTGCCATCAACTGTCGAGGCAGGAGCTGAGCTTCGGCACGCTGGGACCGAGCCTTTTGGAATACGGCAAGATCAGGCACTACGCCGAGGCCGACAAGAAAGCTGCATTTGCCAAGATCTACAATCCGCAGGCTGTCTTTCCATGTTCCAGCATGCCGCGGTTCGGTCACAACAAGGTGCTGTCGGAACAGCAGATCAAGGACCTCGTGGCTCTGCTGTTCGATCCCGAGAGCCCTGTCAACAAATAGCGGAGTTGCGCATGGCTGCCGGCACTCGACTGCGATTGCAGACCGGTTACAGGCCGGCAGCCGTGCTCTCATCGCTGCTCCTTGTGCTGACTGCGGTTTTTTCGTCGGTCAGCCTGCCGCTTCCAGCCGCTGGCGCCGAACTCCTGATGTTCGAGGAGAAAGGCTGCCCATGGTGCCTGCGTTGGCGCCAGGACGTGGGTCCGGCTTATCCACGCTCGCCGGAAGGCAAGCGCGCGCCATTGCGCGTCATCGGCATTCACACGAAATTGCGGCCGGCAATCGCACTGGCCGGACCGGTGCGCGTCTCGCCGACCTTCGTCCTGGTTGAATCGGGACGCGAGGTCGGCCGCATCACCGGTTATCCGGGTCCGGATTTCTTCTGGGCTCTGCTTGGAGAGCTTATAGCGAAGTTGCCGCGCGCGGATGAATCCGGAGTCCATGCGGCGCAATCGCGTGTGGGCGACCCGAGCAGGCTGCCGGCAAGGAGCGACACTGCAGGGAGCACCACGGAATGAATTCCATTCTGCCACAGGACATCGTTGATGCTCTTGCACGCGACAGCGAGGTTTCGCCCGAGCTCAAACGGCTGTGCAACAAGGCGCGCAAAGCCAGCGAGTTCCTGAAAGCCCTTGCTCACGAAAACCGGCTCCTGATCCTTTGCATCCTGGCCGAGCGGGAACGGTCCGTCATGGAGCTCGAACGGCTGCTGTCCCTGTCTCAGCCGATGGTTTCCCAGCAACTCGCACGGCTCAGGCTCGACGGGCTGGTGGACACCCGGCGGGAAGGCCGCGTCGTCTACTACCGCCTGGCGGACGGATCGACCCGCGCATTCATTCAGGCGATCTATGACAAATTCTGCCGCGAATGATCGCCAACGGCGGATGCCGGTGCACCGGCCGGATATGACAGGATGCTGCTGACGATCGGAGGATTCCTTTGCGGATTTGCTGCCGGCGCAGCGGCGCGTTACGGCAGGATCTGCTCGATGAGCGCAATCGAGGACGCGCTTGTCGCCCGCGATTTCCGGGCCGCGAAGGCGTGGGGCGTGGCGCTTGCCGTAGCCATTCTCGTGACATACGCCGCCGGGCGCGCAATCCCGATCGACTTCGCAGCGAGCGTCTATGCGGTCGGACCGCTCGATCTCGTCGGAACGCTGGTCGGAGGCTGCATCTTCGGCTTCGGAATGGCGCTGGCCGGGACCTGCAGCTTCGGCCTGCTCGTGCGGGTCGGCGGCGGCGACCTGAGGGCGGCGATCACGGCCTGTATCGTCGGCATTTCAGCATTCGCATTCACCGCCGGCGTGCTCGCGCCAGTCCGCACCGCGCTGTCCGGTGTGGCCGCCTTCGATCTGTCCGCTCATGGCGGAACCTTGCTGCCGGGCCTGATCGCAAGCCTCTCCGGTCTCGATGCCGGTACGGCGGCGTTCGCGAGCGTATTCGGGATCGCCGCTCTGCTCGTGCTCGGCGCAATTCTCGACCGGCGGATGCGAACGCGGCCCCGGCTGCTTGCGGCCGCCGTGGTGATGGGGATTGCGGTCGGCGGCGGCTGGGGCGTGACGGCAGTGGCGGTCGACAGGCTCGATTCGGCGAGACTCGAAAGTCTCTCCTTCGTCGCTCCGGCCGGACGGCTTCTCCTTCAACTGATGAGCGACACATTACGCGACGTCGGCTTCGGCGTCTCGTCCGTGGTCGGCGTCGTCTGCGGCGCCGCGGCTGCGGCAACCGCCAAGGACGACATCAGATGGGAGGCGTTCGACGACGTACGCGAGATGAGGCGCCATCTGACCGGTGCGATGCTGATGGGACTGGGCGGCGTGCTGGCGCGCGGCTGCACGATCGGGCAGGGCATGAGCGCGGCAAGCGCGCTGACCGTATCGGCGCCGCTGGTCATCGTTGGGATAGTGATCGGCGCTCGTATCGGACTGTCGCTTTTGCTGGAGGGCCATGCGATGTGGCGCACAGGCACCGGAGAGAGACGATGACCGGCCGCTCGTTGTTTGGTGGCGTAATATTTTCACCCGGCCGCCGCATCCACCGAAGCGGAGAGCGCGGGGCATTGCAGGCGGAAATGCCGACAATGCCCCGGCACCGGCTCAATACCGATACTGGTCCGACTTGAACGGGCCGTCCTGGCCGACGCCGATATAGTCGGCCTGTTCCTTGCTCAGCTTCGACAACTTGGCACCAACCTTTGCCAGATGCAGCATCGCGACCTTCTCGTCGAGATGCTTGGGCAGCGTGTAGACCTTCTTCTCGTACTTGCCTGTATTGGTGAACAGCTCGATCTGGGCCAGCGTCTGGTTGGTGAAGGACGACGACATCACGAACGAGGGGTGCCCCATCGCGTTGCCGAGGTTCACGAGACGGCCTTCCGACAGCAGAATGATGCGCTTGCCGTCGGGGAACTCGATCTCGTCGACCTGATCCTTGATGTTGGTCCACTTGAAGTTCTTCAAGCCGGCAACCTGGATCTCGTTATCGAAGTGGCCGATGTTGCACACGATCGCGCGATCCTTCATCGCCCGCATATGATCGACGGTGAGGATGTCCTTGTTTCCGGTGGCGGTGACGAAGATGTCGGCGCGCGGCGCGGCATCCTCCATCGTCACGACCTCGTAGCCTTCCATCGCCGCCTGCAGCGCGCAGATCGGATCGATCTCGGAGACCATGACGCGGCAGCCGGCCTGGCGCAGTGAAGCGGCCGAGCCCTTGCCGACGTCGCCGTACCCCGCGACCATCGCGATCTTGCCGGACATCATGACATCGGTGCCGCGGCGGATACCGTCGACCAGCGACTCGCGGCAGCCGTAGAGGTTGTCGAACTTCGACTTGGTGACCGAATCGTTGACGTTGATCGCCGGGAACAGCAGCGTCCCGGCCTTCTCGCGCTCGTAGAGCCGGTGCACGCCCGTCGTCGTTTCTTCCGACACGCCCTTGATGTTTTTTGCCAGCTCGGCAAACCAGCCGGGCTTCTCCTTCAGCGTGCGCTTGACGAGGGCGAAAAGGATCTCCTCCTCCTCGCCGTTCGGCTTATCGAGCTGCGCGAGGACCTTCTTGTCTCCCTGCTCCGCGGCGTAACCCAGATGCACGAGCAGAGTTGCATCACCGCCGTCATCCAGGATCATGTTGGGCGTGCCGCCGTCGCCCCACTCCAGGATCTTGCGGGTGTACTCCCAGTAGTCCTTCAGGCTTTCGCCCTTGACGGCGAACACCGGAATGCCGCTCGCGGCAATCGCCGCTGCGGCGTGATCCTGGGTCGAATAGATGTTGCAGGATGCCCAGCGGATATCGGCGCCAAGCTCGGCCAGCGTCTCGATCAGGACCGCCGTCTGGATCGTCATGTGAAGGGAACCGGCGATGCGGGCGCCTTTGAGCGGCTTCTTCCTGCCGTACTCTTCCCGCGTCGCCATCAGGCCTGGCATTTCGGTTTCAGCGAGCGAGATCTCCTTGCGGCCGAAGTCGGCAAGCTTGACGTCCTTGACGATGTAATCCTTGGCGGCTGCCATGATGTCTCCTCGTGGTTTACCACGCTGCGGTCCTGCGCCGGCGCTCGAGCATCCGAATTGGACTTGTTGCGCGCGACGATGAGCTCGTGCGCGACGGTCTGAATGCGCCTCTCTATAGCGGGGGCACACGCCCGGCGCAACCAGACATAAAGAAATGTTTATGTCTTCATTCCCTGCGTTTGACGCCGTCGAGGGAAGCTGTCGATACCGGATCCGGCCAAACGCGCGAAGTGGCGGGAACTGCTCGACAGCGGGTTGAAGTCCAGGATCGTGGCCGAAGCGCTGGTCAGGTTCGGCCGGCATTGGCGCGATATGGAGAAAGCGCTGGAAAGCCGCAACTGGCTGGCAGGCGATCAGTTCACGCTCGCAGATGCCGGGCTGATCTCGTTCTTCTACCGCATGGAGATGATGCATGCGGACCTGTGGACGGACAACTTCCCGCGGGTTGCCGGCTGGTTCGAGCGGTGCAAGGCACGTCCGAGCTTCACAGCGGCAATCGGTAATTATGTTACGCCGGAGACGAGGGCGAATTTCGATGCAGCCTCCATCCCGTTGACGTCGGAGGTCAAGGCTGCGTTCGGCGAAGCGATGGCGGTTATCGGCCGGGACTGACCGCAAGATCGTCCCGTGGGACAAACGGCCGGCGAGCGTTAAGCTTGATCGGCGGTCCCAGAATTGCCATATGCCGCCAGCACACAGCAGGCATCAGTGGCCGATCCCCCAGCCACCGCCACGCCCGATCTTCCATGGAGCCCGCCGCATGCTTATCCGGACTGCCCTGGCGCTCGCCTTCAGCATCGCCTTGCTCAATCTCACGGCGGTGCTCGCGCCGGCCAACGCGGCCGATCCCGAGAATACACTGGTGATCGAGCTCAAGAGCGGCCCCGTGCGGATCGAGCTGTTGCCCAAACTCGCGCCCAAGCACGTCGCCCGCGTAAAGCAGCTCGCCAGGGACGGCTATTACAACGGCGTGAAATGGCATCGCGTCATCAGCGGATTCATGGCCCAGACGGGCGATCACACCGGCACGGGAACGGGTGGCTCCAAGTACGGCAACCTGCCGCTCGAAGCCTCCAGCTACGTCTACCGGCGCGGCACCGTCGGGGCTGCCCGCACGAGCGATCCCAACACAGCCAACAGCCAGTTCTTCATCTGCCTCGACGATTCGGGGTGCCGCGGCCTGACGGGCCAGTACACGGTCTGGGGTCAGGTGATTTCCGGCATGGAGAATGTCGACAAGGTCAAGACGGGGGC
>JBFWYV010000049.1:0-21579 GCA_050186055.1 Hyphomicrobiaceae bacterium | reverse complement strand
AGCAACTCCGCCGCAACAGCGATGCCAAGGCGGGCGACGCGCTTATCCTGACGAAGGCGATCGGCGTCGGCATCTATTCGGCGGCGATCAGGAAGGATGCGTTGCCGGCCGGGAACTACGCGGAGATGATCGCCAGCACGACGCTGCTCAACACGATCGGAGCCGAGCTTGCGCAACGGCCCGAGGTGCATGCGATAACCGATGTGACCGGGTTCGGACTGCTTGGTCATGGTCTCGAGCTGGCGCGGGGATCCAGGCTGCGGTTGGTGATCGATGCCTCCAATGTGCCTTTGCTCGAAACTGCAGCCGCGCTGGCTCGCGAAGGGTTCGTTACCGGGGCATCGCACCGGAACTGGGCGAGCTATGGCGATGAGGTGGCAATGCCGACCGGTATCCCCGAATGGTGGCGCCACGTGCTGACCGATCCGCAGACGTCGGGCGGGCTGCTGGTGTCCTGCGCGGCGGATCGCGCGGCAGAGCTGGTTGAGACATTGCGCGACGCGGGCTATCCGCGGTCTTCCATCGTCGGGCGCTGCGTGCCGGGCATCCCGGGCATAGACGTTTCCATTTAGTGCCCCTGTTCCGAAGTCTCTCCAGACGCGACGGCTGAAGAGATGAGAGTGCCAGCCACACGAAAGCCCGTCATGGCCGCGCCGGGACGGCAGAGGGGATAATGCAGAATTCCCGGCGCATGGCATTTGTGTCGGGCCTCAAACGCCGCCTCGCTGGTCTCCGAGGAAGGCATGCATCGCCGAGAGCGTTTCGGTCTGACGCTCCACGTGCGGCAGGTGGCCGGCGTTACCGATGACGGCCAGCTTCGAGGCGGGGATGGCGCTTTGGAATGCCTCGGCGTGAGCCGGCGGAAAGATGCGGTCGGCATCACCCCACACGATGAGCGTTGGAATGTCGACGCGCGATAGCCAACGTTCAAGGCGCGGGTTGTGAAAGCGGGGATTCCAGCCGAATCGCGCGGATGCAACCCGGTTGGCGACGGCCTCCTCCTGGTACTTGGCGGCGCGGGCGCGTTCGGCCGCTGCCGCGCCGAGCGCGCTGTCGGCATATGCGAGCATCGCCTGCTCGTCGGGGTCGATCATGAAGATGTCGGTCTTGGAGACGCCTTTCACGTGGATGCCGGCCGGCGCGATCAGCGTCAGCGAGCGCAGGCGGCTGGTCGAGCGGACGGCCATCTCGAGCGCGATCCATCCGCCGAGCGAATGCCCCACGATATCGACGCCGGTCAGATCGAGCCGCTTCAAGAGGTCGAGATAAAGGTAGGCGAGATCGGAGACGTCATCCATCCAGGCTGGTGCTTCCGAGGCGCCGAATCCAGGATGCTCCGGCACGATCACCGCGTGCGTCCCGGCCAGCCTGTCGATTATGCCGGGCCATTCGCTGAGGCCGTCGGTGCCGTGCAGCCAGAGCAATGGATTGCCTTGTCCGATGCGCCGAAGCGACAGTCTGCACGCCTTGATGTCGATCATCTCGGTCTGGACCGTCATCTTTTGTCTCTCTGGTGCGGGGAGCGGGCTGTCGCAGTCTGATCATCGGCCGAAGCAAGGCACGGGCGCAAGGCCAATCCCCTCAGGTCTTCCAGGCATGCGCGCGGTGAGTATCGTCATATGTGGTGCCGTAAGAGCCGTCTCGTTTCCGGCCGTCCAATAGGCTATCCTGCCGATGAGTTTCAGGGATCAGGTCCAGGAGCGCAGGACGATGAGCGATACCATCGAGCTGCTCGGCAAGACCCGGCTGTTCGGCGCGCTGGAGCCGGAGACGCTGGGCAAGGTCGCACGGCAATTGCGGCCGGTTTCGTTCAAGACCAATCAGCAGATCTTCTCGCGGGGCGATCCCGGCAGCGAACTGTACCTCATGCTGGAGGGGCGTGTCAGGCTGTCGATCATTTCGCTGGAAGGGCGCGAGCTGGCATTCACGCATGCGCTGGCCGGCGACGTCTTCGGCGAGATCGCGACGCTCGACGGCGGTGCGCGAACGGCCGACGCCACCGCGGTATCCCCGGTCAAGACCTTGATGATGTCGCGGGCGCAGGTCGCCTCGCTGGTGGAGACGTCGCCGCGGTTCGCGCGCGCCGCGATTGACCTGTTGTGTCAGCGCTTGCGCGAGGGCGATCAGCAACTCGAGGTCATCGCGCTGCATCGGATCGAGGTGCGGCTCGCACGATACCTGCTGTCGGCCGTTCGTCAGCAGCATGGCGACAAACCGCCGGCCGATCCGCTGATCAGGCTCGGCATCAGCCAGGGCGAGCTGGCGCTGGTGGTGGGTGCGAGCCGTCCCAAGGTGAATGCCGCGCTGATGATGCTGGAGGATACGGGGGCGATCACCCGCAAGGGCGACGGTTTTGTATGCAATCTCGACGAGCTGGCGATGATCGGCGAAGTGGGCTGAGGCACAGCTCAAATCGCATGGGACCTCAGCTTCGCCCGCCCGGCCAGCGCTTGTGGCTTCCCGGCAGGAACGACCATTCCGGCGTCGAAAGGGGCCAGGAGAAGCGTTCCGGGTACCACGGCGATCCGTCCGCCGATGCCGGGTTCTTGAGGACATGCATGTCCTGGGCGGGCATGTAGCTCTGGATCAGCAGGAAACGGCGCTCTCCGGTCCCGGGTTTTTCGACCACATCGGCAACGAGCACGGCATGGCCGGGGAACCCGCCTTTGATGAAGACGTCACCGGTCCGGACTTCCGATGAGCGGACCGGCTCCATCTCGCGCGACAGGGAATAGGTGCCGGCGTAGATGAAGACTTGCGTGAGGTATTTGCGGAACGACGCATAGCCGGCATCGGGTTGCGCCCTGCGAGACCAGCGCTTGCCGTTGTCGCTCGGACGTTCTCCCCTGGCCCAGCGGCTGAACGGAACCCGCCCGCCAGAGGTGTAGTCGAAGGCGATGTCCGCCGATCGTCCGGAAGCATACAGCCACTCGGCACGCAGTCGCATGACGGCATCGGCGCATTGCTGCAGGTCGCGGCTGCCGACGTCGATATCGATGACGGCGGCGTGGGCGTCCTGGCGCGGCTTTCGTCGGCCGTCGTAAAGCATCACGGGGGAGCCTGCGGGTTTCACCGGAAGGTGGCGCAACCAATGGGCAAATGAGCCCGCAGAGGCCGGCCTGCGCTGAAACCCGGGGGGCGGCTGAACAGCATCGCGCAGCGTGCGCGTGGCCGTGCCCTGCTTCAGCCATGGATACGCCGGTTCGCCGCGGGCTCCGTGAGCGGGCGGCAGGCTGGCCAGCAACGGCAGGATGATGGTCAGCAGCCATCGTGCGGACATCGGGCGTCGAGCTCCGTTTGCGTGGGGCTGGTGCCCGTGCCGGGAGAGGCTGTGCAACTCTAAAGCAACGGACTTGAAATTCACCTCAGTTCGAGGCTGGGCGGGGAGTGAATCTCAAGTCCAAAGTTGCTTTGAACACTATGACCTTAAAGCGTCTTTGGACCTTGAATGCGCCTTCGGGATCGACCCAGGCGTGGGTCGCATTTAAGGTCCGACGCTTTAGCGGCGAAAGCTTGACCGCAGAGGGCGGCCGGCCAGTTAACCGCACATTGAGGTGGCGGCGCTAGAATGGCGTCGTCAGTTGACCGCGCGTCAATCTTTGTCCGCAGAGACGGGCGCTTTGTGCGGAAGAGCGAATGAGTAGGCGTATCCCGAGCGCGTCGATTGCGCTGGCAGTGCTTCTGGCCATCGGCCTGGCAATGCCGGCGTCGGCGGCTGATGCGCCGGCGGAGGCTGGGTGGACCGTGGAGCAGGCCGTGACGTGGCTCACGACACATGTGCCGCCGGCCCAGATGACGATCGGCATCCTGATCGGTCTTGCGATGGGCGAGCTTCTGCGGCTTGCCTGGCGGACGCTCGAGTGGGTGCTGTTTGCCGTCGTCGTGTTCGTAAAGGTCATCGCCCGCTACGGCGCTCTCGCCGCGATTGCAGGCTGCATCCTCTATTTCATATAGGGACGGAACGAGTTCAACGCCCCGGTCAGGCCGCCAACCCTCGTTTCCGCAACAGGCCATCCACGCTCGGCAGCTTGCCGCGGAAGCCGATATAGGCTTCGGTCTCGTCGCGGCTGCCGCCGGCGCCATAGATGAACCTGCGCAGCTTCTCCGAGGTCTCCGCGTCGAACACGTCGCCCGTTTCCTCGAAAGCCGCGAAGGCATCCGCATCCAGAACTTCCGACCACATGTAGCTGTAGTATCCGGATGAGTATCCATCGCCGGAAAAGACATGCGCGAAGTGCGGCGTGCGGTGGCGCATGACGATCTCGCGCGGCAGGCCGATCCGGGCCAGCGTATTGGCCTCGCGCTGCATCGGATCGCCGCTTGCAGGCGCTGCATGGAAGTCGATGTCGACGATTGCGGATGCGAGGAATTCGATCGTCGCGAAGCCCTGATTGAAGGTGCGGGCTGCCCTGATCTGCTCGATCAGCGCCGGCGGCATCGGCTCGCCGGTCTCGTAATGGCGGGCAAATTCGCCCAGGATCTGCGGCGTCATCAGCCAGTGCTCCAAGAGCTGGGACGGCAGCTCGACGAAATCGCGCGCAACGGCCGTACCGGCAATCGAAGGGTAGGTGACGTCGGAGAGCAGGCCGTGAAGCGCGTGGCCGAACTCATGAAACAATGTGTGCGCATCGTCCATCGAGAGCAGCGTCGGCTTGCCTTCCTCTGCCTTGGCGAAGTTGCAGACGTTGACGATGATCGGGCGAATGTCGCCGGAAAGCTTTTCCTGTCCCCTGAAGCCGCTCATCCAGGCGCCGGACCGCTTCGACGGACGGGCGAAATAATCGCCGAGGAACAGGCCGACGTGCCGCCCGTCGGAGTCCATCACCTCGAATGCGCGCGCGTCGGGGTGATAGAGCGGCAGGCCGTGGACCTCGCAGAAGCGCAAGCCGAAAAGGCGCTCGGCTGTGGCGAAAGCGGCTGCGATCATGTTGTCGAGCTGCAGATAGGGCTTGATGCGCGACTCTTCGAGCGCGTATTCGGCCGTGCGCACCTTCTCTGCGTAGTAGCGCCAATCCCACGGCTCGATCGTGATGTTTGCGCCCTCGCCGGCGGCAAATGCCTGCAGTTTGTCACGCTCGCCCAGCGCCCGCTCGCGGGCGGGCGTCCATACCGTCTCGAGCAGGTCGCGGACGGCGTCCGGCGTCTTGGCCATGCTGTCGTCGAGCTTGAACGCGGCAAAGGTGTCGTATCCAAGCAGGCGCGCCCGTTCCTCGCGCAGCTTGAGGGTTTCCGCCACGATCGCGCGATTGTCCGTGGATCCCCCGTTCTCGCCGCGCTTGATCCAGGCTTTGAAGGCCTGCTCGCGCAGGTCGCGGCGAGAGGAGAACGTCAGAAATGGCTCGATCAGCGAACGCGACAACGTGATGACATGGCTGGCCGCGGACTTGCGTGCCCTGGCGGCGCCGGCGGCCGCGGCCACGAGAAAATCCGGCAGGCCGGCCCGGTCCTCCGGATCTGGAAGGGGCAGCTCGAACGCCTTTTCATCGGCGAGCACGTTCTGACTGAATTGGGTGCCGAGGGTCGCGAGGCGCTGGGTGATCTCGCCCATGCGTTTTTTCTCGCTCTCCGACAGCTTCGCACCGGCGCGCACGAAGGAAACGTGCGTGCGTTCCAGGACACGGCGTTGCTCCGGCGTCAGCTTGAGGCGGTTGCGGCGCTCGAAGAGATCATCGATGCGGGCGAACAGGGCTGCGTTGGAGGTGATGGCGTTGCGGTGGGCGGCCATGCGCGGAGCGATCTCGCGTTCGGTCGCCTGCAACGCGTCGCTGGTATGCGAGCCGGCCAGATTCCAGAACACGGCGCCGATGCGGCGGAGCAGGCGGCCCGACCGTTCAAGCGCTTCGATCGTGTTCTTGAAGGTCGGCTTGGATGTCGCGGAAGCGATCCTGGCGATCTCCGCGGTGTGCCGAGCGAGTGCAACCTCGAATGCCGGGCCGAAATGCTCGGGCGCGATGTGGCCGAAGGGCGGAATCTCGTAGGGACCCGTCCAGGTCGCGAGCAGGGGATTGGCGGCATCGGCTTTCGGCATCGATTGAACTCCGGTCGCTGGGGCGGCTGGGCGGCGGCATGCATGGGCCGGCCCGAGCGGGTGTCATATAGGCTCAAATATCATTGCGGGGGAGTGCTTTCCGCTGGAGTCGGTGTCCCCGAAGCTGTTGATGCCGGTGCCGGAGTTGGCCGATTGACCTTCGTTGTCGCCGCTGCGGGGCCTGCCTCCGTCCGCGGCCGGCAGTCCTCGATGGCAGGCTCGTTGCAGCCGGCGATCGTGGCCGGCGAGAACAGAGGCCGGTTGTTGCGTGGGTCGATGAAGAAGCCCGTCACTTGCGAGAACAGTTCGCAGCCGCCGCCCCAGCGCGTGTGACTGAAACCCGTGCAGGCCGAGCCGAGCGTCTCGCAGGCCTGCTGGCACTGCAGGCTGCTGAGCTGCAGGTAGTCCTCGTCGCTGCGCCGGTCGGCCCGGAATTTGTCCTTGAGGCCGGGGATCGCCTCGATGGCGGCGCGCGGAACCGGCGTTCCGGTGAGGGCGCGGGCCCAGTGCAGCCGGAAACGGCTCAGTTTCGGCGGCGTGTAGCCGTAGGCGATCTCGGAGAACTCGGGCGTCTGACCTTGGCGTGCGCGTGATCGCTCGTAGAACGCGGCTTCGGACTTGAGACTGCAGCGGCCGCGGGACGGCTCGTAGCTGAACGCGATGCAGTTGCTCATCACCACGCAGCGGAGCTTGCACCAGGGGTAGGACGAGCGTTCCCGCCAGTCGTCGCCCTCGATGTCGCCGCCGACGATGCTGGCTTCCGCGATCGTCGTATAGCGCATCCAGTTGACGCCGAGGTAGGCCACGGCGAGTACGGCGATCGCAGCCGCGCCCCGCCATGCCAGCTTGCGCCAGTAGGTCAGCGCGCGGAGCTTGTCGATCCGCGCCAGCGCCGCTTCCCTGTGCGCGCTGGATGGAAACTGGATCAGGAAGCTTTGCAGAAAGCGCACGTTCGTCGTCCGCCGCACGGCTTCCCAATAGCTTTCCTCGCGGGCTTTCTCCTGATCGCGGCGCAGACGTGCGAGCGCCTCCGGAGAGATATCGGGAGGGGGCGCATCGGGGTCGGCGGACCGGAAGACGAAGGGCTCGAACAGGGCTGAGTGGTCCCAGGGGATCTGCTCGCCCTTGGTCGCCTCGTAAACCTGGAGACGGACCCGCATCATGACCTCGGACACCTGGATCTCCGGGTCGTCGATGTGTGCGAGCAGGGCGGCCGTGAACGGGCTGTTGGGGCCCTCCCCGTCCAGGGCGACGAAGTTCGGCTGGGTGGCGAAAGCCACGTAGACCCCTTTCGGGGCGTGCACGTTGGCGAGGCCGTGATCCATCCGCAAGCCGCGGTAGCCGCCGGCGCCGAGCGTGCGGGGCAACGGATTGTTGCGGCAGCAGTCGAGGATGATGAGGCTTGTCCGGGCCGCGCCGCCCATCGCCTCCATGACGATGTCCAGCTCGACGCACTGGGAGCGAAGGTCGAGCTTGTTGGCGATATTGACGTCGGTCGGCAGCAGGTAGTTCTCGCCGTCGACCTGGATGCCGTGGCCCGCGTAGTAGAGCAGCCCGACGACCTGTTCGCCGCGCTGGGCGGCCTCGTCGAGTTCGCGGCAATAGCTGCCGACCGTGCGCAGCAAGTCTGTGCCCGTGAGGTCGATGCCGGAGGTCACCTTGAAGCCGAGTTTGGCCAGCGACGCTGCCATGGCCTTCGCATCGTTCACGGGGTTCTTGAGTGCCGCGGCACCGGCATAGCCTGCATTTCCGATCACCAATGCGTAGCGTGTCGCCGGCTTCAGAATATCATCGGTCATGCTCTACCCCCTCGATCCCTGATCGTCCGCCAGAACGACCGGCGTAAACTGCATGTTAGCCATGCTATGTGGCAAGTCATGGTGTGATCGGGCTGGACTGTGCCGAAGCGGGCGGTCATAGCTCGGCCGAGCTTGCGTTCGGGTGCGGCCCGGCGCACCTTGTCACATCCAGTCTCCCACCCGCTGCAATCCGCCCTCGACCCAAGGAGCGTTCAACCGCCCATGAGCCTGTTCCGGTTCGACATGGCCAGCGTCAGGGCGAATCCTGTCATCCGCATCTGGCGCCATCGCAACTTTGCGTTGTTCATGTCGGGTATCGGACCGTTCTACACTACCGGCTGGATGCAGCGGCTCGCGGTCGGCTGGATGGCCTGGGAGCTCACCCGCTCGCATGCGTGGGTCGGGGCCGTCGCAGCGGCCGATCTGGCGCCGATGATGGTGCTGGGGCCGCTCGCCGGGGCCCTTATCGACCGTACTGATCCGCTCAAGCAGATGCGCTGGACGCAGCTTGTGATCATGTCTCAGGCGCTATTGCTGGCGGTGACGACGGTGAGCGGCCACATGTCGATCTGGCTGCTGTTCGCGCTGTCGCTGCTGACGGGCGTCATTCAGCCGATCTACACGGCGGCAAGACAGACGGTGGTGCCTTCGATGGTGCCGCGCGAGGAATTTCCGACCGCTGTGTCGCTCGACAGCTCGATCTTTCACGGCTCCCGCTTCATCGGGCCGATGCTCGCGGCTGTTGTCATTCCGATAGCGGGGGTTGCAGGCGCTTTTTTTGCGCATGTCGCAGGCTGTCTCGCGTTCGTGGTGCAGGTTCGCCGCATCAAGATGCCGCCGCCTGACCGGAGTGCACGCGCTCGCAGCAGCTTCATTGCGGATCTCGGCGCGGGGCTCTCCTACGTCAGGCGGCATCAGGGCCTGCGGCCGCTCTTTCTCCTGCTGTTCGTGATATCGATCGTCGCCCGGCCGATGCAGGACCTGCTGCCCGGGTTCGCCGACGAGGTGTTCCTCTCCGGCGCGACCGGGCTGGCGTGGCTGACATCGGCGATGGGGATCGGCTCGCTGCTGTCGGCGATGTTCCTGGCGACACGCGGGCGCGTCGAAGGGCTTACGCATCTGACGATCCTGTCTAGCGCCGGGCTCGGCCTGTCGACGATTGCCTTTGTCGCAACGCCCAACCTGGCAGCCGGTGTCGTTTCCGCCGTGGGCTGGGGCTTCACGCTGACGTTGATGGGCGTGTCCATCCAGGCGATGACGCAGACTGTGGTCAGCAATCAGATGCGCGGCCGGGTCATGATCCTCGTCGCGATGATCTATCGCGGCGTTCCCGCGCTGGGTGCGGTGATCGTCGGTGTGCTGGCCGAGCATGTCGGGCTGAGGCTGGCGTTCGGCGTGTCGGGGGTCATATGCCTTGTGGCGTGGCTGGTGCTGACACCCCGGCAGGGGCGCATCGACCATGCGATGAGCGAACGGCCGGAAGGAGACCGGCCCATTCGGTGACGCTCCGGTTGTTGGACGTGAGCCCGGGAAAATCGTAGTCATACTTACGGCGGCGATGGGGGTGTCGGCCCGGCGCCGCGATTTTATTGCGTTACAGCGTATTTATTTTTGGGGGCGATGCATGGAACCGCTGGCTCAGGGGGCGGATCGCGCAAGGTGGAATGTCGTCGAGCTGCTGACGGCCGTGCGGCTGCTCGGCGGCGCGATGCTTGCCTCGATCGCGGCTGCCGTCGTGCTGTATGCGCCGGATCAGGTCCGCGAACTCTATCGTATCGCCGCGTCCGACCGGAACCCGGCCGAGATCGGCTTGGGCCTGGGATCGCTTGCCGTGATGGCGCTGGTGTTCTGGTGGGTGAGCTACCAGATCGTGCAGCATTGCGGGAGCAAGGTCGCTGCCGATGCCCGCGTCGCGCAGAGCGTGCTGGCGGCAGCGCCGGCCGTTATCGGCATCCTGCCCATTCCGGCGGCGGCGTTGGGCATGCTTGCCTCGCGTCCGGAAAAGAGCATCCACGCGGTTTCGGTTGGAAGTCCATGGGAGGGGCTTGCGCGGCGGGTCTACGAGCAGCTCGATGCCGGACTGGTGCATGGCGCAATCATGACGCTGCTGCTGGCGGTCGTGGTGCTGGCCGCAATCGTGGTCATCGGCGTTTATCGAGGCGACGGGAGGCGTCACCTCCAGGGGCCGAGGAAAGGCTATGGATTCTTCAGCTTCTTCGGTCTCCTGATCTCGGTCGGCATTGTCATTGCGATGACGTTTGCCACGCTGAAATCGCCGGTGGAACTGCCGCAAGCGATCGGAACGCTGCCGCTGGTCGGGCTGTTCTTCATCGCCATCATGCTGATGACCGGCCAGATGACGGTCTGGCAGGAGATGACCGGCATCCCCTTCCTCGTCGTCCTGGCTGCTTTTGCGCTGACCTTTGCCGCGCTCGATCTGAACGACAATCATGAAATTCGCAGCACGGCGGACAAGACGCGGGCAGCCTCGCCCGAACAGCTCAACCGGATCCCGGCCGATGCCTGGTCCAGCTTCGAGGCGTGGTATCGCGCGCGGCCCGACCGGCAGTCCTACAAGACCGTTTATCCCGTGTACGTCGTGGCGGCGCAGGGTGGCGGCATCTATGCAGCGCAGCATGCAGCAACGCTTCTGGCGCGGCTTCAGGATCTCTGTCCGCGCTTCCGGCACCATCTGTTCGCCATATCGAGCGTATCGGGCGGAAGTCTGGGTGCCGGGGTCTTTGCGGCCGTCACCAAGGGATTGGCAGCGGTTCCGCCGGGAGATCCGAAATCGCCACCCAGCCCGCAGCCACCCAGTCAACAGCCCGGCAGTCCGCAGGCAGTCAGCCCGCAGCCAGCCGGCGCAACTGCTGTCGATGAGACCGCCCAGCCGAGTGCGTGTCCCGCAGTAGAGCAACTCGCCTCGGCACGCGTCGTCAACCCCAAGCCTGGACCGCATGAACTTGCGACGGAGAAGATCCTCTCCACGGATTTTCTCGCGCCGCTGGCAGCCGGTGCGCTGTTTCCCGACTTCACCCAGCGTTTCCTGCCGTTTCCGGTGCCGGTGTTCGATCGCGCACGCTGGCTCGATGTTGCGTTCGAGGATGCCTGGAAGGCGGCCGCGATCCCCGGCGCAAACCCTTTGAAGGAAAGCACGCTGAAGTTATGGTCGCCGCAAGGTTCCGCGCCAGCCCTGCTGATCAACGCGACCGAATCCGATAGCGGACGACGGCTGCTGATCTCTCCGTTCCTGGTCGAAAAGAACCAGACCAATGCGGAGATGCTGCAGTTCCCGCTCTGGAACAAAAACCTGCACGGCAGGTTTCTCAGCGACTTTGGCGGGAAAACGAAGTTCGAGAGCCGTGGTCCCTGCCAGGGGCGGGACATCCCGCTTGCGACGGCAATCGGGCTCAGCGCGCGGTTTCCGTGGCTCACTCCGGCGGGGTCTCTCACGACGGATTGCAACGAGGCGGGCAAGCCGGTCAAAACCCGCATCGTCGATGGTGGATACTTCGACAATTCCGGCGTGGACACCGCCATCGACCTCATTGCCCAGATCGTGGGAAAGCTCGAGGCGACAAGCGGCAAGCTGGACGGCCCCGATGGTCCACGCATCGCCATCCATCTGATCGTGCTGACGACCGGCGAGTATCCAAAGCGTACGGGCTACGCGATGGGCGATGGATTGGAGCCGATCCGGGCCTTGCTCAGCACGCGCTCGGCGCGGACGCCGATTGCGATCAACGGGGCCAAGCGCCGGCTCGCCGTATTGAACAAGGTGGCTGAAACGTCACCGGAGACGGGGTTGCCGAAGGTCCAGTTGCCGTACATTCACGAAGCGCGTTTCCAGGATACGATTTTCCGCATCCCGTTGGGCTGGCGGCTGTCGCAGGCGTCCCGGGACATCCTCGGCATACAGAGCGGCCGGTTCTGGGATTGCGATGCGGATGCCCATCACAATCAGCGCAAGGCCGATCTGTCGAACGCGGATTGCATCCAGTTGATGGTGTACTACCAGCTTGAAGATTCGATGCAGGAGCGGCTTCGCGTCGTCAGTCTCGGACTTGCAAGCGAGAACCTGGGCCTGCGCGGGGAGATGCCCGCGTACCGGATCGACGATTTTATCAAATGCTACGATAGCCGTCTCAAGACCGCCGCCGTCGAAGGGCGCGAGGCCATCGGCCTACAGCCGCGTCAGGTGACGTCGATCGAGGCGATCCTGAGGGCTGCGAGCCGGCCGCCGTGGGTTCGCAACGAGGATTGGCTGGCCTACGTGCTGGCATTGGCGGATCGCGAATCCGGCAGCCTCCCGCTGCGGGCCGGGCGCTGCATGACAGAAAAATGCACGATAAGGCAGTTGACGCGTTGGAGCACGTATGCGCCCCACTACAAGGCGCAGCTTGCCGTCGAGCCGAACGGAAATCGATACTACGAGCGTGGCTATATACAATTGGCGGAAGTTGCAAACTACCAGCGTATGCAGCAGGTCACCGCGCTGAGAGTGTACGATGAGCCGGATCTGATGCTGGCGCCGCAGGTCTCGGCCTCTGCCATGTTCGCCTGGCTCACCAACCCGAAGCTGTCATCGGGCCGGACGCTTGACCGCTATACCGCAGTCGATGCTCAAGGGCGCAGCACGTTCGATATGCCGCGGGCGCTCGGCGAATTCATGATGGGCTCGGGCTTTGCCAAGCTGGACACCAAAAATATGCGTGTCAAAAGTATGTACCGGAGGGCGTTGAGGCAGGTGCAGGCGACGAACACCATGGTCAAGGCGTGTCTCGCCGAATCCCGCATCCGAAAGAATTAGGGCCCGGTGCTTGCGCGCCGGGCCCCGCCCCTCGCCTTTTTTCAGTATGGTGATGAGACGCGGTGCCGGATTTGATGGGTCCGGCACCTGCGCCGGCTACACCGAATAGTACATGTCGAATTCGATCGGATGCGGTGTCATTTCGAAACGCGCAACCTCGGCCATCTTGAGCTCGATGTAGGCATCGATCATATCATCCGTGAACGCACCGCCCATCTTGAGGAAGGCGCGATCCTTGTCGAGGCTGTCCATGGCCTCGCGCAGCGATCCGCTTACGGTCGGAATCTCGGCGAGCTCTGCCGGCGGCAGATCGTAGAGGTTCTTGTCCATCGGGTCGCCCGGATTGAGCTTGTTGGTGATGCCGTCCAGTCCGGCCATCAGCATCGCGGCGAAGGCCAGATAGGGATTGGCCGAAGGATCGGGGAAGCGAACCTCGACACGCTTGGCCTTCGGGCTGGTGGTGTAGGGAATGCGGCATGATGCCGAACGGTTGCGGGCCGAGTAGGCCAGCAGCACGGGCGCCTCGTAACCCGGGACGAGCCGCTTGGAGGAGTTCGTCGAAGGGTTGGTGAAGGCATTGATGGCCTTGGCGTGCTTCAGGATGCCGCCGATGTAGTGCAGGCAGGTATCCGACAGGTCGGCGTATTTGTTGCCGGCGAAGGTCGGGTTGCCTTCCTTCCAGATCGACTGGTGGCAGTGCATGCCGGAGCCGTTGTCGCCGAACACCGGCTTGGGCATGAAGGTTGCGGTCTTGCCGTAGGCTTGCGCCACGTTGTGGACGACGTATTTGTAGATCTGCATGTGGTCGGCCATCGTGACCATCGGGCCGAACTTGACGCCAAGCTCATGCTGGGCAGATGCAACCTCGTGGTGGTGCTTTTCGACGGTCACGCCCATCTCGGCCATGACCGAGAGCATCTCGGAGCGGATGTCCTGGCAGCTGTCGACGGGCGGAACCGGGAAGTAGCCGCCCTTGGTGCGCGGGCGGTGGCCGAGGTTGCCCATCTCGTACTCGGTTCCCGAGTTCGAGGGGAGTTCCGACGAGTCGAGACGGAACCCGGTCGAATAGGGTTCGGCCGTAAACCGCACGTCGTCGAAGATGAAGAACTCGGCTTCCGGACCAAAGAACACGCTGTCGCCCACGCCGGTCGACTTCATGTACGCTTCCGCCCGCTTGGCGATGGCGCGCGGATCGCGCTCATACAGCTCGCCGGTCGAGGGCTCGAGCACGTCGCAGAACAGCGCCAGCGTCGTCTGGGCGAAGAACGGATCCATGTGCGCGGAAGCTGCGTCCGGCATCAGCATCATGTCGGATGCCTCGATGCCTTTCCAGCCGGCAATCGAGGAGCCGTCGAACGCGTAGCCGTCGGCGAACACGCCTTCGTCGATGCAGCTCGCTTCCGCGGTCACATGCTGCATCTTGCCTTTGGTGTCCGTAAACCTGAGGTCCACGAACTTCACGTCCTTGTCCTTGATCGTCTTCAGGACATCGGCAGGTTTCATCGTCATGCTCCCCCTACGGTGGATGCTGTTGAACTGTGCGTTTGACCAGTGGGAAGTTCGCTGAAGGCTATAAGCAGATCGGATTGCACGACTGGAGTCCTGCCAGCCGGCGGACGCTTGGACCGAGGCTGGGGCGTGGTCAGCAATGGCTTCGCTATAACCGGACGGTCAGTCCCGAGACTCCTCAGATTGCGTCGCTTCCGGTTTCACCCGTTCGAATGCGGATAGCCTCCTCGATGTTGGAAATGAAGATCTTGCCGTCACCGATGCGGCCGGTCTTGGCAGCCTTCTGTATCGCCTCAACGGCTTTGTCCAGCATCTCGTCGGCCAATACGACCTCAATCTTCACCTTCGGCAGGAAGTCGACGACGTATTCGGCTCCGCGATAGAGTTCGGTGTGGCCCTTCTGGCGTCCGAAGCCTTTTGCCTCGAGCACCGTAATGCCCTGCAAGCCGACCTCCTGTAGCGCCTCCTTCACTTCATCGAGCTTGAACGGCTTGATGATTGCCTCAATCTTTTTCATGCGATGTCTGCAACCTCCAGAGCAGTTTTCGGCTGCCGTATCGTCCAGCTCATCTCAACCTAGCACAGGATGTGCCAAAACATCACCGGCGGATGAATGGCTTTGACGTCAATGGGTTGGCAGCCAATGATGGGAAAGGCATGTGCTGCCGATACCAGCAGCGAGTGAATAAATAATATGCATTGTGCATAAAAAATAATCACGGACGGTCGGGAATGGCGATTAATTCCAATGCAGGCCTGGAGCTGCTGACGACCGATGAAATGGGTCGGGCGGACCGCCTCGCGGTCGAGTCCGGCGTCGCGAGCCTGGAGCTCATGGAGAGAGCCGGGCGAGCTGTCGCCGACGAGGGACAGCGTATGGTTCCCGCGGGATCTCGTATCGTCGTTTTGTGCGGTGCCGGGAACAATGGCGGAGATGGTTTCGTTGCCGCGCGGCTGCTTGCCCTGCGCGGATTTGACGTACACGTCGCCTGCGTGATCGATCCGTCGCGGCTCACGGGAGACGCCGGCGAGATGGCGCGCCGCTGGGCGGGGACCGTCGCAGGGGCCGGCGAGGGCGAGGCAAACATGGCGCAGGCCGACCTGATCGTCGACGCCCTGCTGGGCGCCGGACTCGATCGCCCGCTGGACGGGGTGATCAAGGACTGGGTCACGTCGGTCAATGCGCTGAGCGGCACGACGACGGGTCCCTGCGTGCTCTCGGTCGACGTGCCAACCGGTCTCAACGGATCGACAGGCGAAATCGCGGGCGGTTCCGGTTCGGGCCAGGTCATCCGCGCGACGCGGACCGTGACGTTCTTCCGCGGCAAGCCCGGCCATGTTCTTCTGCCGGGCCGCAGCTATTGCGGTGACGTGAGTGTCGTCGACATCGGTATTCCGGCAGAGACGCTGCAACGGATCAACCCGCTGTGCTGGATCAATCAGCCGTCGCTGTGGTGCGGCGCATTCCCGGTCGCGTCTCCCGACGCACACAAGTACCGGCGGGGGCATGCGATCGTAGTGTCGGGGCCGGCGGAGAAGACCGGCGCGGCGCGTCTGGGTGCACGTGGTGCGTTGCGGACCGGCGCCGGCCTCGTGACGGTTGCAAGTCCGCGCGCCGCGTTCCCTGTCAACGCCGCGCAGTTGACTGCCATCATGGTCGAGCCCTTTACGGTGCCGGAGGGGCTTGCCGGCACGCTTGCGGACGAGCGCCGGAATGCTGTCCTGATAGGTCCGGGCTGCGGGGTGGGCGAGGCCACGCGCAGGATGGTCGAAATCGGTCTCGCCTCCCGGGCCGCTGTGGTTCTCGATGCGGATGCGCTGACCTCGTTCGAGGCGATGCCATCCGCGCTGTTCGCTTTGATCGGCGCCCGTGGTCAGGGCGCAGCGGGTGGTCGCGAGGCGAAGGTTATACTGACGCCGCACGAAGGGGAGTTCAAGCGGCTGTTCCCCGACTTGGCCGGCAGCAAGCTGGAGCGAGCGCGTGCAGCGGCAGCACGAGCCGGCGCCGTGGTTGTCCTGAAGGGGCCCGACAGCGTGATTGCGGCGGCGGACGGGCGTGCGGCGATCAACGCCAATGCGCCGCCGTCACTTGCAACGGCCGGGTCCGGCGATGTCCTGGCGGGCTTCATGACCGGACTGCTGGCGCAGGGGATGCCGGCGTTCGATGCCGCATGCGCCGCTGTCTGGCTGCATGGAGCATGTGCGTCGGCCTTCGGGTGGGGCCTGATCGCCGAGGACCTTCCCGAGATGATGCCGCACGTTCTGAAGCATCTGCTGTCTCTGCGCGGGTGAAGGATCGGCTGGGCGGCAAATGCCGATTTGACGGCGTGTTGCCGGATGGACGGTTGCGCTGGCGCAATGGGGCCTCGGTTTTGCCGTCACATTGTGTGTTCAAGCTGTTGACGCGCGATAGCCGATCGCCCAAACGTGACCAACGAATCCAAGCGGGATTCCTCGATGCCGAAGCGGTCTCCAGTCCTGATCATATTGGCTTGTGTCGCGGCCTTGGGGCTGTCGACGCTGGCCGCCGTGCCGGTTTCGGCCCAGGACGGCCGGCGCCTCGCACTGGAGGCGGCAAAGGCGCATCTGCAGGGCAAGCTCGACGAGGCGCTGGGGCTGTTCGGCGAAGCGTTGCGCGACACCAAACTGTCGAACGATCGCCGCGCCATCATCCTCAATGATCGCGGGGTCCTGCTGGCCCGGCTGAACCGGCCGAAGGAAGCGATCGACGATTTCAACGATGCGGCGCAGCTCTATCCCGAATACGCGGCGATCTACAACAATCGCGGCAGCACGCTGTTGACGATCGGGCTGGCGCAGGAGGCGATGCGTGACTTCGATCGTGCCATCCTGCTGGCGCCGGGCTACGTCGCCGCCTACAACAACCGCGCTAGCGCCCACATTGCGCTCCAGCAGGGCGAGGCTGCTCTTGTCGATTACACGAAGGCGCTGGAGCTGACGCCTACGGCGGTGGCGGCATTGAATGGGCGAGGCCGCGTGCATCTGGCGGCAGACCGGCCGCAGACGGCGCTGCGCGACTTTTCGCGCGCCGTGGAGATCGACCAGCGGTCGGCGCTCGGCTATCGGAACCGGGCGCAGGCAAAGCTGCTGGCCGACGAGGAGAAGGAAGCGATCGAGGATCTGTCGCGCGCGATAGCCTTCGAGCCAGCCAATCCGGCGATCTATGTCGAGCGGGGGCGGGCCTACATGGCTGGCGATGACTTGCCCGCGGCCGTGAAGGACTTCTCGAAGGCGCTCGAGCTGGCGCCCGACAACGTCGATGCCCTGGAGGCGCGGGCGCTGGCCTATGTGCTGATCGATGCGCAGCCGGAGGCCGAGGCCGATGTGCAGCGGGCGCTGGCTGTCTCTCCGAAATCGGCGACCGCGATTGCCGCGCGCGCGCTGCTCTATCTGCGGACCGGCCAGGCCGATCTGGCGTCGAAGGAGATCGCGCGGGCCCAGAAGCTCGATGCCAAGGATGCGGAGGTGCTCTGGATCAAAGGTGAGATCGACGAAGCCTCGGGCAGGCGCGATGCAGCCGTGCAAAGCTACCGGGCGGCGCTTGCCGGCAGGCCGTCGCTCAGGCCGGCCGTGATCGGGCTCAATCGTCTCGGTGCCGAGCGGGACCCGGGGCAAGGCGTGGATCTCGCCGGTTTGGGCATCGAGGACTGGCGGGTCGAGCGGCAGGGGCGGCGGCTGATCGCCGTTTACGAGAAGAACCCGCGGCTGCATGTTCCGCTCGAGTCGTTCGGTGACAGCCCGCCCCGGCTCCTGACATGGGAACTCCAGCCGCAGCCTTACAGCAGGTTCGGACTGCTGCGGTTCTCGGCCGGGCGCGTTGCCGGTCTCAACGGCGAAGAGGAGGTCGAAAACGTCGCCGTGATCGATCATCGCTCGGCGAAGGTTCTGGGTGTCGTCCCCGACAAACGCGGCGCAAAACGCGCCAAATGGAGCTGGAGCGATACACAGCTATCCGTTGCCGGCGTGGATGGGCTGACCGATGAGTTCACGCTCAGGATCGCCCGTCCCCGCACCGACGAGTACGCGAGCAGGTACGGTCGAGACCGGTCCGGCTATGCATTCCAGGACTGGAACCCATGGCAAGGGATCGCACCGCCGTCAGGCCCGCGCCGTGCGCGCAGATCGAAGCCGAAGACCATATTCGACCTGATCTTCGGCAATTGAGGCCGGCGTGCCCGCTGCGACGTGGATAATGCGTGTGCGGCTATCGGCACAGGTAGCCGAAGCTGAGCGGTCCCAGCCGCGTGACATGGCTGCAGATCAGGATGCCGTCACGATTGTTTTCCGCGCTGGCGGATTCGACAGGTCCGCCGGCCGCCACATGGCCTGACTGTGGAGCGATGAGCCGCAGGTCATCGCCGCTGCTCATCGCGACCAGGTAGCGCGCCGGGAATTCACCGGAATAGGCGGTTGCCATCGTGGGCAGAAGCATCAGCCCCATGGCACCGAGCATGATCAGTGCCCCGCCTGTCATCGCCAACCGTTTCATCGTCGCCCCCACCGCTGCGGCACGGATGGCAAGTGACAATACTGATTCGCTCTCTGTTTGTCGGGGGATTCCGAGCACCAGGGCGGATGTTTGGCGATGGACTGATTGCGCACAGAAAAACGCGCAAGCGGATCAGGCGTTTCGGCTTAAGACTTCTTCTGCCCTTCCTCGCGATAGACGTAGGCGCCGCTGTCGGTCTCGAAAGCGCGCACCTGCGGGATCTGGCCCGGCAGTCCCAGCTCCTGCCAGCGATCTGCGACCTGCTGGTACATGTCCTCGCGCAATGTCGTGCGCACGGAGAAGTTCGGCAGGTAGCGGTGATCCTTGCAGGCATTGATCAGGACGCGCGATCCGTAGGGCCGCGTCTCGGGTGGGTTCTTGGACGGATCGAGTGGCGTCGACCAGCTATTGCGCTGAATGTCGATATCGTCGATCGGCGAGCAGCGCGTGGACATCGCCCAGATCACCTGATCCGTATCGGTCGGATCGACATCGTGGTCGACGGCCACCACGAACTTGGTGAAGTATGCGGCTCCGGGCACGTTCGCGGCGAGCGCCAGCGCCTGGCTGATGTGGCCGGCATACTTCTGTTCCAGCGATACGACAACCATGCCGAAGCCGCCCGCTGCGGCGGGGTGCGAATAAACGCCATGGATGCCCGGCACGCCGAGCTTGTCGAAGTCGTCCCAGATCTTGGCGGAGCGGATAATCGAGAAAAAGCCGGACTGCTCGCAGGACGGATAGTCCGCCATGAGAGCGTTGGTCAGCACCGGGTTGGTTCGGAAGTGGAGCGCCTTGACCTCGACCAGCGGGCAGTGGTCCTCCGGCTTGCCGTAGTAGCCCGTGAACTCTCCGAATGGTCCCTCCGCCTTCATTGAATTCGGATTGATGATGCCCTCAATGACGATCTCGGCGTTGGCCGGAATAAGCAAGTCGGTGACGGAGCCGCGCACCACAGGGATCGGCTCGCCCTTGATGCCGCCGGCGTACTCGTACTCCGATACGTTCTTCGGGAAGGACTGCGAGCCGACGAGCATGAACAGCGGATCGATCCCCCAGCAGGCCGCGACCTCCAGCGGCTTGCCCTGGCTCCAGGCTTTGGCGATCTGCAGGCGCGCATCCTTGCCGGGCGACAGGTAGAGCCCGACCGTATTCTCGCCCTGCACCATCATGCGATAGGTGCCGACGTTCAGATAGCCGGTCTCGGGGTCACGCGTGATCACGCAGTCGGCAGTGCCGGCATAGCGGCCGCCGTCGCGGGGCCAATGCCGCGGGATCGGCAGCAGGGTCAGATCGATGTCGTTGCCGGTCAAGGTGTTCTCGAAGAACAGGGCTTCCCTGGCACTGACCTCACGCGGCGGCGTGCGTGTTTTGAGCTTGTCCTTGGTGCGGCGGATCAATTCGACGGTCGGCGTGTCCGGGTGCTCCTCGAGCGTCATGGCGATGCGGCGCACGGAAGGCCCGAGCACATTCCACAGGTGGCGCATGCCGATGCCGCCGGTCTCGAAACCGGCAACCTTGTTGAAGAGTACGGCAGGCGATGGCTTCTGCTTGGCGACGAGATAAGAGATCGCGCTCATCTCCTCGTCGCGCTCGACAGGCTTGTCGACCTCGACCAGCTCGCCGATGCTTTCGGCGCGTTCGAGCCATTCGCGGAGATCCTGGATCGGGCGGTTGCGCTGGGGCGGTGATCTGTCGTCATCCATGGCGGGCTCCCGGCCGGACAGAGGGTGGCAGGCACATCGATCATGCGACCGGGATTGCCGGTCGATAGCGAGCAGTATGATGCGTCAGCTTGCGGACGAATATTCTTCCTGGAGCAGATCGAGGCGGCGGAGCACTTCGCGGTCGGAGACGAAGAACAGGCGAGCCGGCTTGTCGCCTGCCGTGTGCCTGATCCAGTTGCCGTGAGGAAGCGAGAACACGTCGCGCGGTCCCCACGTGAACCGTTGCTTGCCGATTTCGCTCTCGCCTTCGCCGTCGACCACGGCGCAGACGGCGTTGGCCGAGGTCCGGAAGGCAACCGTGCTCGTTGCTGGCGGCACTTCGACCAGCCAGCAGTCGAGCAGCGACATGACGGGTCCGCCGGTCTGCGGGTTCACGTAGCGAATGCGTCTGGCGCCGTCGCGTCCGACGGGAGCGGCCGAGACGGCGGCAGAGGCGGCCGCCCAGGGATAGCGAAACATCGGCGAGAACGCCGGCGCGGCTGTATCCGGCACCAGTCCGGCCGAGGCAAAGGCGGCATCGGATGGCCAGGACGGGACATCGTTGGCCGGCCCCGGCTGGAACGCGTCGGTGCCGAGATAGCGATGGAGCGAGGCGTCCAGCACGTCGAGCCAGACGATCGGCCCGTCCCCGTCGTAGCTGTGCTCATGCCAGCACCAGCCGGGCGTGGTGACAAGATCGCCTTCATCCATCGGACATGCCTTGCCGTCGACGACGGTCGTGGCGCCCTTGCCGGCGAGCACGAAGCGCAACGCATTCATCGAGTGACGGTGCGGCCGCGCCTTCTCTCCCGGCATCAGGATCTGGAGTCCGGCGTTGAGGTTCGTCGTTGTGCCGGTTGCGCCGCCGACGGCGGGCGTATGCGGACTGACGAGCGACAGCACCCGCCGCTCGATCGCAGCCATGGATTTGACGCCGATGGCCGCATCGATCACTGCCTGCATGTCCGACCAGCGCCAGATGTGCGCGCGTTCGGGACCGTCGTCATCGGCGCGATGCGCGGCCCGATTCTCCCAGAGCGGCGCAACGTGCGCTGCCGACCACTTGCGAGCAACAACGACCTGCTCGTCGAGAGTTGCGGCTGTCGATGCCGATTCGGCCGAACTCATGGTGTCCTCCGCTGCTGGTGATGTCGTTCCATTATTCATTGTGCCGCGTCGATGAGCGATTTGTCAGTAGCATATTGTGTGGCGTTTGG
>JBFWYV010000048.1:0-21718 GCA_050186055.1 Hyphomicrobiaceae bacterium | reverse complement strand
GTCCGCGCGCTCTACAAATCCAAGGGCTACGAGGACGCCGCCGTCGACGTCCGCGCAACACCGCAGGGACCGGGCCGCGTGGATGTTTCGATCGATGTCCGCGAAGGATCGCGGATCAAGATCGGGCGCGTCGTGTTCACCGGCAACAAGGCGTTTCCCAGCGGCACACTGCGAGATGTCATCACGACCCGGGCCGCCGGACTGTTCGATTTCCTCACCGGAGGCATCCCGCATGACGAGACCCGGCTGGATCACGATCGCGAACTGATCGCGCTCTACTATGCCGACCACGGCTACCCCGACGTGAAGGTCGAACGCGCACGCTCCGAGCGCGACCAGGCCGGTGCGTGGACCATTTCGTTTGCGATCGACGAGGGCGAGCGCTACCGGTTCGGCAAAGTGACGATCGAACCGGAGCCTGGCGTTCCCGCCGTCACCGGACTGCAGCGTCACCTGAAAATGCGAACGGGCGATGTGTGGTCGCGCAAGGGCGTTCAATCCACCGTCGAGGCGATGACCGAAGATCTCGTGGCGGCAGGCAAGGTCGACCTCGAGGTCGTGGCGATTCCCGATCGCGATCCGAAGACGCGAAGCATCGGTGTCGCCTTCAAGCTGCGCAAGCGTCCCAAGATCGTGATCGAGCGCATCGCAATCAGCGGCAACTCGAAAACCAAGGATGAGGTCGTACGCCGCGAACTGCGGTTCGCGGAGGGCGACATCTATCATCCCGCGCTGGTCGCGGCAGCCAAGAAACGGCTGATGCGGCTGGGCTTCTTCAAATCCGTCCAGATCGCCGCCGTGAAGGGCTCCAGGGCCGGCAGCGGCGTCATCAAGGTTCAGGTGGTCGAGCAGCCCACTCTCGATGTCGGGTTCGGCATCGGCTACTCGACGACCGAGGGCGTGACCGGAGACATCTCCCTTACCGAACGCAATCTGCTCGGCAACGGCCAGTATGTGAAGGTGAAGCTTGCAGCCAGCGAGCTGCGCCGGGAGATCGAACTCGGTTTCACCGAGCCGTACTTTCTCGGCCGGCGGCTCGCAGCCGGCTTCGATGTCTTCTATCGCGACCTCGACAGCACTGCTCAGTCCTCATACAAAAGCGAGCGGGCCGGCGGCAAGCTGCGGCTCGGCTTCGAACTCAGCCCCAACGTATCCACCGTGCTGAACTACACCTTCACACGGACCACGATTTACGACGTCGGCGCCGGCGCATCGACCGCCATCAAGCAGGCCGTGCCGGGATATCCGGATGCGTCATCGGGCTCCTACGATACGTCGTCGGTGGGGTACACGGTCGCCTACGATACGCGCGACAACGTGCGCAATCCGATGCAGGGCCTCTATATCGCGACCACGCAGGATCTGGCCGGCTTGGGCGGCGATTCGCACTATCTGCGCACAGTTGTCGAGGCGCGCGGCTATATGCCGGTCGGCGAGAAAGCCGTACTGGCGACGCGCGCGATTGGAGGCACCATCACCGGCATCGGCGAGAGCGTGCGCCTGCTCGACAACTTCTATCGCGGCGGCGAGACCATCCGCGGATTTGCGACGGCCGGCATCGGTCCGCGCGATATCATCAGTACCAACAAGGATGCGCTCGGCGGGGTCAACTACATGGCGACCTCGGCCGAACTCAGATTTCCGTTCCCGTTCGTATCGCAGGATATCGGCCTGCGTGGCGCGCTGTTCGCCGATGCCGGAAGCTTGTGGGGGCTATCGGGCTCCACGGGCTCGACACCGGGCGTGGTCGGAACCTCGGCCGCGCTCAGGGCGTCGGTCGGCGCCGGCCTGATCTGGGACTCGCCGTTGGGACCGCTGCGCGTGGACTATGCGCAGGCTCTGATCAAGCAGCCGTTCGACAAGACCCAGCCGCTGCGCTTCGGGCTAGGCCCCGGCTTCTGACGTCACGCGCGCTTCGGCGTTCGCTGCGGCCATCGGAGTCGCTTCAAGTCGCATCCGAACTGTCGGACGTCGCCATGATTTCGCCCGGAATTTGCTGATGCTCTTACAACTGCGGGCGATCGACACCTAAGGGGATGGCACGAACGTGAGGCGTCATGACTGCTCCCGCACGGCATTCGATTGCGACGAGTTCGGATTTCTATTCGCTCGACGGTGACGTGGACTACGCGACCTGGGAACTTTCACCCGGCGAGAGGGTCGGTCCACCCAACAGAGGCTCGAGAGGCCGAGCGTTTCTCGGCCGCGCGCTGCTTGTCCTGATCCTGCTCGGCAGCGGGTGGGCTCTCGTTGCCGACGAGGGATTCCTGGCAAAACGCCTGCTGACGGAAATCCAGCAGGTCTATGCTTCGATCCAGGCGACACCGCCCCGACTGGCGGAGGCGCCGATCCCGGAACCCGTCGCTCCGGTGCCCACAGCCGACATCAGACCGATATCGCCGATGGCGAACGCGACGGTGGTGCCTGCCGCTGACGCCGCGGCATCGTCTGACTCCACGTCGGCTTCCACACCTGCGGAACCGCTCGACGGGCCGCCTGCGCCGCCCGATGACCCGCTGCGCGCCCGTGCGGAAGCCGCAGGACTTCATCCGGGCCTGTCGCGCGTCCTGCTGGAGCGGCTGTCGCCGGCCGACTACCGGAACGCGGAATACGCGATCCGCACCGCCCTTGCCAAAACGCCGGATGACGGCAAGTTCGTATGGCCGCGCCAGCGCAAGCCGGAGCTCGCTCTGTTTACGGTGCATTTCGTGGCGGGCGCGGCGTCGAAATGCCGGCGCTATGTGGTCACCGTGATGAAGGATCGCTGGCTGACGACAGCACTGCCGATGGAAAAATGCGGCATTGCGTTCAATCTCGCCAAGAGCAAGTAACCGCTGACAGGCAGCGCACCTCAAGTTGGTAAAAAAGTAAAAGCCCCCTCCCCGGGGTGCCGTTCGACACCGGCGAGGAGAGGGCCGTAGCGTGAGGACGGGCAGAGCGCCGGCCGGCCTTATGCAGCGCGAGCCTGGACTGCCCGGCCGTTGATGGCCAGCTTGCCGGCTTCGACCGTCACCTTGACGTGCTCGCCGTCCTTTACGTTTCCGGCCAGAATCGCTTCCGCCAGCGGGTCCTGCACGTTGCGCTGGATCACGCGCTTCAGCGGCCGCGCACCGTAAGCCGGATCGTAGCCCTGATTGGCGAGCCAGGTCCGTGCGCCGTCATCGATGTCGAGGACGATCTTGCGATCGGTCAGCAGGTTCTGCAGCCGCCGGATCTGGATGCCGACGATCTGGGCCATGTCCTCGCGCCTCAGGCGGTGGAACAGGATGATGTCGTCGATCCGGTTCAGGAACTCGGGCCGGAACTTCGTCTTCACCTCCGCCATC
This sequence comes from Hyphomicrobiaceae bacterium, assembly GCA_050186055.1. GTDB lineage: Bacteria > Pseudomonadota > Alphaproteobacteria > Rhizobiales > Hyphomicrobiaceae > CAMDPA01. The sequence goes on along the minus strand of JBFWYV010000048.1, from coordinate 18,392 downwards.
ACGTAGGCCTCGACGTCGGACGAGTCCTCGCCCTCCTTCTGGGCGACGAGGTACTCCGCGCCGATGTTGGACGTCATGATGAGCAGCGTGTTCTTGAAGTCCACGGTGCGGCCCTGACCGTCCGTCAGCCTGCCATCGTCGAGGACCTGCAGGAGCACGTTGAATACGTCCGGGTGCGCCTTCTCGATCTCGTCGAACAGCACGACCTGATAAGGCCGCCGCCTGATCGCTTCGGTCAGGGCACCGCCTTCCTCGTATCCGACATAGCCGGGAGGCGCGCCGATCAATCGGGACACGGAATGCTTTTCCATGTATTCCGACATGTCGATGCGCACCATCGCCTGCTCGTCGTCGAACAGGAAGGCGGCAAGCGCCTTGGTCAGCTCGGTCTTGCCGACGCCGGTCGGGCCGAGGAACATGAACGAGCCGATCGGCCGGTTCGGGTCCTGCAGTCCGGCACGGGCACGGCGCACCGCGGTCGAGACGGCTTCGACCGCTTCCCGCTGGCCGACCACGCGCTTGGCAAGCTCGTCCTCCATGCGGAGCAGCTTGTCCTTCTCGCCTTCCAGCATCTTCTCGACGGGGACGCCGGTCCACCGGGAGACGACACCTGCAATGTGATCCGGCGTGACGGCTTCCTCGACCATGGCCGAGCGGCCCTCGTCGGCTTCAAGCGCCGCGAGCTTCTTCTCGAGATCGGGGATCTTGCCGTAGCGCAGTTCGCCGGCGCGCGCGAGATCGCCTCGCCGCTGAGCCTGGTCGAGCGCAATGCGCGCCGTCTCAAGCTCTTCCTTGAGCTTCTGGGCGTCGCCGAGCTTGCCTTTCTCCTGCTCCCAACGCTGGGTCAGCGCCTGCGAGCGCTCGTCGAGCTCAGCGATCTCCTTTTCGATGCGGCTCAGGCGGTCCTTCGATGCCGCGTCCTGCTCCTTCTTGAGCGCTTCCCGCTCGATCTTGAGCTGCATGGCGCGGCGGTCGATCTCGTCCAGCTCCTCCGGCTTGGAATCGACCTGCATCCGCAGCCGCGACGCCGCCTCGTCGACAAGGTCGATGGCTTTGTCCGGCAGGAAGCGATCGGAGATGTAGCGGTTCGAGAGCGTCGCAGCGGACACGAGAGCGGAGTCGGTGATCCGCACGCCGTGGTGCAGCTCGTACTTCTCCTTCAACCCACGCAGGATCGAAATCGTATCTTCCACGGTCGGCTCGTCGACGAACACCGGCTGGAACCGGCGGGCCAGCGCCGCATCCTTTTCGATGTGCTTGCGATACTCGTCGAGCGTGGTGGCGCCGACGCAGTGCAACTCACCGCGCGCCAAAGCGGGCTTCAGCAGGTTGCCGGCGTCCATTGCGCCTTCGGCCTTGCCGGCCCCGACGATGGTGTGCAGCTCGTCGATGAAGAGAATGATGCGGCCGCCTTCCGCCTGCACTTCCTGCAGCACGGATTTCAGACGTTCCTCGAACTCGCCGCGGTATTTCGCACCGGCGATCAAGGCGCCCATGTCGAGCGCCAGAAGGCGCTTGTCCTTCAGGCTCTCAGGCACATCGCCCTTGACGATGCGCTGCGCCAATCCCTCGGCGATGGCCGTCTTGCCGACACCGGGTTCGCCGATCAGCACCGGATTATTCTTGGTACGCCGCGACAGCACCTGAATGGTGCGGCGGATCTCCTCGTCGCGGCCGATCACAGGGTCGACCTTGCCCTCGGCCGCGGCTGCCGTCAGGTCGCGGGCATACTTCTTCAATGCCTCCAGACCTTGCTCGGCATTGGGGCTGTCGGCGGTACGGCCTTTGCGGATTTCGTTGATGGCCTCGTTCAGCCGCTCGGGCGTGACCCCGGCATCGGCCAGCACACGTCCGGCCTCGGATGCCTTGTCCATCGCGATGGCGAGCAGAAGCCGCTCGACGGTGACGTAGGAGTCCCCGGCGGTCTTGGCGATCTTCTGGGCCTGATCGAACAGCCTGGCGGTTTCCGGCGCCATGTAGAGCTGGCCAGCGCCCCCGCCCGATACTTTCGGGCGCTTGGCAAGCAGCGCATCGACACCTTTCAGCGCCTGGCCGGACTGTCCGCCTGCTCGCGCTATCAGGCCGGCCGCCATGCCTTCCTCGTCGTCGAGCAAGACCTTGAGCACGTGCTCCGGCGTAAGCTGCTGGTGGCCTTCACGCAGCGCCAGGTTCTGCGCGGCCTGCACAAAGCCTTTGGCGCGATCGGTATAGCGATCAAATTCCATGTCTAGTCCCTCCTCGGCACGCCTCGCCGCCCAAATGGCACGATCGAAGCGCCGTCATCGCAGGTTGAAGCCGCAAATCGTCCGACCCACGAAGGGCATCGGATTTTGCGCTGTCACAGATATAGGGCGTCCATAGCGCTGAAAAAGGGGCTGTTCGGGCGGATTTGTCGAGCGCGATTGCGGTGCGTCAACGCGTGTATTGGCCGACGCTCCGACGACCGGGCGGTTCTCGCCAACGCGCCGCAGCGGGAGCCGGTGGCTTGTCTCAGCCCATCGGCGGGATGCAACGAACGTCGAAGCAAGCACCGGGGCGCGCGGACTTCGGCGTCCGTGCCATCGCCGAAAAGGAACGCCCGGGCCGCGGCGGGCGACCGCCGTCAAGATCTGCGGTCGATTGCAGCCGAGTGCAGAACGCTCAGGCTCGTCGCCTCAGCCCTTTGCGGAAGCGTCATCAACCGAAGCTTCGCTTTCAGCCGCAGGATCGGCTGCAGCCTCCTTTCGGGGCCTGCGTACAGGTCTGCGCAGGAACTCCGGCTGCTCGTGCTGCTCATCCGAGAAGCGCTCCCGGCGGCGTGGGGGAGCTGCCTGCTGCAACTCCGGCGCATCCGCACCATTTTCGAGCGCGGCACGGTCAGCAGGACGCTCGCGATCGGCAACGCCGATCTGTTCCGCCGACTCCTGCCGGTCGCGGCCGGAGCGCATCACCCGGTCGCCGCCACGGCGTTCCTGACGATCGCCACGGCCCTGACCAAATCCGCGCTGGCGGTACTGGCGGTTGGAGTCGCGGTGTCCATTTTCCCGGAAACCTTCGTGCTGGCGCGAGGCCCGCTCATCGCCGCGGGGCTGCGGCTGGTCGAACCCGCGCGGCTGTGGCTCACTGCCACGCGACTGCTGGTCGATACGCACGGGCTGGCCGCCGATATCCGGCTGGGCATCGTCTCCCTCATCGTCCATGTCGTCGCCGACATCGAAGCCTTCGGGACGCAGCCGGGCCGGTCCGCCGTTCATGCCGTCCCCACCCTGCTGCATCTGCTGCTCGCGGTAGGTCAGGATGATGCGGTTATAGTGCTCCGCATGCTGGAGATAGTTCTCCGCCAGCACCGGATCACCGGAGGACAGCGCGTCGCGGGCGAGAGAGATGTACTTTTCAGCAATCTGCGCCGGGGTGCCGTGAATCTTCTGATCAGGACCGTTCGACTGATAGGTCCGCATCAGCGGGTTGTGATGATGCTGGCCTTTGCGGTTCCTCCCGCGGCCCCTGCGGTTCTGCTGTCCCTGCCTCATGGGATCCCGTTCTCATTCGTTGAAGGTACAAGCGCGGCGAAAACGATTTGCTCTCCGTCGTGAGTTGCAATGCTTGCGGGCTCAGCCTCGCGGTGATCCCCGCCATTCGAGCCACGACGGATTTTTCGCGAAAGTGCCGCCACTTTCGCAAATCTGATCATATCGGCTGCCTCGTGCCGGGAGGCTGGACAGCCGCCAGTCATGTCCATTCTGCAGTCGTCGTCATCTATGACCGCTAGTCCGCTTCCCTGCGATCGGGACAAGGCGCATCAGCGTTGGACGTTGCAAGCGAGGTCGCCCGGACCTGAAATCGACGTCCCTGCAGACAGGATGCATCCGATCGAGGGAAAGTCTACGCCTCGGGGAATGCGCTGGCCGCCCGCTGTCTCTTACTGACATGCGCACGAGGCAGATTTCACTGCTCCCCGCGCACGCGGTTCAAATCGCCATGACCCACTCTAGCGCCAACCTGTCCGCCTGCCAATAGCTTTATTATCCCTGTCTGATTTTGTGGTTTCCACGCCACACTGCGGATGTGACCTCCGAGATCTTTCCTTGTCCGGGCTCTGTCGGGGCAGCATTCCGAATCAGCCAGTTTCAGCATTTCCACCACGTCGGCAGCCTGGCCCGTGCCGACTTCGACCGCCATCCAACCCTGTGGCACGCAAGCAGCAGCATTGGCGATCAAATGCCGGTACCAGTCCAGGCCATCGCGTCCTCCATCCAGAGCGAATAGCGGGTCGAAGTCTCGAACCTCCGGCTCTAGCTCCGGAATATCATCACTGGGTATATAAGGCGGGTTGGAAACCAGCAGATCGAACGGGCCGCATGCCTGCAACGGCTCCAGTCCATCCGCCTCGATCCAACCGACGCGGCCCGCCAGCCCGAGCCGTTCGCCATTGCGCTGCGCTACGGCGAGCGCTGCGGGGCTGATGTCGGATCCAATCCCCGTCGCCAGCGGCAGCTCAGCCAGTAGCGCCAGGAGAACGCATCCCGTGCCGGTACCGAAATCGATGATGCGGACCGGGCGATCGCGCCAGCCCTGCCCGACCGCAATCTCAAGTGCAAGCTCGACCAAAGCTTCCGTATCCGGGCGCGGATCGAGAGTGTCCGGGCTGACCTCAAGCTCAATTCCATGGAACCCGCGCCAGCCCGCAATGCGCGACACCGGCTCCCGTGCGATCCGGCGATTGGCCGCCAGCGTCAGCGCACGCGCGTTGTCCCCGAGCGCCCGCGCCGGGTTCAACACGAGATCGGCAGCGTCGGTTTCCAGCGCCAACTGCAGCAGCCTGCGCGCGTCGACTTCCGGTGTCGGCACGCCGGCGGCAGCAAACGCGTGACGCATCCGCCGGAGCGCGGCGGCGCGCGTGTCGCTGGACTGAAACGCAATCGTCCTGGTCATTCAGAGACCCGTCGTCAGCCGGCGGCCGCGCTGCTCATTGCAGCCAACTGGCTGGCCTGGTGATCGGTGATCAGAGCGTCGATCAGCTCATCGAGCCCGCCGCCTTCCATCACCTCGTCAAGCTTGTGCAGCGTCAGGTTGATGCGATGATCGGTGACCCGGCCCTGCGGAAAATTGTAGGTCCGTATCCGCTGCGAGCGATCGCCCGAACCGACCTGGTCCTTGCGCTGCGCCGCCCGTTCGTTGTGCGCCCTGCTTCGCTCCAGCTCATAAAGACGCGAGCGCAGCACTTGCATGGCGAGGCGGCGGTTCTGGTGCTGGTTCTTCTCGGCCGAGACCACCACGATACCGGTCGACAAATGGGTGATGCGCACAGCCGATTCGGTCTTGTTGACATGCTGTCCGCCGGCGCCGCCGGCACGCATAGTATCGATGCGGATGTCGCTGTCCTTGATATCGACGTCGACGTCCTCCGCCTCCGGCAGAACGGCAACGGTGGCGGCCGAAGTGTGAATGCGCCCGGATGCCTCGGTCTCCGGGACACGCTGCACACGGTGCACGCCCGACTCGAATTTCAACCGGGCGAATACGCCCTCGCCGGTGATCGAGGCCACGATCTCCTTGTAGCCGCCGAGATCGCTCTCCGACATGGAGATAATCTCGACCTTCCAGCGTTTCAACTCCGCGTAGCGCTGGTACATGCGGAACAGGTCGGCGGCGAACAGGGCGGCCTCGTCTCCGCCGGTGCCTGCCCGCACTTCCAGGATCGCGCTTCGTTCGTCTGCAGCGTCCTTGGGCAGCAGCAGGATCTTGAGTTTCTGCTCGAGGTCGGCAAGCCGCGGCCTGAGCTCCGCCAACTCTTCCGACGCCATGTCGCGCATATCGCGATCCGTCGCGGCATCCGACAGCATAGCCTCCAGCTCGGCCTGCTCCTGCTCTGTCCGCTGCAGGCTCTCGATGGCTTCGACGACGGGGCTCAGGCCGGAGAATTCTTTCGACAGCCTGGCGAACGCCAGTTGATTCAAGCCGCCGCCACTGAGCTCGGCCTGCAGGGCCTGGTGGCGCTCAATCAAACGCTCGAGTTTTTCCTGCGGAATGGAGCTCATACGTCGTATCTGTCGCGTCCGGTGTGGTGAATGGCGCGCATCTAACCCAATTGGCCGTGAGACTGCAAACAGCCGCAGCCTGCCGTTTCAATCAGGGGCGCCAATGGCCGCGGCTGTTATGAACTGCAGCTCATATGGTGATCGGCCGGGACTTGGTGAACTGCCGCGCGTCAAGGCTGCCTTGCGTTCATGCAATGTTCATTGCCATATTCTTTGGGTTGTGACGATGGTCATGGCGCCGGACGCGGCAGAGCGCTGCGTCGACGCCAAGGCTCATTCAGCCGGTGCAAAAGGCTTGAGCCTGGAGGCCCAAGCAACGCACGGCGACATGCACGCCGCCGCTCACTTCGCGCCCTTCACCGTCGTGTATGCGGTGATGAGGTTGCGGTAGTCGGGGATGTGGTTGGAGAACAGCGCGCCGAGACCCTCGATGTCGTTACGCCAGTCGCGGTGCAGCTCGCAGGCGACGCCGAACCAGGTCATCAACTGCCCGCCGGCGGACGAGATCCGGTCCCATGCCGAGTGGCGCGTGATCTCATTGAAGGTGCCCGAGGCATCGGTGACCACGAATACCTCGTAGCCTTCTTCGAGCGCCGACAGCGCCGGGAATGCTACGCACACTTCCGTTACCACGCCGGCGATGACGATCTGCTTTTTGCCCGTTGCCTTCACCGCTTTGACGAAGTCCTCATTGTCCCAGGCGTTGATCTGACCGGGGCGGGGGATGAACGCGGCCGTGGGGAGCATCTCCTTGAGTTCCGGCACCAGCGGGCCGTTGGGGCCATCCTCGAAGCTCGTCGTCAGGATGGTCGGCAGCTTGAAGTAGGCCGCGAGGTCGGCGAGCGCCAGCACGTTGTTCTTGAACTTGTCGGGCTCGATGTCGCGCACGAGCGAGAGCAGTCCCGCTTGATGATCAACCATCAGCACGGCGGCGTTGTTCTTGTCGAGGCGGGTGTAGGGCTTGGTCATGGACCTTCTCCTTGGGGCGTGGAGATTGGTCCGCATTCACGGCAGCGGACCGGTGCCGTAGAAAAGGTGGCCCCAGCCATCAGGCCGAAGCCGCCGTGGTCATGCTGTCTCGCTTTCGCGAATCGCGCCGAACCTGCCGCTCTGGAAATCCAGCATCGCCTGCTTGATCTCGCCGACGGTGTTCATGACGAACGGACCGTGAGCGACCACCGGTTCGTCGATCGGCTCGCCGGTGAGCACCAGCAGCTTCGCATCGCCATTGGCCTCGATGATGGTGCCGCCGCCGTTGCGGCCAAGGATCACCGTCTGCGCCTCGCGCACGATTTCGCGGCCGTCGATCTCGACGGTTCCGGCCAGCACGAGCACGGAGAGCGTATGGCCCTCGGGCACATCGAGCGTGACGGTCTTGTCGCGCGTGAGACGCACGTCCCAGATGTTGACCGGCGTGAACGTCCGTGCCGGTCCCTTGGCGCCGTCGAAACTGCCCGCGATCACGCGCAGCTTGCCGGCGCCGTCCGGCAGTTCGATGACAGGAATGTTGGCATCGAGCAGGTTCTGATACCCGGGCTTTGCCGTCTTGTGCTTGGCCGGCAGGTTGACCCAGAGCTGCACCACCTCGAAGTTGCCGCCCGCCTTTGCGAAGGCGGGTGAGTGATACTCCTCGTGCAGGATGCCTGAAGCAGCCGTCATCCACTGCACGTCGCCGGGACCGATTGTTCCGCCTGCACCGGTCGAATCGCGGTGCTCGACCTCGCCCTCGTAGACGATGGTCACCGTCTCGAAGCCCTTGTGCGGATGCTGGCCGACGCCGCGCCGCTCCGTCGTCGGCGTAAATTTCGCCGGGCCCGCATAGTCGAGCAGGATGAACGGGCTGATGTGCTGGCCCTGGGCGCCATGCGAGAGCATCGACCGGACAGGGAAGCCGTCGCCGACCCAATGCTGACGCGGGGCGCTGTAGATACCGAGGATCTGTCTCATCGTTTGATCTCCTTTCCGGCTCGGATGGCCGTCTGCATGGAAAGAAGATGAGTCAGGAACAACGATCCCGCTAGACTGGCATTTTCGGCCTCAGAGTCCTACCCTGTGAACGATGAGAGACCTAAACGACCTCTATTTCTTCGTCCAGGCTGTCGACCATGGCGGCTTCGCACCGGCCGCCCGGTCGCTCGGCATGCCCAAATCCCGCCTCAGCCGCCGCATCGCCCTGCTGGAGGACCGGCTCGGCGTTCGGCTCGTGCAGCGGACGACGCGGCGCTTCGCCGTCACCGAGGTCGGCCAGGAATACTATCGCCACTGCGTCGCCATGCTGGTCGAGGCCGACGCGGCCGATGACGCCATTGCGCAGCTTCGCTCCGAGCCCCGGGGTCTCGTCAAGGTGAGTTGTCCGTCGGCGCTCGTCTACTTCCACGTCGGCGACATGCTCGGACGGTTCATGGTTGCAAACCCGGGGGTGGAGGTGCACCTGGAGTGCACCAACCGCCGCGTCGATGTCATAGCTGAAGGGTTCGATGTCGCGCTGAGAGCCCGGTTCCCGCCCCTGGAAGACAGCGATCTCGTGATGAAGATGCTGGGAAGCAGCCGGCATCGCCTGATCGCGTCGCCCCAGCTCCTGCAGAAGCATTTCCGGCCACGGGTGCCCAGCGATCTGGCAACCTTGCCGAGCGTCGATCTCGGACCGCCGCAGGGCGAGCACGTCTGGTCGCTCGATGGTCCCGATGGCACGCACGCCCGCGTACCGCATCACCCGCGCCTGGTGGTCGATGACATGGTGGCGTTGTGCTTTGCCGCACGAAACGGCGTCGGCGTCGCGCAGCTCCCGACGATGATGATCAGCGATGAGATCAGCCGCGGCGATCTCGTCGACGTACTGCCCGACTGGGCTCCCAAGAGCCGCATCGTGCACGCCGTGTTTCCGTCGCGGCGGGGCTTGCTGCCGTCGGTGCGCGCGCTGCTCGATCACCTGGCAGCCGAGTATGCGGCGCTCGAGGCGGCGGACGGCGTGAAAGTGTAGTCGTCCGCTGCACGGCCGGCCGGACGGCTCGCCTGAAGCCTATATCTCCACGCCGTCGTTCCTGGCAAAGCTCTCAAGCTCGGACCGCAGGCTTCCCGCACGTTCGGACATAAGCTGGTCGAGCCGCGATGCAATGCGTCCGGCATCGAGCGAGCGGATCATGGCCTTGATCGGGCCGACGGAGGCGGGGGGCATGGATAGCGACCGATAGCCCAGGCCCACGAGCGCCATGCTCTCCAACGGACGTCCGGCCATCTCGCCGCACAGGGTCACCGGCACACTGAACCTGTTCGCCTCGGTCACGATCGTCTTCAGCACCCTGAGTGCCGCCACCGACAGGGCATCATAACGGCTTGCGATCTTGGGATTGCCCCGGTCGGCCGCAAAGGTGAACTGCATCAGGTCGTTGCTGCCAACCGAGATGAAGTCCACCTTCGGCAGGAGCTTGTCGAGTTCGTAGACGATTCCTGGCACCTCGATCATGGCACCCAGGCGAAGGCGCGGCGCCTCTCCGCCCTTCGATCGAATGCGGTCCGCCTCGCGCTTGATCGACTGGCGCGCCGCGTCGATCTCGGAGACCGCCGTCACCATCGGCAGCATGAAGTCGATCTCACGGCCGCCGGCTGCCAGAAACAGCGCCCTTAGCTGGAGTCTCAGCAAGGCCGGGCGATCGAGCAGGAGGCGAACCGCGCGCCAGCCCAGCGCCGGGTTCTCCTCGGCGGGGTGCTTGAGATAGGGCAGCGCCTTGTCGCCACCGACGTCGAGCGCGCGGAACACGACGCGCTTGCCGCCAGCCTGATCCAGGATCTGCCGATAGATGTCGGCCTGCGTCTCGAGCCGTGGCAGGGTGTCGGACACCATGAACTGCAGCTCTGTCCTGAACAGCCCGATACCGTCCGCGCCGGCCTCTTGAAGGTGAGGCAGATCGACGAGAAGTCCGGCATTGATGTGAAGCTTGATCGAGGCGCCATCCAATGTCACCGCCGGCTTGTCGCGGAACGCCAGATAGCGCTGCTGCCGCCGGGCGCGGAAGCGGACCTTGTCGGAATAGGCGGTGATGACCTCGGCGGACGGCCGCAGGTGGATCTCTCCGCTCTCGGCGTCGACAATCACCGAGTCGCCGTTGGACACGCGCTCGACGATGCGCTTCGCCTGACCCACGGCCGCCACGCCGAGAGCGCGGGCAACGATGGCGACGTGGCTCTGGCCGCTGCCGTCCTCGATGATCAATCCGCGCAGCTTGACCCGGTCATAGTCGAGCAACTCTGCGGGACCCATGGTCCTGGCGACGAGCACGGTATCGCTCGGCAGCGCGGTGAGGTCCTGGGCCGCCGATGTCCGCCCTGCCAGGATGCGGAGCAGCCGGTCGGACAGATCATCGAGATCGCGCAGCCGTTCCCGCCAGAACGGCTCGTTGACGCGCAACATCCGGGCGCGTGTCGTATTCTTGACGCGCTCGACCGCCGCCTCGGCCGTCAGCCCCTCGGCCACGGCATCGCGCATCCGCTTCAGCCAGCCCTTGTCGCTGGCAAACATGCGATAGGCTTCCAGCACCTCGCGGTGGGCTCCAGCCTTGGCCAGGGCCTCGTGCCGCATCATGTCATCGAGCGTCTCGTGCAGCGTCGCGTGCGCCGCTTCGAGCCGACTGAGCTCCAGATCGGGATCCGACGACAGCAGATCGGTGACGACCACCCGCGGCTCGTGCAGCACGACATGGCCCAGCGCGATCCCTTCGGAGATCGGCTCGCCCTTGATGACCGTAGTGGTGCTGAGGTCATGGTCGGAAATGCTCGCGCCGGCGACGGCGCCGGAAGCAAGCTGCTCGGCGATCACCATCGTGGTCGCCTGCAGGACCTCCACATCCTCGTCGCTGTAAACGCGCGGCGTCTTGTTCTGGACGACGATCACCCCGAGCGTGACGCCCGAGCGCTGGATCGGCACCGCGAGCAGCGAGTGGTAGATCTCTTCCCCCGTCTCTGGGCGACGCGAGAATGCCGGGTGCTTCTGGGCTTCAGGCTCGTTGATGGGGATCCCGAGTTCTGCACACCGGCCGACAAGGCCTTCGCCGCGGTTGAGACGGGTGGTGTGGACAGCTTCCGGATTGAGTCCCTCCGTCGCGAACAGCTCCAGCGAACCGTCCTGCCGCTTCAAGTAGATCGAACAAACCTCGGCCACCATCAAGCCGGCGATCTGGCGCACGATCTTGTCCAGGCGCGACTGACCGTCACCCGGCTCGGCCATGATCTCGCGCAGCCGCCGCATGATGACGCGCAGCGCGGGTTCCGTCGGGGCCGTACGCGCGTCGTCTCCGCGCTTGGACTGCATGGGCGACCGCCGTTCTGCCAGATCATCCGCACGGCGAATTGCCCGCGGAAAGGATTATCCGGCCAATGCCATAACCGGCGGCTGACTTCAATCCGCCCGCATGGGCTGGATATCAGGCATCAGCCTGAATTGCCGGCGGGTCCCGGAACGGGTCCCGATGCCTGGCACGGAGGCATCATGCCGTGCTCAATCCTTGTCGAGACCAAAAAGGGTATGCAGTGTCCGGACCGCGAGCTCGGCATATGCCGCGTCGATCAGAACGCTGATCTTGATCTCGGATGTGGTGATGGCGTGGATGTTGATTCCCTTTTCAGCCAACGCCTTGAACATACGGGCAGCCACGCCGGCGTGACTGCGCATGCCGATACCGATGACTGATATTTTGACGACGTCGGCTGAGGCATTCAAGTCAAAATAGCCGATATCGGACTTGACCGTTTTGAGCACTTCGAGCGCGCGCGGCAGCTCGGCTGCCTGCACCGTAAATGTCATATCCGTGAAGTTGCCGTCCGGCGTCACGTTCTGGACGATCATGTCGACGTTGATATTGGCGTCGGCAAGCGGTCCGAAAATTCGAGCAGCCACCCCGGGCGTGTCGGCGACCTTCAGGATGGTGACCTTGGCCTCATCCTTTGCATAGGCGATGCCGCTGACGACCTGGCTCTCCACGATCTCTTCCTCGTCGCAAACGATTGTGCCGATGTCTTCCCACGATTCACGGGAGCGCACGGGCTGCATGGCGTGCGGATCGGTAAAGCTCGACAGCACGCGAACTCTCATACCGTACACCATGGCAAGCTCGACAGAGCGTGTCTGGAGCACCTTGGAGCCCAGCGAGGCCATCTCGAGCATCTCTTCGTAGGAGACGCGGGGCAGCCGCTGCGCCTTCGGAACGATGCGCGGGTCGGTCGTGTAGACCCCGTCGACATCAGTGTAGATGTCGCAGACGTCGGCGTTGAGCGCAATCGCGAGCGCAACCGCGCTGGTGTCCGACCCGCCGCGTCCCAGCGTCGCGATCCGATTGCGGTTCGGCTCGATGCCCTGGAAGCCGGTCACGACAGCAACCTCGCCGGCATCCAGCCGCTTCCTCAGCTCCTCGCCCTCGATGCCGATGATGCGTGCGGCGCCGTGCGCCTCATCGGTCAGGACCGGCACCTGCCACCCCTGCCAGGAGCGCCCCTGCATGCCCATCGATTGCAGCACGATCGCCGTCAGGCCCGCCGTCACCTGCTCACCCGAGGCGACGATGGCGTCATATTCGCGCGCATCGTGCAGCAGCGAAGCTTCCCGGACCCAGGCGACGAGTTGATTTGTGGCACCGGCCATCGCCGACACCACCACCGCGACCTTGTTGCCCGCATCCACCTCGCGCTTGACGTGAGCAGCGACGTTGCGAATGCGCTCGACATTCGCAACCGAGGTGCCGCCGAACTTCATGACGACGACTGCCATTCAGGTTCCCGCTTGGCTGCCCCTTTGGTCCTGCCCAGGTCTCGCGACCGCCCGCCGGCTCCCCGCCCGGGCGCCGTCAGCAGACAATCCGTTGTGGCCCCGTCCTGCCGGCGTTGCGCATCGCCAATCCGTGCCGGCACCTTACAGGGTGCCCTGGTCCGGTCTGCGGTGCAGGTCGATGGGCGTCGAACGGGGGGTACTCTTAACGGCTCGGGCTGGCGCTGGCAACAGCCGCCGTGGGGCCATTCGGCCGCTGGCAGAACACGCTCGGACACTGCTTCGCCGCCTTGACAGCAACACGTATCGGCGCGCGTATGTCGGCATGAACAAGGATGCGACCCAGCACGCCAACGCGACGCTCGACGCGGCCGAGGTCGAACGGTTCTCCCGCATGGCGGCGGAGTGGTGGGATCCGACCGGTAAGTTCAGGCCGCTGCATCAGATCGGCCCCGTCCGCCTGTCGTTCATCCGGGATCAGTTGAGCGCGCATTTTTCTTTGTCGCCGAAAAGCTTGCGCCCGTTCGAGCGGCTCCGCTTGCTCGACATCGGATGCGGCGGAGGGTTGATTTGCGAGCCGTTGGCCCGGCTGGGCGGCTCTGTGGTCGGGATCGATCCTTCGGAGGTCAACATCCAGGTCGCCCGCTCGCACGCCGAGCCGCAGGAGCTGCACATCGACTACCGCGCCATGACAGTCGAGGCGCTTGCCGCCGGCGGCGAGAGCTTCGATGCCGTCATCTGTCTCGAAGTGGTCGAGCATGTGCCGGATGTCGGCGCCTTCCTCCGTTCATGCGCCGGCTTGCTGGCTCCCGGCGGGATCATGGTCCTGTCGACCATCAACCGAACCTTGAAGTCGTTTGCCCTGGCCATCGTCGGCGCAGAATATGTCCTGAGATGGCTCCCGGTCGGGACACACCAGTGGGACCGTTTCGTGCGGCCGGACGAGCTTGACGGACATCTCCGAGCGGCGGGACTTGCGATGGGGCCGCCTCGGGGAATGCTCTACAATCCCATCGCGGACCGGTGGAGCCTCGGTGCGGATACCGATGTCAACTATCTGGCGTCGGCGACATACGCGAGGCCGTAGAAACAGCGGTCGGCGGCGGCTTCGACGGATCGCTTTGACGGCGGTTTGCAAATCGCTAGAATACGCATCAAGTCAAATAAGCAGGACGCCTGCAGCTCCCGGGGACCATGGCGGCGCGACGACGCAGCCACCGGTCGCTGATGGCCAGGTGCCGGAGAAGGACATTGGAGGGGCGAGACGACAGTGGCCGACCGCCGTCGGCTCATGCGGGTGGTCGGCCTGCTGACGACGGCGCAGCGGACGCACCGCGCAGGTTCACCGAAGCCCCGCCGACGGGAGCGCGGGCTGAGGCGTGCGCGGCATCGGCTGCCCCATCGATGCAACATGACGAACGAGACGTCTACGCTGCGCTCGATCTGGGCACCAACAACTGTCGTCTGCTCGTCGCGCGCCCGACACGGCGAGGCTTCCAGGTCATAGACGCCTTCTCTCGCATCATCCGGCTTGGCGAAGGCGTGGCGACTACAGGCCTGCTGTCGGATGCTGCGATCGACCGCGCCATCGATGCGCTCCGCATTTGCGGAAACAAGATCCGGCGCCAGCGGACGATCCGATCCAAGCTGGTGGCGACCGAAGCCTGCCGCATCGCCACCAATGGCGAAGCCTTCGTCACGCGCGTGAAGGACGAGCTTGGACTTGGCCTCGAAATCCTGTCGCGGGAAGATGAGGCCCGGCTAGCCGTATCGGGCTGCGCCTCGCTGATCGACGTCGATTGCGACTACGCGCTGGTGTTCGACATCGGCGGCGGCTCGTCCGAATTGATCTGGCTCGATCTGAAGCGGCGCAAAGGACATTGGCGTCGGTCCCTGGCGGACCGACTCGATGCTCACACCTGCATCGCCGCATGGACATCCCTGCCGGTGGGCGTGGTGTCGATGGCCGAGCGGTTCGATGGACGTGATGTTACCCAGGCGAGCTTCGAGGCGATGGTCGCCTACGTGAGCGCGCTTCTGCAGCCGTTCGAAGACGCGCACAAATTCCGCGAACGGATATCGACGGGCCGCACGCACCTGCTCGGCACATCCGGTACCGTTACCACGGTGGCCGGCGTGATGCTGGGCCTTCCGCGCTATGACCGCAGCCGCGTGGACGGATGCTGGCTGGCTACGGACGACGTCCGCGACGTCACCGACGGATTGATCCGGCGTACCTATCAAGAGCGCATCGCCGAGCCCTGTATCGGACGCGAACGCGCTGATCTGGTTCTCGCCGGTTGCGCAATACTTGAGGCGCTTCTGCGCATGTGGCCAACCGATCGTCTGCGCGTCGCAGACCGCGGGCTGCGCGAGGGAATCCTGGCGACGCTGATGGCCGAGGACGGCCACTTCCGCGATCGTAGTTCGCGCCGCGGCGAACGGCGTTGAAACCGGATAGGCCTCCGTCATGGCGCGCATGAAATCGAAGAAGAGCACGGGCCGCCGCCCTGCCGGGGATACAGCCGCCGGGGAGCGCCCGCTCAAGGTGCGGGTCAAAACGGCGCGCCAGCGTACGCCATCGCAGCAGCGCTGGCTCGAACGGCAACTGAACGATCCCTACGTTGCAGCGGCCAAGAAGGGCGGCTGGCGGTCGCGCGCCGCGTTCAAGTTGAAAGAGATCGACGAGCGCCATCGCATCCTGAAGCCGGGCCAACGCGTCGTCGATCTCGGCGCGGCTCCAGGGGGCTGGACGCAGGTCGCGGTTGCACGGGTCGGCGTGATGCAAGGACAGGGGCAGGTCCTGGGGCTCGACATCCTGGAGATGGAAAGCGTACCCGGAGCAACCATTCTCCAGCTCGACTTTCTCGCTCCCGATGCGCCTGATCAACTCAAGGCGCTGCTCACAGACGGCGCGGCCGATGTCGTGCTGTCGGACATGGCCGCGCCGACCACGGGGCACGCGGGAACGGACCATCTCCGGATCATGGCCCTGGCGGAGGCAGCGGCGCAGTTTGCCGCCGAGGTCCTGACGCCAGGCGGCACATTCCTCTGCAAGGTGTTCCAGGGCGGAACGGAGCGTGAGCTGCTCGACAGCCTGAAGCGGGAATTCCGGACAGTACGCCACATCAAACCGCCGGCCAGCCGCAAGGAGTCGTCGGAGCTGTATGTTCTGGCGACCGGGTTTCGCGGACGGTCGCGCGCCGACTGAGCAGCGCCTCCAGCTTGCTCCGTCCGCATGCCCATGGTCGCGGCCTTGCCAGCGGGTACACGGAAATCCGCGCGGCGGCGGCTGCTCTCCGCTTTACGTCGCGGAGAAAAGTTCCTATCGATCACGTTCTCGCGCGGTAGCAGCCGGCCGGCAATGGTTCGCACGCCGACAGCCGGGATTGCTCCAACTGAACGCGTGAGACTGCGGACGTGGTGGAACCGGTAGACACACAGGACTTAAAATCCTGAGAGCCTAGCTCGTGCGGGTTCGAGTCCCGCCGTCCGCACCAGAACATCGATGGCCTACCTCCGGAGCGCGCGGACAGACCACGAGCGCTGCGCGCCGACTTATCCCCGGTCTCCAGGCAAAGCCTAATATGCGTCGGCAAGAGATCGCCACGGAGCGCCGAACGCATGGCCTGGGACGACACGCCGAATCTGGGATTGCCCTATCTCATAGCCGCCCAGGCGCAGAAGCACGTCACCCACAACGAGGCAATTCGCATGCTGGATGCCCTCGTCCAGCTCGCCGTCCTCGACCGGACGCAGACGTCTTCCCCTGGCGCGCCGACGGATGGCGACCGGCACATCATCGGCGCGGGAGCCACGGATGACTGGGCCGGACACGACCTGGAGGTCGCGGCCTGGCAGGACGGCGCATGGGCATTCTTCGTCCCGCGCGAGGGCTGGCTGGCATGGGTGGCGGATGAGGATGTGCTTGTCGCCTGGGATGGTTCGGCCTGGGTCGCGGCAGGCGGTGATTCGCTCAATCCGGCCAGCGGAGGCAAGGTCGGCATCAACGCCATCGCCGACGACACCAACAAGCTCACCGTCAAATCAGATGCCACGCTGTTCAGCCATGACGATGTCACGCCGGGCACCGGCGACATGCGCCAGGTGCTCAACAAGGCGGCGGCCGGCAATACCGTCTCGCAGCTCTACCAGACCAGCTTCTCCGGCCGCGCCGAGACCGGGCTCACCGGCGACGACGACTTCCACTTCAAGGTCTCGCCCGATGGATCGACTTGGTACGACGGCATCGTCATCGACAAGGACAACGGCCAGGCCTTCTTCCCCGGCGGCACGGTGCGCGAGAAGCTGACCGCCGCGCGCACCTACTACGTGCGTACCGACGGCGATGACGGCAACGACGGGCTGTCGAACAGCGCCGGCGGCGCCTTCCTGACCATCCAGAAGGCAATCGATACTGTTGCCGCACTGGATATATCGATCTACGACGTCACCATTGCGGTCGCGGACGGGACCTACAGCTCCGGTCAGATCGTTCTCAAGTCGACGGTCGGCTCGGGCACCGTGATCATTGTGGGCAACACCACGACGCCCGGCAACGTCGTGATCTCGTCATCGGGCAATGGCTTCCAGGGCATCAAGGTACAAACGCCCTACCGCATCGTGGGGGTTACCCTGCAGACATCGCATGCCAGCGCCTATGCCTTCGACATTACGGACGGGACCTATGTCGGCTTTGGCAGGATCAAGTTCGCGACCGGTGCCAATCCCTGGCGGGCTCACTTCCGGGCGCAGCGCGAGGCCATCTTCACCGACGTCAGCGGTCACAACGCCTATGAGATCGCCGATAGCCCGGCCTGGTATCATATCTATTGCGGAAGCGGCGGGAACTTCCAACTGGCGCTTGCGACCACGGTGACGCTGACGGGCACGCCGGCCTGGGGGTTCGCCTTCATCAACTCCGACGCGCTCTCCAGCGTGCTGATCAACAGCAACGTTATCTTTTCAGGCTCGGCTACCGGGATGCGTTATACGTCGAAGGCGAACTCTGTCATCAGCACGCAGGGTTCCGGCGCGACGTTCCTGCCGGGAGACGCGCCCGGCAGCACGGCGAATGGAGGGCTCTATTTGTGATCGCCCCCGCCGTTATTGTCCGGATGCGTCGATGACGGCGACGCCTGTGGTGGTTCACCGGCCAGCCAGGTCCTGGCGTTGTGTGGCCGCACCTCAGGAGCGCGCTGCTCACGCAGCGTTTCGGCGGAGCAGCAGACGACCTCGGAAAGCTGCACGAGCTGTCCGGCCAGAGGACTCGTCCTGCGCCAGATCATGCCGATGGTCCGCGAGGGCTGAGGGTCCTTGAACCGCGCGACGGACACCCAGGCGGAGCGCGTCTCCACCGCAACGGCCATCTCCGGGATCAAGGTCACGCCCATGCCCGCGCCGACCATTTGGACGAGCGTGGAGAGCGAACTCGCGTCCAGCATCTCGCGTGGTTGCAACGACTGCATGTTGCAGAACGACAGGGCCTGATCGCGAAAACAGTGCCCTTCCTCCAGCAGAAGCAGCTTCATCTCGCGCAGCATCTCGCTGCTCGGCACCGCCGTTCCTTCCTCCTCGCCCGGCCGGACCAGCAGGAAGCTCTCCGCAAACTGCGCGACCTC
>JBFWYV010000047.1:0-22130 GCA_050186055.1 Hyphomicrobiaceae bacterium | reverse complement strand
GGGCGGTGATCCTGATCAGCCACGATCGCCATCTGGTCGAGGCTTGCGCGGACCGGCTGTGGCTCGTCGATCAGGGTACGGTCAAATCCTACGATGGCGACATGACGAGCTATCGCGAGCTGCTGCTGTCGCGGCGCTCGACGGGCGGCGTTCGCAGGTCTCAGGCGGGACGAACCGAGACGGCGGCACCGACGCGTGCGGACATCCGCCGTCAGTCTGCGGAGCGGCGCGCCGAATTGGCGCCATTGCGCCGCTCGGTGCAGGATGCCGAGAACGCCGTCGAACGGATCGGCCGCGAGCTTGCCGGGCTCGATGCCGAGCTGGCCGATCATACGCTGTATGAGCGCGACCCGCAGAGGGCGCAGAAACTTGCAGTCGAACGCGGCCGGCTTGGCAAAGAGCTGGCCGTCGCCGAGGAGAAGTGGCTGGCGGCGGCCGAGGCCTACGAGGCGGCCGAACGGATGGCGGACGCAGGCGCCTGAGCGCAAGCCCCTACCTTTGTTCGCGATGGGCGGGACTTTCTCCTCCTCGCCGTTACGGCCGCGGCGGTGGCCGCCTACGACAGGTGTCCGCTTGCTCAGTGCTCGCGGTAAGCCGCGTGGATGGCCGCCGTCCTCCGGGCCGACGTTGCCACGCCGTCCCGGCGCGGCCATGACGGCCTCTCGAGTGGCTATTCCTCAACTCCCCACAGCCGTCACGGCCGCGGCGGCGGCCGCCTACGACAGGTGTCCGCTTGCTCAGTGCCCGCGGTGAGCCACGTGGATGGCCGCCGTCCTCCGGGACGACGTTGCCACGTCGCCCCGGCGCGGCCATGACGGCCTCTCGAGTGGCTATTCCTCAACTCCCCACAGCCGTCACGGCCGCGGAGGCGGCCGCCTACGACAGGTGTCCGCTTGCTCAGTGCCCGCGGTGATCCACGTGGATGGCCGCCGTATTCCGGGACGACGTTGCCACGTCGCCCCGGCGCGGCCATGACGTGCTGTCGTATGATTAGGCCTCTCACCCCCCGCACCGTCACGGCCGCGCTATTTCTTCTTCCCCTTGTTGGCTACCTTCGATTTGTCCAGGTAGATGTCCTTGAACATCTTGATATCGTCTCCCGTCACCGACGTGAGTGTCGACTTGACCATATTCGAGATCTTTTCGGCGGATATCGGCGAGAGTTCGATGCGGCGCTTGTCGAAGTCCTGCTGTGTCACGGGGTCTTTCACCATATTCACGAACGCGGTGCGCAGGATCTTCATCACATTGTCGGGTGTATCCGGCGGCGCATAGAAAGCCTGGCCGACTTGGTAATCGAGATCGATCAGCTCTTTCAGCCGCCACAGGCGCGTTCCCTTCTTGAGCAGGTCGTCGATATGGGGGACGCCGGGCAGGCGTTTGGCATCGCGAGGTCCCATGGCGATGATCGGGATGATCTTCTTTTCCGGCAACCATGTCGGGCGCACGCCTTCGAAGCCGTTGGGATAGTTCCAGCGTCCGTCGACCTCGCTACGCTCGATCGCGATGTTGATCGATCCGCCGCTCTTGTATCCGTATACGATCTTCATCTTGGTGCCGAAGGCTTCATTGATTAGCCGCGGCATGATGGATCCGCCAGCGCCATATCCCGTGCTGCCGATCGTGACTTCCTGGGTCTTGAGCTGATCGAGCGTCGAGATCTTCTTGGTGTGCCACACCCAGATTGCCGACGAGCGCGCGGCGGCCGAGCCAAGCCACTTGAACTCAGTGGCTTTGTAGGGAAGCGGGTGAGCGAGCGGGGCGGTGATGCTGCCAGGCGCCATCATGGCGATTGCGGTGCCGTCCTTGGGCGCGACCGATGCCATGTAGGCGGCTGCGGTTGCGCCTCCGCCTCCCGGCCTGTTGTTGACGATCAATGTCGGGTTGCCCGGAATGTGCCGGCCGAGATGGGCGGAGATCAGGAGACAGTATACGTGATAGGTGCCGCCCGAGCCGGCAGGGACCGTCACAGTTATGGTCTTGCCGTGGAAATAGTCCGCGGCTGCCGCGACGCTTACCGGCGCCACGAACAGCGCAAGTGCGGCAGCGGAACCGGCAATACGCGAGAGAGTCTTCATTGCGTTTCCTCTTCTTTGCTTTTTCGACAGTGTGGGCTTTTCTGGGAAGCCCTGGATCAGATCCCTTGACAGGACCGTCCGCTCGCGGCGCTTGCGACACCGCAAGTCCGGTGAATCAGCCTCCACGTCTGGTGCTGAGCTGAAATTCCTGGGTACGGATGTGCCGGAATAAGAGGGTTGCGTCCCACTCGCGAATGGCGCATCGGCCTGGGCCGCAAGCCGCCCTGGCGGCCACGCGAACTGCGGCCGAAGCGGGCGGGCGCTTGTATGTGGGTGGGGCCAAAGGCCTGCCTCCCTATGGTCGGCCGCCGGTTTCCCCGGCTGGCCTTTTCGCTGTCCGGCAAGTTAGGCACGGATCGGCAATGCCGTAAAGACCAGAGCATAACGGATATGACTGCCGGTAACGCTCCGGCGGCGGTTGCCGAGCCCTGCGCCGTCCCGTATGTCTTGCTGCCTTCAGCGCACCCGGCTAGGCGGTGCGCTGCCCATCTTCCGCCCGACCGGTGAGCCCATGGCCGAACTGCTGATCGAACTGTTCTCCGAGGAGATTCCGGCCCGTATGCAATCGCGTGCGGCTGCCGACCTGGAGCGTCTGATCGTCGAGGGCCTCGCCCAGCGCGGGTTGAGAGTGGGCAGCGCGCAGTCGTTCGCCACGCCCCGCCGTCTGGTCCTTGTGGTGGAGGACGTGCCGGACGCTTCGCCGGGTATCAGCGAGGAGCGCAAGGGTCCGCGCGTCAGCGCGCCGGAGAAGGCGATCGAGGGCTTCGTCAAGGCCGCCGGTCTCGCCACGATCCATGACGCGGAGGTGGTCAAGGATGACAAGAAGGGCGACTTCTATGTCGCGCGCATCGAGCGGCCGGGCCGCCCCGCGCCCGCGATCATCGCAGAGACGGTCCCGGATGTGGTCCGGAAGTTCCCTTGGCCCAAATCGCAGCGTTGGGGCGCCGGCACGCTGACGTGGGTCAGGCCGCTGCACTCCATTCTGTGCCAGTTGAACGCCGTGAATGTTCCGTTCGAGGTCGACGGTATCGCCAGCGGCAACACCACTCGGGGTCACCGCTTTCACGGCGATACGCCATTCGAGGTCGAGGGCTTCGCCGACTATGCCAGGAAGCTGAAAGCCCACAAGGTGCTGCTGCCGGCGTCCGAGCGCGCCGCGTGGATCCGCGAGCAGGCAACGGCGATTGCGGCCAAGGCCCACCTCGAGCTGGTCGACGACGAGGCACTGCTGGCCGAGAACGCCGGACTTACGGAGTGGCCGACCGTGTTCATGGGAACGTTCGACGAGGCGTTCCTGGAGGTCCCGGCAGAATGCCTCATCACCTCGATGAAGAACCATCAGAAGTGCTTCTCGCTGCGCGATCCAAAGTCCGGCAAGCTCGCAAACCGCTTCCTTCTGGTCTCCAATCTTCTGCCTAAGGACGATGGCGAGCAGATCATCGCCGGCAACGAGCGTGTGATCCGGGCGCGGCTGTCGGATGCCCGCTTCTTCTGGGAGCAGGACCTGAAGCGTTCCCTGGACGATATGCGCACGGCGCTGCGCGGCATCACGTTCCACGAACAGCTCGGCAGCCAATGGGACCGCGTGGAGCGCATCGCCGAGCTCGCTCATCAGATCGCGGGCGCCTGCGATGCCTCGCCGGAGGATGCCAGGCGCGCGGCACAGCTCTGCAAGGCCGACCTGGTGTCGGGCATGGTCGGCGAGTTCCCCGAGCTGCAGGGGCTGATGGGGCGCCATTATGCGCAGGCCGCCGGTACCAAGCCCGAGATCGCGCGCGCCATCGAGCTGCACTACAAGCCAAAGGGACCGTCCGATAGCGTCCCGCTGGCCGAGAAAGGGGATGCCGTGGCGGTCGCGGTGGCGCTGGCCGACAAGCTCGATACGCTGGTCGGGTTCTGGGCGATCGGTGAGAAGCCAACAGGCTCCGGCGATCCCTACCAGCTTCGCCGGGCCGCGCTGGGGGTTATCCGGCTTGTGCTGGAGAATGATTTGCGGCTCGCTCTGATGCAAGTCTTTCAGAGCGCAGCAAAATTGGTGGCGAACTCTGTGGCTTCCGTCGCAAAGAACGCAAAAGGCGTTCACGGAAGCGGATTAGCCGAAGCGGAATGGTGTGGGCAGAAGGTCGGCATGAATTCGATCGATCTCCTTTCCTTCTTCGCCGATCGTTTGAAAGTCCATCTGCGCGAGAAGGGCGCGCGGCACGATCTGATCGATGCCGTGTTCTCACTCGGCGGCCAGGACGATCTTGCGCTCATCGTCCGTCGCGTCGAGGCGCTGTCCAGGTTCCTCGCCACCGACGACGGCGCCAATCTGCTGGCCGGCGTCAAGCGCGCGGCCAACATCGTCGGCATCGAGGAGAAGAAGGACAAGACGAGCTACGCCGGCAGCTATGACCTCAAGCTTCTGACCGACAACGAGGAGCTGTCGCTGGCTGCGGCGATCGAAGCGGTCAGGCAGGATACCGCGGCGGCGATCAACGTCGAGAACTTCGCGGGCGCCATGCGCGCCCTGGCCGAACTGCGTGCCCCGGTCGATGCTTTCTTCGAGAAGGTGACGGTGAACGTCGACGATCCGGCGGTGCGCGTGAACCGGCTTCGCATGCTCTCCCAGATCCGCACCGCGACGCTGACGGTTGCCGATTTTTCGAAGATCGCAGGGTGAGGACGGCGCGCACTATCGCGGAAGGGCTGGGGCAATGCAGTCTCTGCTGTTCGCCTATGGTACGCTCATGCCATCGGTCGCGATGCGAATGGGCCGCCCGGAGCGGGCGCGGCTGGCGCGTCAGTCGAGTCCTCTGGGCGGTGCCTCGATGCAGGGCCGTCTTTATGATCTCGGGCAATACCCCGGTCTGACCTTGTCGGACCATCGCGACGACGTCGTCCACGGCGAGTTGCTGGAATTGTCCGATCCCGCCGCAACATTGCGCTGGCTGGACGCTTATGAAGGCATCGTTCCGGGCGACCACGAGCACAACGCGTATGTCCGGCTGCTGTGCCCGGTCGTTCGTCCCGATGCCGGCGCGTGCGAAGCCTGGGTCTACGTCTACAAGGGCGATCTCTCTCGCGTCCGGCGCATCGAAGACGGCCGCTGGCCGCCAACCGAGGGTGCGCAGTAAACAGAAAACGGCAGCATCGTGCCTGCCTGCGCCTTGCCCCCGACAGCTTGGCCCGACAGCTTACTGGCTGGTCGGAATGGTCTTCACCACCATCGAGGTCGGGCGCGTGTCGGTCGGCGGAGCCTTGAACTCGGCCTTCGCCTTCGCATCGTACTCCGCCAGCGTGGTCACAGAGGACTTGGCCTGCATGTGCACGACCTTGTAGCCTTTTGCCTTCATCTGATCGAGCAGCTCGGCGAGGGCGGCGGCCGTGTGCTTCTGGAAATCATGCATCAGCACGATCCCCTTTCCCTTCTTCTCCAGCTTGCTCATCACGCTCTTGATGACGCCCTTGTTGGAGCGGATCTTGAAGTCGAAGGAGTCGAGATCCATCGAGAACACCGCGATATTGCGCGAGCCCAGATACTTCAAGTACTCGGGAGGATCCTGCAGGGCGGGAAACCGGAAGAACGGCGCCGGAGCGGTGCCTTCCAGCGCGATCTTCACGGCGCTGAAGCCCTTCTCGATTTCTTCCTTTGCGATCTCGAGCGTGACCCTGCGGTTTCCGAGATTGCGATGCGACCACGTATGGCTGCCGATCGTGTGTCCGGCCGCAGCCACCTGTTTCAGGATCTCCGGATGATAGGTCGCGTGCTTGCCGATCGGAAAGAAGATCGCCTTGGTACAGTGATGGGCCAGCGCTTTGAGCACCTGGGGCGTGGTCGGCCATGGACCGTCGTCGAACGTCAGGACGATCTCGCCCGGCTGCAGGAAATCGTGCGCCTTGTACTGCTCGAGACCGAAACCGGGCCCGCCTGTCGTATCGATTTCCACTGTCCGGGATACACCGAGCGCATTCGGATTGCCCGGGCAGTTGGCCAACGCCATCGTCGGCGTGACGCCGAACAGGAACACGGCGCCGATGCCGGTGACGAGCCGTTTCGAGATCATGAGCGCCTCCTGGTCAAATGCATCGCAACGCAATCCGAAAGACGGACCGGGTAAAACATTCTTCCGCCGGCTTGGCGATTCTGCAAACCAATCCGGCGGGCGCATCACGTTTTCGCCGGGGGAGAGGTTGCCGGGCAACGTCTTCGGGCGATGGGCAATCGATTGATCCGCTCCGGCGCTACATGCGCGGAATGTACTTCCGGAACAGCGCGATCGTCGCCGGCAGGATAACGAGCTGAGAGATCAGGGCGGCGAACAGGCAGACGCCGGCCAGTTGTCCGAACAGGCGCAGCGACGGCAGGTCGGACAGCATGGTGACGCCGAGCCCGAGCGCCAGCACGATCGTCGTCAGTACCACAACCGGCCCGATATGGTGTGCCGTCTTGTCCAGCGCCGGCAGCGCGGTTCCGGCGGCGCCGCCGAGCCGGTCCTCCTCCAGCCGGAAGCGGTTGATGAAGTGAATGGTGGAATCGATCGCCAGCGAGAACGCCACCGTGATCGCAATGATGGAGGCGAATTGCAGGCCCTGTCCCGTGGCCCACAGCAATGCGCCCGTCGCAAAGATCGGAAACACGGACGGCAGCACGCTCGCCACGCCGGCAAGCAGCGACCGCAGCACGAGCCCCAGGAAAATGAAGATCAGGAACATGTCGCCGACGAGACCGATATTGAGTTCGCCGATCAGCTTGGCGGAGTTGCGCGCTGCGATCGCCGGCAAGCCGGTTACGATGATCTCGTAGCCCGGGTTTGCCTTTCTCACCGGCTCGAGCGCTTTGTCGATGGTGTCGATGACGGGCAGAATCCGGCTGGCATCGATGTCCGGCAGGCGGCCGGTCACGAGCACCGCTTTTTCATCCTTGGCGATAAAGCGCTGCACGAGATGCGGCGGCAGCACGCCGACGTATTTCCTGACCGTCTCGATGCGGTCGTCGCCGGCTTCCCTCAGCCAGCGGCGGAGACTTTCCAGCGACCACACGTTGCCGAGCCCGGCCTGCTTCTCCAGCACCGCGTGGGCCTGCTCGATCACTTTCAGCGTCGCCGGATCGTAGAGCGACGCATCGCCGTTCCACTTCACCATTACATGCACGGGGTTGGCGCCTGTCAGCTTCTGGTCGAGCCGGCCCGTCGCATCCAGCGCCTGCTCTTTGTCCGGCACCTGATCGGCCAGGCGGTACTGGGGCTCGAGCTGCATGTAGGCGCAGCCGGCTGCCGCGACCGCGATGATGCTTGCAAGCACATAGACTGCAGGCCGTCGGGCGACATGGCCGATGATGGCGGAGGTCACGATGTGAAGCACGCCGATGCCGCCTTCCGTCTCCGCCGCTTCCCGCCCGATCGGCGCTTTCTCACGCCGGATCAGCACGGCGGCCAGCGTCGGCACCACCACGGCGACGGCGAGATAGGAGACGAATACGGCGATCAGTGCGGCAAATCCGAACGTGCGGATCAACGCAGACTCGGCCCAGGCAAACGACAGTATCGAAATCGCCTGGTTGGTCGCCGTGAGCAGGCAGGCGGGCGCCACGTCGGTCACGGCGTTTCGCGCGGCCTCGAGCCTGCTGACGCCCGCGAGAATGTCGCGCCGGATCGAGAACACGAGGTGCATGGAGTCGGAGAAGCCCGACACCAGGATCAGCGGCGTGATCACATTGATGAACAGGTTCAGCCGGAAGTCGAGCCCGCCGAGCAACCCAAGCGTCCAGACGATGGCGATGGTCGGGCCAAGAACGGCGATGATGGTGAGCGACAGCCGGCGAAAGAACAGGAAGGCGATGCCGCCGCCGACCAAAAAGCCGAGGCCGTTGTAGACGAAGCGATCGCGCTCCACCGCATTGCGGATCTCGAGCTGCATCACCGGAGCGCCGGTCAGCTTCACGCTCAGGCCGCTGCCCGCGAGCGCTTTCTGGGCGGACTCGTAAATCCCGCCGATGATCGCTTTCGCGCCGCGCTCCTGGACCGCGTGGCGGTCAAGCGAGATCACGATCAGGGCGAGCGTGCCGTCGTCGGACAGGAACTTGCCGGAAACGATGTCATTGGACCGGAGCTCCGCGATCATCTTGTCATAGGCCGGACCGTCAGGCGGCAGCGTGTCCGGCACGATAGGCGCCGCATATCCCGACGCATCGGGCCGTCCCCGGGCCGACAGCATCGAAATCATGCCCGCAACACCGTCTGCGAGCTGCAACTCGATCGCTGCGTCGGCAAAGGCGGTGATCTGCTTGCGCCAGAGCAGGTTCGGCCCTTCGACCACCGCCAGCACATCGTATTCGCTCGAGGGGAAGCGCCGGTCGATCTCCTCGTACTGGCGGAACTCGAGGGTGTCGGTGCGGAACAGCTCCGATAGCGAGTCGTCGACCTTGAGCCTGGAAAGCCCGATCGCCGCCAGCACCGTCATCAGCACGATCGCGGCGAGGGAGACGTAGGGCACGCGGAGCGCGATCAGACCGATCCTGTCCAGTCCGAGCAGAAAGGGGCGTTTCGTCTGCACCGGATTGGACTGCGCCCCCTGGTCGGCATCGGCCATGTGATCTCCTCGCGTGACCCGGCAACGTCAATCAAAGCAGCGGATGTTTTGCCGAATCGCGCTGCAATCGCCAACGCAAACGCCGGATTCTACCGGAAAATGACCGAATATCGGCGAAGCGGGCGCGAATGCAACATCGCGGCTTTACCCACTTCGCGCGGGAGCGCCGCCGCCGGCAGCCCCGTCAGGCCGCGCAACGCTGCAGATCGCCGGGGGCTCTCGTCCAGATGAACGTCTCGCTGAGGAACTTCAGGCCCAGGTAGCCGGTGACGCTGAGCTGGTTCGCCGACCTGAGCCGGAGTTCGACATCGTAGGTCTTTCCCTCTTTCGGATCGTAAATCCAGCCGCCGTCCCAGGTGCCGTTGGACTGCGGCTTCAGGTTGCCGATCACGGTGAGACCGCAAACGGCCTGGCTGCGGCGTCGCGGATCGGGGTTGAGCGCATCGCGGATCGGCTGTCCGACCTTGTCGGTGGGTCGCTTCAGCCAGACAACCCGTCCGCACAGGAGCCCGTTGCACGGCAGGATCTCGACCGCACCCTGCCCCGTATCGTCGATCCAGACCCCCGGATAGCCAGCCATCGGGCCATCTGCCCGCCCCTGGCCGGGGCTTTGAGCATGTGCGGTGACGAGCGCTGCGCCTGCGGCCAGCAGTCCCATGCCGAACACGGCTGCGAGCCAATGTCGCATCCCGGTTTGCCGCGCCCGGAGAGGCCGGAACCCATCCTGCCTGAATTCGGTCTTACTTTCCGTCTTCGTCATCCACGACTCTCGCGGCGCTTGAAGGTATCACCAACCCGAGGCCGATCCCACCGAAGGTCACTGCTGGGCCGGCTGTGGTCCGCATTAAAGTCATGAAAACGCCAATTGCGGTAAGCGTATGGCCAGGAATAATGAAAGGCCGCAGGCTTCGCAGTGGCAAGTGAGCAGAATGCAACGTATATAAGGGCGGTTCAGGCTCCAACGGCCCGGCTGCATGCGGTTGGCCCGGCGCCGGAGCACCAAAGCTTCCGCCTCATCCGACTAGGTCGATCTTCTGGAAGCACTGGCGACGTGTCCGATTTCCCGCAGGTGGTTGCGTAGGGCGATGATACTTACTCTGGCGATCAGGAATCTGTTCCACGATCGGGTCCGGCTGGCGGTGACGCTGGTCGGAATCCTGTTCTCCGTGGTCCTGGTGGCGGTCCAGCTCGGGCTCTATTTCGGCGCCCGCAAGATGATCATCGACACGATCGAGCATACGCGCGGCCAGCTCTGGGTAACTGCTTATGGTGCAAAGAGCTTCGAGGAGGGCGGCATTCTGCTCACCCCGCGCGAGCGCCATACCGCGCTGGCCGTGCCGGGCGTCGCCGCCGCGGTGCCGATCATCGCCAGCTTCGGCGAATGGCGAAAGCCGAGCGGCGGCAGCACCAACTCGATCGTCGTCGGAGCGGACCCGCAGGACGGCGGTCTGCAGCCCTGGAACCTGATCGAGGGCGACATCAATACCCTGCAGGCTCCTGATGGTGTCGCCGTCGATCGTAGCTACATGGATGCGCTCGGCGTCAAGGGTCTGGGCGACGTGGCGCAGTTCGAGCAGGGACGGGTGCGGGTCACGGCCCTGACTGACGGAATCCGCTCGTTCACCATGGCGCCCTACGTGTTCACGACGTTGAACCGGGCCCGCGCTATGCTTGGCGTGCCGGGCGAGCGTTATTCCTATCTCCTGGTCCAACTCGTGCCGGGTGCCGACGTCGAGCAGGTCCGCGCAGCGCTGAAGCGGAGGCTGCCGGATCAGGAAGTGCTGACGCGCGCCGAGTTCCGCGACCGCAGCCTCGACCAGTGGCTGTTCTCCACCGGCGCCGGCGTTGCCCTGATCGGCGGTGCGCTGCTTGGTCTTCTGGTCGGCACGGTGATTGTCGCCCAGACGCTCTATTCCAGCACCAAGGATCACCTGACCGAGTTTGCGACGCTGCGCGCGCTCGGTTCCTCGGCGAGCTACATCCACCGGGTGATCCTTACCCAGGCCGCATTCAGCGCCATCCTGGGCTACGTGCTCGGCATGGCCATCGCACTCCTGGTCACGGCCTTCAGTGAAGCGACGGCGCTGCCGATCGTGATGACGCCGCTGCTGGGCGCCGGACTGTTCGCGATCACTCTCGGAATGTGTGCGGTGTCGGCGGTGTCCGCCATCGTCAAGGTCACCAAGCTCGACCCAGCCATGGTATTCAGCAGATGAGCAAGAACGCGGTACTCGAGGCACGCAACATCGTCATGGAACTCGGCCAGGGGGCCGGGCTGGTGCGGGCGTTGAAGGGCGTCAACCTGACCCTGAACGCCGGCGAACTGACGCTTCTGATGGGGCCTTCGGGCAGTGGCAAGACGACTCTGCTGTCGATCCTCGGCTGCATCCTGTCGCCGACATCCGGCAGCGTCACCATCGCCGAACAGCGCGTCGACGGGCTCGGTCCGGAAGAGCTGGCTGCCATCCGCCGCAAGCACGTCGGCTACATCTTCCAGTCCTACAACCTGTTTCCCACGCTGACCGCGATCGAGAACGTGCGCATCGCGCTCGACGTGCGCGGCTACAGCACGGCGGAGACGATCATCAGGGCCGAGACCGCGCTGCGTGAAGTCGGACTGGGCCACCGTCTCAACAGCTATCCGCGCAACATGTCCGGCGGCGAGCAGCAGCGCGTCGCCGTCGCCAGGGCGCTGGCGGGCGCGCCTGCGGTCATCCTGGCGGACGAGCCGACTGCGGCGCTCGACAGCGAGAATGGGCACGCCGTGATGGCGCTGCTCGCCCACATCGCCAAGGACGAGAGCCGTGCGGTCCTCGCGGTGACCCACGACCCTCGCACTCATGCCTATGCCGATCGGATCATCCGCATCGAGGATGGCCTGATCACCGGAGAGGAGCGGCGCGCCGAGGCGCGCAAGAACGTCGCTCACTATGATCTGACCAGAAGGCGTAAAGCCCATGCTTAAACTGAACTCCACGGCCGCTTCGCTGGTTGTTGCCTCGTTGGCCGCCGGCGCCGTCGTCTACGGCGTCGAGCACTATCGAGTCGCACGCCAGGCCGAGCGCACCCCGACAATCGTCGCAGTCGCCGCCGAAGCCAAGACGCAGTCGCCCTCGAAGCTGGTATGGGCCGCATCGGCCGCCGGCCGGGTCGAGGTCAGCGGCGGCGAGGTGAGGATCGGTGCGCAGGTCCCCGGCCGCGTCGCCCGCGTACTGGTCCATATGAACGACAGCGTGCAGACGGGTGACCTGCTCGTCATGCTGTCGGATGAGGACATCAAGGCCAAGCTCACCGGTGCGCTCGCCGAGGCTGCGGTCAGGAAACGGGAGCGCGACGAGGAGGAGCCGCAGTCGCAACAAGCGTCCCGCACCAAGCAGCAGCCGCGTAACGGCGAGGCTGATGCCAAGACACTGGCGACGGACCGGCAGAAGGCTGTCGATGCCGCCTTCGATGCGGAGCGCACCGTCGCCAAGGCGCAGGCCGAACTGGATGAGCTCCGGATCCGGCAGAGCACCGGCGCCAATGTTGCGGCCAAGCAGATCGCGGACGCGCGCACGGCACTCGCGACCAGGCGGGGCGACCTCGACAAGGCCAGGGCTGACCTGACTGCCATCGAGGCCAAGGCGAACATGCCGCTGCCGACCCGTCTGGACTCCGGGCTTGCTGCCGCCCGTGCGGAGGTCGCGCTGCTTCAGGTGGCGCTGGAGCGTATGCGCATCCGTGCGCCGTCCGATGGAACGGTGCTGCAGGTCAGCACGCGCGCGGGCGAGATCGTGACCCCGTCACCGGAGGACGTGCTGCTTAACTTCGGCGACCTGTCGAAGGTGAAGATCCGCGCCGAGGTCGAGGAACGGGACGTTTCGCGGATTCGCACCGGGCAGGCTGTCGTCATTCGCTCGGACGCTTTCTCGGACCGCGAGTTCACAGGCCGGGTCGAGCGCATGGCGCGCGCGCTGGGCGCGCCCCAGCTTGCCGGCAAAGGCCCGCGCCGCCCGATGGAGCAGGAAGTCCTGCAGGTGCTGATCGACATCGAAGGCCGGCCGGAGCTGTTGCCCGGCATGCGCGTCGACGTGTTCTTCAAGCCCGATGCGACCGCCGACGGCAGCCAGAGCACGCGCACCAACTGAGCGCGAACGATCCGGCATGATCGGCGGGCAGCGTCAGGTGCCCGCCGTGTCCTCGTGCCAACGCAGCTTCGGCTGGCGTGCGGCTTTCGTTTCGTCGAGGCGGCGGCGCGGAGCGAACCTCGGTGCATCGGTGAAGCGATCGGTTTCGCCGCGTCGTGCCGCCATCGCCAGATCGCGCAGGACGGCGATGAAGCGGTCGAGCGAGGCTTTCGACTCCGACTCGGTCGGCTCCACCAGCATGGCGCCGTGGGCCACCAGCGGGAAATACATCGTCATCGGATGAAAGCCCTCGTCGATCATCGCCTTGGCGAAGTCGAGCGTGGTCACGCCGGTTCCCTTCAGGAAGTGATCGTCGAACAGCACCTCGTGCATGCAGGTGCGGTCGCCGAACGGCTGGCTGAAGATGTCCCGCAGCCCGGCCCGCACATAGTTGGCATTGAGCACGGCATCCTCCGATGCCTGCCGCATGCCGTCGGCGCCGTGACTGAGCATGTAGGCCATCGCCCGCACGAACATGCCCATCTGCCCGTGAAACGCAGCGAGCCGGCCGAGCGGCCGCGCGGCGGTGCCGGCGAGCTCTGCGTCGTGCTCGGCAAAGGCCAGGAGCTGTTCGCCGGGGCGCGTCGACTTGTCGACCGCGATCACGGGCAACGGTGCATAAGGCGCCAGCGCCTGAGACAGCACCACCGGCCCCGCGCCCGGTCCGCCGCCGCCGTGCGGCGTCGAGAAGGTCTTGTGCAGGTTGATGTGCATTGCGTCGATGCCGAGATCGCCTGGCCTGACCTTGCCGACGATGGCGTTGAAGTTGGCGCCGTCGCAATAGAAGTACGCACCGGCCTCGTGGACCGCCGCAGCGATTTCGGCCGTCTCCGGCTCGAACAGCCCGCAGGTGTTGGGATTGGTCAGCATGATCGCAGCGACGTCGGGCGCCAATGCCGCGCGCACCGTCTGGGCGGACACGGTCCCGTCCTCGCGCGAGGCAACCGTTCGCACCTTGTGGCCCATGAAGGCTGCGGTTGCGGGATTGGTGCCGTGCGCGCTGTCCGGGACCAAAACCACGTCCCTGGCCGAGCCAGCTGCCTCATGCGCAGTCTTGATCGCGAGCATGCCGCACAACTCGCCGTGGGCACCGGCACGGGGGCTCATCGCGATCGCATGCGTTCCGGTCAGTTCCATCAGCCAGTGTGCAAGCATATCGATCAGCGCCATTGCGCCCTGGACCGTCGCGGCAGGTTGCAGCGGGTGGATGTCGGCAAAGCCCGGTAGCCGCGCAACTTTCTCGTTGAGCCGGGGATTGTGCTTCATCGTGCAGGAGCCGAGCGGATATATCCCGCTGTCGATGGCGTAGTTCATGCGCGACAGGCGCACGTAGTGGCGGACCGCTTCCGGCTCGGACAAGCCGGGCAGTCCGATCGGCGACGTACGCTCGAGTCCGCCGAGCCGCGGCTTCGCCATTGGCGGGGGCGGCAGGTCGACGCCGGATTTCTCGATGTTTCCGGTCTCGAAGATCAAGCCTTCCTCGCGGTCGAGGCCACGGTCGCCGGAATACGTCGGCTGTAGAGGACCTGCCTCGCGCAACGCGGCCGGAGCCGTCGGCCGTCCCTGGCGGTTCATCGTCGTGCTCATGCCAGTACCTCTGCCAGTGCGCGCGCATAGACGGCGCGGTCCTCGTCCGTGTTGACCTCGGTCGAGGCAACGATGATCAGGTCGTCAAGGTCCCGGCGCCCGGGATCGAGCCTCGCGTACGGCACGCCGCCGAGGATGCCGCGGGCCGCCAGCGCATCGATGACGCGCACGGCGTCTGCCGGGACCCGCATGGCGAACTCGTTGAAGAACGTCTGCGATACGATCCGTACGCCCCTTATCCCGGAGAGCCGGTCAGCGAGGTCGCAGGCATTGGCGTGACAGAGTCCGGCGAGCTGTCTGAGGCCGGCCTCGCCGAGCAGCGTCAGATGGATGGAAAACGCAAGCGCGCACAGGCCGGAGTTGGTGCAGATGTTGCTGGTGGCCTTCTCGCGCCGGATATGCTGTTCACGCGTCGACAGCGTAAGCACGAAGCCGCGCTTGCCGTCCGCATCGACGGTCTCGCCTGCCAGCCGCCCAGGCATCTGCCGCACGAATTTCTCGCGCGTTGCAAACAGCCCGAGATAGGGGCCGCCGAAATTGAGCGGGTTGCCGATCGACTGGCCTTCGGCGGCCACGATGTCCGCGCCCATCTCTCCCGGCGACTTCAGGCTGCCGAGCGAAACGATCTCCGTCACGGCAACGATGAGCAATGCGCCCTTGTCGTGCGCGGCTTTGGCGACCGGCGTCAGATCCCGCACCGATCCGAACACGTCCGGATACTGAACGACGACGCATGAGGTCGCCTCGTCGATGCCCGCGGCCAAGTCCTCGTGGCCGCCAGGATCGGCACTGAGCGATACGACTTCGGCACCGCCATGGTGCGAAAGGGTCTCGATCACCGCCCGGTAGTGCGGATGCAGGCCGCCGGAGACGAGGGCCTTGTGCCGACGCGTCAGCCGGTGCGCCATCAGCACCGCTTCAGCCGTCCCCGTCGAGCCGTCGTACATCGAGGCATTGGCGATCTCCATGCCGGTCAGCATGGCGACCTGGGTCTGGAACTCGAACAGGGCCTGCAGCGTGCCCTGGCTGATTTCGGGCTGATAGGGCGTGTAGCTGGTCAGGAACTCGGAACGCTGGATGAGGTGGTCCACGCTGGCCGGCACATGATGCTTGTAGGCACCGCAGCCGACGAAGAACGGCACCGAGCCGGCCGGCGTATTACGCGCCGCCATCGCCGCCAGTTGACGCTCGACGTCCATTTCGCTGTTGGCCGTCGGCAGGTCGGGCAGTGCGCGCATCAGCTTGTCGGCCGGCACGTCGCGGAACAGATCGTCGATCGAGCCGACACCGATCTTGCCCAGCATCGCAGCCCGGTCAGCCGGCGTATGGGGGAGATATCGCATGGAAAGGGCTCCAAAGCTCACGACGGGTTGACTGCATCCGCGATTACGACCTCGGAACGGACCGAGTTCGCGATATAGCAGTGCTCATGGGCGAGCCGGTGCAGGCGGGCAATGTCGTCGGCCGACGGCCGCTTGTCGCCGGAAAACGCGATGCGGGGGGCGAGCGTGACCTTGCTCATCCAGATCCCGCCATCGGCGGTCTTGCCCATCTCGCCGGTGGCATTATCCGTGTACGCGTCGATGCGGAAGCCGTCGCGCGCGGCGAAGTCGAGGAAGAACAGCATGTGGCAGGAGGACAGCGAGGCGACGAGAGCCTCCTCCGGGTCGATCGCATCCTCCCGCGACAACGGCAGGCGAACGACCGAGGGAGAGGAGGAGGCTGGGACCGTCAGGCCGTCGAAGCGCCATTCGTGGGCGCGGCTGTAGCGCCGGTCGGTAAAGACCTGACCGCCGCGCGACCACGCGACGGTTGCAGCATATTTGTGCGTCATGAAGCGTTCACGCATCCTGGATCAGCTTGTTGTAGGTCTCTTCGTCGAGGAGCTTCCCGACCTGGCTCTGGTCCGAGATCTTCACTTTGAAGAACCAGGCCTTGCCTTGCGGATCCTCGTTGACGAGCGCCGGATTGCCCGGCAGCGCCTCGTTCACCTCGATCACCTCGCCCGATACCGGCGAGAACACGTCGCTTGCGGCCTTGACGCTTTCCACGACCGAGACGGCCTCCGCTGCGGTCACCTTGCGGCCGACGTCCGGCAACTCCACGAACACCACGTCGCCGAGTTGCTCGGCGGCGTGCCTCGTAATGCCGATGGTTGCGGTGTCGTGGTCAATGATGACGTACTCGTGGTCCTCGGTGAACTTCGTGATCATGGATGTCCCCTGCGCAGTGCGATGAAATTGATGGTCCTGGCGGATCGGCTCTCCGGGCTAGGATGTCCGGTGATATCGATGCGGAACGAACGGCATCCCGACGATTTGAGCCGGCTGCGGCTTGCCGCGCACGATGAGCTGCAACGGTGTGCCCGTTGCGGCAAACCGGGTGTCGACGTATCCCATCGCGATCGGCGCTCCCAGCGTCGGGGAAAAGCCGCCGGACGTGATGCTGCCGATCGATTGTCCGTCGACGGAAAGGATGCCGGTGCCCTCGCGCGCCGGCGCCCTGCCATCGGGTCTTATCCCGACACGACGGCGGCGCGGGCCTTCACGGAGCTCGGAAAGGATGCGATCCGCGCCCGGAAAGTCGCGGGCGGCGCGCCTGCGCTTCGCGATCGCCCAGGTCAGCGCCGCCTCGACCGGCGACGTCGTCTCGTCGATGTCGTGCCCGTAGAGGCAGAGGCCGGCCTCCAGCCGGAGCGAGTCTCTGGCGCCGAGCCCGACCGGCCGGACGCGGTCGTCTGCGAGGAAGGTGTTCCATACCCGTGCCGCGTCGGAGGTCCTGAGCGAGATCTCGAAGCCGTCCTCGCCGGTATAGCCCGACCGCGATACCAGCGCCTCGGCATCGCCGATCGGGATGGGAGCCGCGGTCATGAAAGCCAGATCCGCCGCGCCGGGCGCGATGGCTGCCATGACGGCTGCCGCCGCCGGACCCTGCAGCGCCAGCAGCGCGTTGTCAGGGCGCGGCACGAGCCGCACGCCGCCCGGCAGCCGGGAAGCGATGAACTGGAAATCGAAATCCTTTCGCGCCGCGTTGACCACCAGCATGAGGCTGCCGGCATGCGAAGGTTCCGACGGGCGCGTGATCATCAGGTCGTCGAGAATGCCGCCGTCATCCGCCAGCAGCGTCGAGTAGCGCTGCTGGCCGGGAGCCAGTCCGCCGATGTCGCCGGGACACAGCGCTTCGATTGCAGCCGCCGCGGTCTCGTGCCGACCGTCTCCGGCGGCCAGCAACGCCTGTCCCATGTGGGACACGTCGAACAGTCCCGCGTGCTCCCGCGTCCACAGATGCTCTTTCAGGACGCCCATGGGATACTGCACGGGCATCGCATATCCGGCGAATGCCACGAGCTTGGCGCCGAGTTCGACGTGGATGTCGTGAAGTGGCGTGTGCCGGAGCCGAGCACCGGCAGGGTCTGGAGTGTCGCTTGCAGCCATTCGTGTCCCGTCAAATAAGGCTCCGCCGTACGGGCACCGGCATGGTTCCCGTACAAATGAGCCCCCTCTGTCGCGGGACCTGAGAGATTCGGCCGTTCCCTTGTCCGTCGTCCGGCGGGACCCGTGCCTTAACCCCTTCGGTGGGCCTGGACCGCCGGCCATGCAGCCGACGCGGTCCGAGCCGCTTTCCAGAGTGCCATCAGTCTGCGCTCCGTTTGCCTGAGAGTTTCCGGGGCGGTTGCTCCTTCGGCGCCGGCGCTGCGTAGGACCACGCGGCCGATCTCTCCCGCAGACATCGAATGGCTTCGCTTAAAATAGGTTCAGGACCGCCGCTGTCAATCTCGGCCCAGATCATGAGTGTGGATCATGAGTGGGGATGACGAGTATCGCTGTTGCTCTTTGTCGGCCGCGGCCTGTCAGCCACGACCGGTGAACGGCGGCGCTTTCAGCACACCTGGACCGATGCCGGGCACGGGCGACGTGCCGCGCTGCTCAAAGCCGATGTCGATCTGGAACTCGCCCGGACGAGTGCCCACCGGCATCTGGAATTCCAGCGTCCGCACACGCGAGAAGTACCCGATCGGATTGTCGATCGTCACCGCAGTCTCGACGTTGATCGTCTCGCTCCTCAGCTGCTGGTGATTGTCGTTCATCAGGGTGACGCTGATCGGCATCACGATGGTGCCCGACCGGCCTTTGGGTCCGAGCAGCACGCGGCCGGAGAAGCCATATTTGACGTAAACGGTCCCCGCCGCGATCCGGCATTCGCGCGCCGTCTTGGTCAGCTCGCCGCGGTGCATCACCGAGAGGCCGTCCCCGGAGTGACCGCTTTCATAGATCGTCAGCGAGTTGTTGCGGGATTCCACCCTGACGCGCGGGCACTGCGACGAGACCTCGCCGAGAGTGCCGCTGTAGGCGCCGGAACCGCGGGCCGCGGCCAGGAGCTGATCCTCATTGACGCTGTTGGTCGTGGTGTTCGCGCTACTGCTGCTGCTGCCGCCGAATACGCTGCTGTTGAGGCCGGACGTGAACGATGACAGCCCGCAACCAGAAAGCAGCACGCAGGCCGCAGCAGTTGCCATCAAGGCGGGGCGAACAGGTGAAAATTTTTGCCGCAATGGGGCCTGATCTCGCTGTTGTGGCCGAATTGCCGTCACGTCGTTCTCGTCCGTCGAGCTGTCCGGCCCGGTACGCGCCGACTGCAATCCCATCCGTCCCGAAGACCAATGGATTCCCCGCAAGCGTGGCTGTGCGAAGCCCTGCCCCCTCTGAGGAATCATATCTATCACTCTCGACATGTGGAGGCCAAGCGCGTAGCAACCCATCTATAGTGCTGAATCAACAGCAAGTTCGCACTTGCCCACTCGAGCCGGTCGGAAACCATGTCTACTCGTTCCCCCAAGACCGCTGCCGGGCCTGAGACCCCGCCGACGGACAAGCATGCCGGGCCGGTCTCCCCGGTGCAGGATCGCGCCGCACGCGGCGCCTCAGGCCGCGCTCCTGGCCGCCCTCCGCTGAAGATCCTCAGGGCGGCCCCGCGCGGCTTCTGTGCCGGCGTCGACCGCGCCATCAAGATCGTCGAGCTTGCGCTGGCCAAGTTCGGCGCGCCCGTCTACGTGCGCCACGAGATCGTGCACAACCGGTACGTCGTCGACCAACTTAGGGCAAAAGGCGCCGTTTTTGTGGACGAGCTCGACGAGATCCCGGAAACGGGCCAGCCCGTGATCTTTTCGGCCCACGGCGTCCCCAAGGCGGTGCCGGCGGCTGCGCGTCTCCGGAACCTGCAGTTTCTGGATGCGACGTGCCCTCTGGTGTCGAAGGTGCATCGGGAGGCCGAGCGCCAGCATGACGCAGGGCGCCATGTCCTGCTGATCGGACACGCGGGCCATCCGGAGATCGTCGGCACCATGGGACAGCTACCGGCGGACGCGGTGACCCTGATCGAGTCGGAGGAGGATGCCAGGACGGTCGCACCGGACGATCCGGAGATGCTGGCGTATGCGACCCAGACCACCCTGTCCGTCGATGATACGGCGGAGATCGTGCGCATCCTGCAACAGCGGTTTCCCTCCATTGCCGGGCCGCGCCGTGAGGACATATGCTATGCAACGACCAACCGGCAGGCCGCAGTCAAGGCGATCGCGCCGCGCTGCGATGCCGTGCTGGTGGTCGGGGCGCCCAACAGCTCCAACTCGCAGCGGCTGGTCGAGGTGGCATCGAAGGCAGGTTGCAGCCGGGCCGTCCTCGTACAGCGCGCCGCAGACCTGGACTGGGCCGCCCTGGAGGGCGTCCGGACGCTGGGGCTGACGGCCGGCGCCTCCGCCCCGGAGTCGCTGGTCCAGGAGATCGTCGATACGCTGGCGCGGCGCTTCGATGTCACCCTGGAGGACGTCGTCACCGCAGAGGAGAACATCGCCTTCAACGTGCCGCGCGAGCTGAGGTCCGACGTCCCCGCCTGATCCTTCAATCTGATCTCCACGGGCGGCAGCATGCCCCGCCGCCGGTTCCCAACACGTCCGTTATCGAGCCCATGGCCGTCTACACCGAAGTCAGCGACGAGGATCTTGCACGTTTCATCGCCGGCCACGGGCTTGGCGAGCTGCGCTCGTTCAAGGGCATTGCCGAAGGCGTCGAGAACTCCAACTATCTGGTGGAGACCATCGAGGGGCGTTTCATTCTCACGCTGTATGAGAAGCGCGTGGACGCCCGCGAGCTGCCGTTCTTTCTGGGCCTCATGGAGCATCTGGCCGGGCGCGGAATGAAATGTCCCCTTCCCGTGCGCGACAGGCAGGGCGAGGTCATCAGCCAGCTTGCCGGACGGCCGGCGGCGATCATCACGTTCCTGGACGGCATCTCGTTCAAAAGCCCCGAGGCGCAGCACTGCCGCCAGGTCGGCGCGGAGCTGGCGCGGCTTCATCAGGCGGCCATGGATTTCAAGCTCCACAGGGCGAATTCGATGGGCCTCGGCGCATGGCGCCCGCTGTTCGAACAGTTCGCCGGACAGGCGGACCAGATCAGCCCCGGTCTGCGACAGAGCATTGAGAGTGAGCTGGACTATCTCGCCGCGCGCTGGCCGGCGGCGCTGCCCGGCGGCATCATCCATGGCGATCTGTTCCCGGACAATGTGTTCTTCCTGTCCGGACAGGTGTCGGGGGTCATCGACTTCTACTTCGCCTGCAACGACTTGCTGGCTTACGATCTCGCGATCTGTCTCAACGCCTGG
This sequence comes from Hyphomicrobiaceae bacterium, assembly GCA_050186055.1. GTDB lineage: Bacteria > Pseudomonadota > Alphaproteobacteria > Rhizobiales > Hyphomicrobiaceae > CAMDPA01. The sequence goes on along the minus strand of JBFWYV010000047.1, from coordinate 1,072 downwards.
TGCTTCGACCCCGACGGCAGCTTTTCCCGCCGCCGCGCCGCCGCGCTGTTCGAGGGGTATTCTGCTGTGCGCGTATTGCAGCCCGAGGAGGTCGCTGCGGTTCCATTGCTTGCACGAGGGGCTGCGCTGCGTTTCCTGCTGACCAGATCCCATGATTGGCTGACGACGCCGAAAAGCGCGCTGGTGGCGCCGCACGATCCGCTCGAATATCTGAGCCACCTGCAGGTGCATCGCGCGCTGTCGGGGCCAGGCGACTACGGTATCGGGGGGTAGGCACGGCGCCGATGCGATGGTGGAGGACTTGAAGGCAAAGGTGTTTCCGGATCGTGACCTTCGCGTCCTCGCGCTCAAGGACGGGAAACGTGTAGTGAATGTGCTGTAGAGGCAGTTATGATACACTATCGCATTGCTCCCCCCCTAAATTCCGGGAAGCCCCTCCCTCGGGTTCAATGGGTGAGAGATCCGAGCGGAACACGGGTTATTTATTCAGCCTTGGCTTTTCATCGAAAAGATGAGCCATTGTCAAATGACGAGATTTCGCGATTCAACAATTGCGTCGAATTTTCTTTGAAACCATCCAACGGCCCGTTGGACTTCGTATGTGCACCAATGAGCCGGGAGTATCTCGTATCGCATAGAATTCGATCAAGCATTGATGATCTGGAGCCTGGGAAGCATCAGTTCATCGCGATGAGTTTGATCATGCCAGATGCATGGAGAAACATTTTGGAGGACACACGTTATTATTGGTTGAACTGTTGCACAAGACTAGAAGCGATCGACATACCGCGATCAGATCTAGTATCTCCAGTGCCCGGCTCCCCGTATCTCGGGCCCGCGCAGGACGATTCGGAGATTGCAATAATAAAGAGGATCGTTCGGGATCATCATCTTTGGATGTCGATTGTCACTGTCGCCGGCGGTCACACCTTTGTGTCTGAAGCGCTTGCAGAGAAGTGGAGAGCGATGGACGCCGGTCCGATCGAACTTCTGCCGTGCATCATGGTGTGATTGTCTGCGCTTGCGAGCGTCGGGCGATTGGTTGTGCTATCAGTTCATTTTCCCATTGAGA
>JBFWYV010000046.1:0-22768 GCA_050186055.1 Hyphomicrobiaceae bacterium | reverse complement strand
GTTGAGACGGCCGATCATGGTGAACCCCGTTCGCCCGCGTAGGAAATGAACTCCATCAGTGAGCCGTCCGGGTCGCGGAAATAGACGCTCGTCCCCCGGCCCTTGGCACCGCCGCGCTCGACCGGCCCCAGCTCGATCGCAATGCCGAGCTTGCCGAGATGCCCGATCGCCCCGCCGATGTCGCCGTGCCATTCGAAGCAGATGTCGCTGCCGCCGGGCATTACCGGCAATCCGGCGCGCGGCTCGCCGATATGCTCCGGCCCATGGCAGTTGAGCTGCACGCCGCCGAAGCGGTAGGCGAAGCCCTTGCGCACGGGCACGATCTCGGCCCCGAACACATCCCGGTAGAACGCATTCGACCGGGCCCAGTCGGAGACGTGGATGACGCAATGGTCGAAGGAGATGGCTGTCGTCATCGAGAGACAATCCTGTGCCGGCTGCCGGCACCGGCCAGCATCGGTGAGCGGACCGTGATGGTCAACGCAGCCGTGTGCATCCGCCGCACGGACGTGCCGCCGCATCCATCAGCAAAAGCACAGCCTCACGCCGCCCGCTCCTCCTTTTTCAGGCTCGGCCAATCCGAGAAGGCGAACCAGTAGAGAAAGATCAGATTGACGACCGGGATCAGCACCAGCAACGCCATGGGGCCTGGATAGCCCGCCTTCTGGCAGATCCGCCAGACAGGCCACACCAGCAGTGCGGTGATGACGAGCACCCCGACCGGCCCGATGCTGAACCCGTAGGCGTAACCCCACTCGTGCATCATGGCATCACCTTCTCAGCAATCCGCTCAAGGCGGCTACGATGATAACGGCCGGGACCACCAGCAGGAACAGGATGCCGACGGTGAGCGCCATGCCGATGAAGACGAGCGCAATCAGCGCCAGGGCCAACCAGCTAACGATGAAGAGGCCGGCCAGGAACAGCCATTCACGCCATCCTGTGAGGACCTGCGTCCTGCCGTTTCTGGTAATGACGATCATCGCGGCATCCTCGTCGTCCTGACTGCTTCAGACCAGACAGATCAGCACCTTGACGATCGGCTTCTTGCCCCACGCCTGGTCGACGGCGGCGCGGACAGCCCGTCGCACAGCCTCGCGCACGCGTTCCTCGTCGCGGCGCCGCGACGGCGGCATCGAGTCTACCGTACCCTCGACGGCAGAGAGCACGATGTCTTCCATCAATCCGCCGTCGGCCGTCTCCGCCGGGACGCCATCGAGGTCGATTTCCGGATCTCCGGCCAGGTCTCCCCGCTTGTCGAGCGCCAGCGCTACGGCGACGATCCCGACGAATGACAGTTTCCGCCGCTGGCGGACCGGACCGTCTTCGGCAGGCACGATCAGCTTGCCGTCGCGGAACAGCCGGCCGGTCGGCACATCGTCGATGACGAGCGCAGGCCCCGGCGCCAGCCTCACCATTTCACCGTCCGACGGCGTCAGCACCTGTCTTGCACCTGCAGCCGTGGCGAGCTTGCCGTGCTCGCGCAGGTGACGCGCTTCGCCATGCATGGGAATTGCCAGCTTGGGCTTGAGCCAGGCGTACATCTGCCTCAACTCATCGCGCCGCGGATGTCCCGTCACATGCACCAGCGCGTCCGCATCCGTGATGATGTCGCACCCGAGCAGGGACAGGTTGTTCTGCACCCGCGTGATCGCCTTCTCGTTGCCGGGGATAGGGCGGGAAGAGAAGATCACGACATCGCCGCGCCCGAGCTCGATTTGCGGATGATCATCGTCGGCGATGCGCGAAATGGCTGCCCGCGGCTCGCCCTGGCTGCCGGTACACAGGAGCACGATCTGGTTCGGCTCCATGTATCCGAACTGCTCCTGGTCCAGTGCGCTGAAATTCTCCGGGAGATAGCCGGTCTCGCGCGCGACCGCGATCACCCGGTGCAGCGCCCGTCCCGAGACGACCAGCTTGCGGCCGGCCGCCTTGGCCGCATCACCGACCGCCTTGATGCGCGCCACGTTCGACGCAAACGTCGTGACGACGACTCGGCGTTTGGCGGTCTTGACGATGTTCGCGATCGAGGCTGCGACTTCGACCTCGGACGGGGAGCGGCCTTCGCGGATGGCATTTGTGGAATCGCAGATGATCGCCTCGACGCCCTCCTCCCCGAGTTGCGCCAGCCGCGCGTCGTTAGACGGATCCCCGATCAACGGCGTCCTGTCCAGCTTCCAATCGCCGGTATGGAACACGAGTCCGAGCGGCGTCCTGATCGCCAATCCCGACGGCTCGGGAATCGAATGAGCCAACGTCACCAGTTCCAGGTTGAAGGGACCGATCTCGAACCGCCCGCCGAGCTTTACCGTAGTAACCGGCAGCTTGAGCCCCCGGCCATTCTCGGCGAGCTTGGCGGCGAGCATGCCGGCCGTGAACGGGGTGGCATAGATCGGGCACCTGAGGCGCGGCCAAAGATCGATCACCGCGCCGATATGGTCTTCGTGCGCATGCGTCAGCACCAAGCCGACGATCTGCTTGCGCTCCGCCTCGGCGAAACGGATGTCGGGAAGGACCACGTCCACGCCCGGCTCGGCTTCGTGCGGAAAGGTGATGCCGAGATCGACCATCAGCCATTTGCGGTCGTCGGCCGGCCCGAGGCCATAGAGATAGACGTTCATGCCGATCTCGCCGAGACCGCCGAGCGCCACGAATACGAGTTCGTCACCCCGTGAAGGCGCAGACCCGCTGCTGTTTCTGTCGGCCATCGCGTCCCTCTCAGTTGCCGGCGTCGACCAGGCTGACGTCGCCGGTCGCAAACCGTTCGATCAGCCCCTCGCCGGTCCGCATCAACAACGCGCCATCATCATCGAGGCCCGCGAAGCTTCCGCTGACGAGACCATGCCGCTCGTTGATCGTCAGCGGCTCTCCGATCCTCAGCCCGCGTTCCAGCCACGCGGATCGGACAGCCTCGAACCCTGCACCTTCATCCCATGCTCGAAGCCACGCCCGAAAACGACGATCGATAGCATGAAGCAGCTCTTCAGGGGCGGGAATATCGCGACAGTGCGCAACGAGCGCCGTGGTTGCGCGGCCCGGTATGGCCGGCGCGGCCGCAACATTGATCCCGACACCGACGACGGCGACCAAGCGGCCTTCGAAGGTCGAGCTTTCGACCAGGATGCCACCGACCTTGGAGGCGCCGATCATCAGATCATTGGGCCATTTGAGCCGAGCCCGCAGGGGATCGCCGCTCGTATCCACCAGGATATGCAAAGCATCATGAATGGCAACGCCTGCAAGCAGCGAGAGCTGGTGCAGCGCCCCCGGCGGACAGCCAGGCTCGAAGAGAAGCGACGCGGCGAGATTGCCTTCAAGCATCGCCCACGACCGGCCCGAGCGGCCGCGGCCTCGGGACTGCCGCACGGCTCTGATCCAGATCGGGCCGCGCTCCCCCCTGGCGGCGCGGCGCATGGCCTCCGAGCTGGTCGAGTCGAGCTCGTCGAAATCGAAGACCGGAATGCTGACCTGGTAAGCCGAAGAATCCGTCAGTATAAGCCCCATCAGTATCGGAACGAACTTGCCACCACGCTCGCTGCAGCGACCAGCGGCTGCGGGACGACAACAAACAAGGCGACGAACGCGCCGGACAAAGCCATCACCGCCCCAACCTTCCATCGTACCGGCAGAAATGCTTCCTTGGCGTCGTCAAAGAACATCACTTTGACCACGCGCAAATAGTAGTAGGCACCGATAACGCTCGCGAGCACACCAATGACGGCGAGCCCGTAAAGTTCCGCCTTTATGGCCGGCAGGAAGGCATAATATTTGGCCCAGAAGCCGGCCAGCGGCGGAATGCCGGCGAGCGAGAACATGAGCAGCATGAGGACGAATGCCATCGGCAGATTGTGCCGCGCCAGTCCCGCAAGTTCATCGATCTCCTCGACCGATCCACTCTGGCGGCGCATCGCCAGCACGCAGGCGAAAGAGCCGAGCGTCATCGCCAGGTAGATGGCCATGTAGACGAGCACGCCTTGCACACCTTCCCTGGTGCCCGCTGCCAGCGGCACCAGTGCGAACCCGACGTTGGCGATCGAGGAGTAGGCGAGCATCCGCTTGATGTTGCTTTGGCCGATCGCGGCGAACGCACCGAACACCATCGAGGCAATCGCAAGCGCCGAGACGACCTGCTGCCATTGCAGGCCCATCCCCGGAAACGCCGTCATCACGACACGGACCAGAAGCGCCATCGCGGCGACCTTGGGCGCGGCCGAGAAAAACGCCGTCACCGGCGTCGGCGCCCCCTCGTAGACGTCAGGCGTCCACATATGGAACGGCACCGCGGAGATCTTGAAGGCGATGCCGACCAGGAGAAAAACGAGGCCGAATATCAGGCCGAAGTTGGTCGCCGCTTCAGCCCCGCGCGCGATTTCGGATATGGCCTTGAAGCTCGTCGCGCCGGTGAAGCCGTAGATCAGCGAGGCGCCGTAAAGCAGCATCCCGGACGACAGCGCGCCCAGCACGAAATATTTGAGGCCGGCCTCGCTGGAGCGCACATCATCGCGGCGGAAAGCCGCTACCACATACAGCGCCAGGCTCTGCAGTTCGAGACCGAGATAGAGCGCAATCAGGTCGCCGGCGGAGATCATCATCATCATGCCGGCGGTGGCGAGCAAGACAAGCACCGGATACTCGAACTTCAGGACACCGTGATCGCGGAAATCGTCGAACGCGAGCAGGATCGCTGCCGCCGAACCGATCAGGACCAGGATTTTCATGAAGCGGGCGAAGCCGTCATCGATGAAGGCCCCGTTGAACAAACCGGTCCCGGTGCCGCCCTGAGGCACGGGCGGAGCGGCAAGGATCAGCCACGCTGCGACGGCGATCAGCGCTATCGCCAGCCATCCGATCATCTCCGCGTTCCGTTCAGTCTCGTCCCGGAACGCACCCAGCATCGCCAGCGCCATCGCACCGATGGCGATGACGAGTTCGGGCCCCAGCGATGCGTATTGTGAAAGAGACTGCATGTCGTCACCGCGTGCTCGAAGGTTGCTGGCCGGCGCTGGACGCGAGAGCGCCGTTGCGTCCGATCTGGGCGGCGCGCTTTGTCACCGCGGTGTTGTAGGTCTGAACGAGCTGGCCCACCGACTTGGCCGTCACGTCGAGGATCGGGGCCGGGTGGAAGCCGAAGAAGATGGTCAACACAACGAGCGGCGCCAGCACGGCGATCTCGCGCCAGCCCATGTCCTTGATGCCCCGAAGCGCCGGCTTCGTGAGCTCGCCGAATATCAAACGCCGATACAGATAAAGTGCATAGGCGGCCGACAGGATGACGCCGGTCGTTGCAAAGAACGCCACCGCCGTGTTGACCCGGAACACGCCGAGCAGCGTCAGGAACTCGCCGATGAAGCCGCTCGTCCCGGGCAGCCCGACGTTGGCCAGCGTGAACACCATGAAGCAGAAGGCGTAGACCGGCATGCGATTGACGAGGCCGCCGTAGGCCGCAATCTCGCGCGTATGCATGCGGTCGTAGATGACGCCGACACACAGGAACAGTGCGGCCGACACGATGCCGTGCGACAGCATCTGGAAGATTGCGCCATCCACGCCCTGCGTCGTGAACGAGAAGATGCCCATCGTCACGAAGCCCATGTGCGCCACCGACGAGTAGGCGATCAGCTTCTTGACGTCCTCCTGGGCCAGGGCCACCAGCGAGGTATAGATGATCGCGATCACCGACAGCGTGAACACGAACGGCGCCAGATCCTGGCTCGCCAGGGGAAACATCGGCATCGAGAATCTGAGAAATCCGTAGCCGCCCATCTTCAACAGGATGCCCGCCAGGATGACGGACCCCGCCGTCGGCGCTTCCACGTGCGCATCGGGCAGCCACGTATGCACCGGCCACATCGGCATCTTCACCGCAAACGAGGCGAAGAATGCCAGCCACAGCCACGTCTGCATGCCGGCGGGGAAGTCGGACTTGGCAAGCAGCGCCGGAATGTCGGTAGTGTTCGCGTGCCAGTACATCGCCATGATGGCGAGCAGCATCAGAACCGATCCGAGCAGCGTATAGAGAAAGAACTTGAAGCTGGCATAGACCCGCCGCGGCCCGCCCCACACGCCGATGATCAGGAACATCGGAATGAGACCGGCCTCGAAGAACAGGTAGAACAGCACCAGATCGAGCGCGGTGAATACGCCGATCATCATGGTCTCGAGCACCAGAAACGCGATCATGTACTCCTTGACGCGGGTCTGGATCGACTCCCATGAGGCCAGGATGCAGAGCGGCATCAGAAACGTGGTCAGGATCACGAACAGCATCGAGATGCCGTCGACGCCCATCTTGTAACGCAACGGCGCGAGCCATTCCCGTTCCTCGACGAACTGGAACCCGGCACTCGATTTGTCGAAGTTGATCCAGATCAGCAGCGAAACCGCGAACGTCAGGATCGTGGTCCACAATGCGATCCAGCGCGCATTGCGCTTGCCGGCATCATCGTCGCCGCCCACCAGCAGCGCCACCAGCACCGCCCCCATCAACGGCAGGAACGTGACCAGCGACAGAATCGGGGTGTTCGCGATGCTCATTTCGCCAGCCCCCCGCCGATGCTGCTGCCGACGCCGCCGGGAGGTGCGGCCGGAACCCCGCCCTGAAACATGAACCAGGTGATGATCAGAGCCACGCCGATCAGCATGGCGAACGCGTAGTGGTAAAGGTATCCCGTCTGAAGCTTGACGACCTGTCCGGTCACGTCCCTGACGCGCGCCGCCACGCCGTCAGGGCCGAGCCCGTCGATCATCCTGCCGTCGCCGCTTCTCCACAAGGCCCGGCCGATCCACATCGCCGGCCTCACGAACAGCCAATCGTAGAGTTCGTCGAAGTACCACTTGTTGAGCAGGAACAGGTACAGCGGACGGAATGCGCGGGCGGTCGCGGCAGGGAGCCAGGGCGCCTGGATATAGTAGATCCACGCCACCACAAACCCGATCGCCATGGCAACGAACGGCGACCACGGCACCCAGGGCGGGACCTCGTGCATGGCATGCAGAATGTGGTTGTTCTCGCCCTCGAAGATGGCGCCGGCCCAGAATGTCTTGTAGGGATCGACGCCGCCATGCTCGGCCGTACCCACGAACAGCGGATAGAACACGAAGCCCGCCACAGCCGCGCCGAGCGCCAGCACGAACAGCGGAATGAGCATCACATACGGGCTCTCATGCGGCGTGTGTCCCGTTCCGTGCTCGTCATGGTGACCATGTCCCGCGACGGCGTGACCATGCCCTTCCGCATGCCCGGCCCCATGCCCATCGTCCCGCCCCCAGCGCGGGCTCTGATAGAACGTCATGAACATCAGCCGCCACGAGTAGAACGAGGTCATGAATGCGGCGATGACCAGCAGCCAGAAGGCATAGTCGGACGGCGTATGCGCTGCATAGCTCGCCTCGATGATGGCATCCTTGGAGTGGAAGCCGGCAAACCCGATCACGCCCGGAATGCCGACGCCCGTCAGCGCCAGCGTGCCGATCAGCATCATCGCCCAGGTGATGCGGATATGAGGAGCAAGCCCGCCCATCTTGCGCATGTCCTGCTCGTGGTGCATCGCATGGATCACCGAACCCGCGCCGAGGAACAGCAGCGCCTTGAAGAAAGCGTGCGTGAACAGATGGAAGATGCCGGCGGTGTAGGCGCCGACGCCGCACGCCACGAACATGTAGCCAAGCTGCGAGCAGGTGGAGTAGGCGATCACGCGCTTGATGTCGTTCTGCACGAGCCCAACCGTCGCGGCGAAAAACGCCGTGACCGCACCGACGGCCGTCACCACCACCAAGGCCATGGGTGCGTACTCGAACAGCGGCGACAGCCGCGCCACCATGAACACGCCGGCCGTCACCATGGTCGCGGCATGGATCAGCGCGGAGACCGGTGTCGGACCTTCCATCGCGTCGGGCAACCAGGTGTGCAGCAGGAACTGCGCCGACTTGCCCATCGCGCCCATGAACAGCAGCAGGCACAGACAGGTCAGTATGTCGACCTGATAGCCGACGAACTCCATCGACTTGCCGACGAGCCCGGGCGCGGCCGTGAACACCGCGTCGAGCTGGATCGACTGGGTGACGGCGAACAGCCCGAAAATGCCGAGTGCGAACCCAAAATCGCCAACCCGGTTGACGATGAAGGCCTTCATGGCCGCCGCATTCGCTTCCGGCTTCTTGTACCAGAAACCGATCAGCAGATAGGAGGCGAGACCGACGCCCTCCCAGCCGAAGAACATCTGCAGCAAGTTGTCGCTCGTGACCAGTGCCAGCATCGCGAACGTAAACAGCGACAGATAGGCGAAGAACCGCTCGCGATGCGGATCCTCGTTCATGTAGCCGATCGAATAGAGATGGACGAGCGCGGAGACCGTATTGACGACCACCAGCATCACGGCGGTCAGCGTGTCGATCCGCAATGACCAGGCGACCTCGAGCTCGCCGCTGGTGATCCAGTGCGCGATCGGCACCTTCAGCGTCTCGTGCCCGATCCCGACCTGCCAGAACGCGATCCACGACAGCACGGCGGCGATGCCGACGAGCGACGTCGTGATGATCTCCGTCGGCCGCGGGCCGAGCAGGCGCCCCAGGAAACCGGCGATGATGGCGCCTGCGATCGGCAGGAAGACGATGGCCTGGTACATTCTAGCCTTTCATCATGTTCACGTCTTCCACCGCGATCGAGCCGCGGTTTCGGAAGTAGACAACGACGATCGCCAATCCGATTGCCGCCTCGGCGGCTGCAACCGTCAGCACGAACAGGGCGAACACCTGACCGACCAGATCGCCGCGGAATGCCGAAAACGCGACCAGATTGACGTTGACGGCCAGCAGCATCAGCTCGACCGACATCAGGATCACGATCACGTTCTTGCGGTTGATGAAGATGCCGAAGATGCCGAGCGTGAACAGGCATGCGGCAACGGTGAGGAAGTGGCCAAGGCCGACGGTCATCGCATGCTCCTCACTGCTTCGGACCGGCCACGCCGAACATCGGCAGCAGCCACCAGGCGATCATGCCGACCGCCATTGCCATCATCGCGGCCCCGAAGATCCAGCCGCCGACCGTGGCCTGACCGTTATCACGCCGGACCGGACCGCGCGCTGCCTGCGTCTTGCTCCTGGCAGCGGCCCGCGCGGCCTTCGCCTCTGCACGCTTGCGGCGCCGCGCATCGGCCAGCGACGTGACCTTGCCGTCGTCGTGCGATCGGCCGCTGTTCATCCGGCCGTCTGGCCCTGGGCTGCTCATCGCGTCCGATCCTCACCGGCCGAAACGGTCTGCTTGCCGGTGTCGGGGACATGAAACTCGCCTGGACCGACCTTCATCACTTCGACCGCGGTCTCCGGCCTGCGAGCAACCTGGGCGGAAATCGACTGCCGCCTGACACCCGGCTTGTGTCTCAGCGTCAGCACGATCGCCCCGATCATGGCGACAAGCAGCACAAGCCCGGCCGCCTCGAAGAGAAACGCGTAATTGGTATAGATGATCGCGCCCAGCGCTTTCGTGTTGTGCATGCCGGGAGCTTGCGGAATGGGTGCCGCGGCATTGGCCAGCGCGGTGGGCTGCACCAGCCGAAAGCCGAGCACGACGATCAGTTCGGCCAGCATCGTGCCGCCGATCAGAAGTCCCAGCGGCGCGTTCCTGATGAAGCCCGCCTTGAGCTCGGCGAAGTCGACGTCGAGCATCATGACCACGAACAGGAACAGCACCGCCACGGCACCGACGTAGACGATGACGAGCAGCATCGCCAGGAATTCGGCGCCCAGCAGGATGAAGAGGCCTGCCGCATTGAAGAACGCCAGGATGAGGAACAGCACGGCATGCACCGGGTTCCTCGCCAGGATCACCATCGCGCCGGAGAGCAGCATCAGCCCTGCAAACAGGTAGAAGAAGACGTCAGCCAGCCCCATATCGCCTCAACCGGTTCGCGTCCCAGATCCCAAGCGGCCTACTTCAGTCCATTGCGGCGACGCGCCCGTTCGGCATCGACCGCCTTCACGTGCCCGTTCCACAGCGTCCAGTTCTTGACGCGCCGGTAGGGCCAATACCCCAATGCCAGCGCCACTCCAAGCGCCAACGCCACCGGACGCCACGCCGCCATGAATGCCGCGTCTGCCGCCACCTTGTGCAGCCCCCACACCGCGGCACCCACCGCACCCAGCGCCAGCAGCGCCTGCAGCCACCAGCGGTTCAGCTCCAGGTCCGCCTGGTCGCGCGCGATCTCGCCATAGCGGGCGAGCTCATCATCATTGAGCGCGCCGAGCAACGCCCGGCCCGCCTCAGCGGTATTTCGCATCGAGCGCGATGTTCTGAGCAATCTCCCGCTCCCACCTGTCGCCGTTCGCAAGCAGCCGCTCCTTGCTGTAGTAGAGCTCCTCGCGCGTTTCGGTTGCGAATTCGAAGTTCGGCCCCTCGACAATGGCGTCGACCGGGCAGGCCTCCTGGCACAGCCCGCAATAGATGCATTTCACCATGTCGATGTCGTAGCGGGTCGTGCGGCGGGTTCCATCATTGCGGCGCGGCCCGGCCTCGATGGTAATGGCCTGCGCCGGGCAGATCGCCTCGCACAGCTTGCAGGCGATGCAGCGCTCCTCGCCGTTGGGATAGCGCCGAAGCGCGTGCTCGCCGCGGAAGCGCGGACTGAGAGGCCCCTTCTCGAACGGGTAGTTGAGGGTCTTCTTCGGCGCGAAAAAGTAGCGCATCGACAGGAAAAATGCCGATACGAACTCCGCCAGGAACAGCGATCTTATGCCTTGTGCGACGCTCATGTCCTTTCTCGCCTTCCTGCCGCTACTGCACCACGAGCGGCGCGATAAACCAGCCCAGGGCCGGAAACAGTACCAATTCGAACCAGGCCGTACCTTTCAGCATGCCCGCCGTTCGGCGCTTTGCCAGGTCTTTGTCCATCGCAAGCCGGCCCGCCAGCATCGACAGCACGATGAAATTGCCGAGCCCAAGGATGGCTCCGATGCCAAGTCCTGCCAGTTCCGGGCTCATGTCCTCTCCTCGTTATCTCACCGGCCGACGACCGTGAGGCCGATGCTCCTTCATCCCCCCGCCCCGGCGAATTGAAGCACGGCCGCCACCGCCACAACCATGACCAGCGACAGCGGCAGGAACACCTTCCAGCCGAGCCGCATGAGCTGGTCGTAGCGGTAGCGCGGCACCATCGCCTTCGCCATGGCAAACATGAAGAAAACGAACACCAGCTTGGCGACGAACCAGACGATCCCCGGCACCAGGTTGAGCGGCCAGATATCGAGCGGCGGCAGCCAGCCGCCCAGAAACAGGATGGCGGTCAGCGCGCACATGGTGGTGATCGCCACGTACTCGCCGAGCATGAACAGAAGATAGGGAGTCGACGAGTATTCGACCATGAACCCGGCGACGAGCTCCGATTCCGCCTCCGGCAGATCGAACGGCGGCCTGTTGGTCTCGGCCAGGGCCGAAATGAAGAACACGACGAACATCGGCAACAGCGGCAGCCAGTACCAGTCCAGGAACGAGCCGGGCAATCCCGCGAGCGTGCCCAGACCGGATTTCTGCGCATTGACGATATCGGTGAGGTTGAGCGAGCCGACGCACAAGAGCACGCATATGATCACGAACCCGATCGACACCTCGTACGACACCATCTGGGCCGCCGAGCGCAGCGCTCCCATGAACGGATACTTCGAGTTCGACGCCCAGCCGCCCATGATGATCCCGTACACACCGAGCGACGAGATCGCGAGCAAGTAGAGGATGCCGACGTTGAGGTCCGCGATCACCCATCTGCCCCACGAATCCTCGGACAACGGGATCACCGCCCACGCCGCGAGCGCACAAGCCGCAGTCGCAAGCGGCGCCAGCAGAAACACGCCCTTGTCGGCGCCGGCCGGGATCAGCGGCTCCTTCAGGACGAACTTCAAGAGATCGGCGAAAGACTGGAACAGACCGAACGGTCCCACGACGTTCGGCCCGCGTCGCATCTGCACGGCGGCCCAGACTTTCCGGTCCATCAGCAGCAGATATGCAATAACCAGCAGCAGGCCCACCAGCAGGACGACGCTCTGGATCACGATCAGAACGATCGGCCACAACGTCGACCACCAGAATGCGGTCAGGGTCTCCATATCGATCATCGCCTGGCCCGCCCCTATTCAGCCGCTGCGGGCTTGGCCGCGTTCGACGCCTTGATCGCGCTGAGCTCGGCCATGATTGCCGATGCCCGGGCGATCGGATTGGTAAGGTAGTAATCCGTGATCGGCGACACGAAAGGCTGCTGCCGGGGGGTGCCCCCTCGCTTTGCAAGGGCTTCGACGCCATCCGCCGAGACCGCCGGCAAATGGCCGATCTGGGCGAGCAGCGGTGCTGCAGCGTACATCGCCGCCCGCAGCTCAACGACGGTGTTATAGGGCAGCGTATGCCCGACCAGCGCCGACAGCGCCCGCAGGATCGTCCAGTCCTCTTTCGCCTCTCCCGGCGGGAACACGGCACGCTGGCTCAACTGCGGCCGGCCTTCCGTGTTGACGTAGGTTGCCGTCTTCTCCGTGTAGGCCGCCCCGGGCAGGATCACATCGGCCCGCTGCGCGCCGCGGTCGCCATGACTGCCCTGGTAGATCACGAACGGTCCCGGCGCGATATCGACCTCGTCCGCCCCCAGATTGTAGACCACGTCGACGCCGCCGCCCGCGATCGCACCGAAGTCGAGCCCTCCTGCGCCCGGGACCAGCCCGAGATCCAGACCGCCAACCCGTGCCGCCGCGGTGTGAAGCACCGCAAAGCCGTTCCAGCCCTCCTTGACCACGCCAAGCGAGAGCGCAGCTTTGGCGATCATCGCCATCACCGCTGCACCATCCGGCCGGGCATAGGCACCCGGTCCGACGATGAACATCGGGCGTTCTTTCTGCGCCGGCTTGTGATTGACCAACTGCTCCAGGGATTGCGGACCGGCGCCGAGGTAGGCGTACTGGTAGGTCAGGTCAGCCTGCTCGCCGATCACCCCGACGATAAGCCCGCCCTGCCGCCAGCGCTTCCGGATCCGCCCGTTGAGAACCGCCGCCTCGAGCCGCGGGTTGGTGCCGATCAGCATAATCGCATCGGCCTGATCGATCGCAGCAATGCCGGGACTGAACGTATAGCTCGCGCGGCCCAGGCTCGGATCGAACTGCGCCCCGTCCTGGCGGCAGTCGATGTGAGACGTTCCCAGACGCGTCATCAGATCCTTGAGCGCGAACATCTCCTCCGCACCCGCCAGATCTCCGGCGATGGCCCCGATGCGGTCCTGCGGCGTGCGCTTCAGACGTTCAGCCGTAACGGAGAGCGCCTCGTCCCAACTCGCCGGCTCCAGCCTCCCTTTCCTGCGGACATATGGCTGATCCAGCCGCTGAGTCCGAAGCCCGTCGGCAACGTGCCGCGTCTTATCGCTGATCCACTCCTCGTTCACGTCGTCATTGTTGCGCGGCAGGATGCGCATGACCTCGCGCCCGCGCGCATCGACCCGGATCGCCGAGCCCAGCGCATCCATGACATCGATCGATTCAGTCTTCCGCAACTCCCATGGCCGGGCGTTGAAGGCCCAGGGCCGATGCGTCAGCGCGCCAACCGGACAGAGATCGACGACATTCGCCGACATTTCCGACATCATGCCCTGCTCGAGGTACGTGGTGATCTCCATGTCCTCGCCGCGGCCAATGGCACCGAGCTCCTCGACTCCCGCCACCTCGGTCATGAACCGCACACAGCGCGTGCACTGGATGCACCGCGTCATCGCCGTCTTGATCAGCGGCCCCAGATACTTCTCTTCGACGGCCCGCTTGTTCTCCACATAGCGCGATCCGCCCACGCCATAGGCCATCGCCTGGTCCTGCAGGTCGCACTCCCCGCCCTGATCACAGATCGGACAGTCGAGCGGATGATTGATCAGCAGGAATTCCATCACCCCCTCGCGCGCCTTCTTGACCATCGGCGAGCGCGTGAGAATCTGCTTTGGCGTGCCATCGCGGTTGGGCGGCAGATCGTTGACGCCCATCGCACACGAGGCGACCGGTTTCGGCATGCCCTGCACCTCGATCAGGCACATACGGCAATTGCCGGCAATCGAGAGCCGCTCATGGTAGCAGAAACGGGGAATCTCGACGCCCGCCTGCTCGCACGCCTGAATCAGGGTAAGGCCGTCGTCGACCGTGATCGGCTGTCCGTCGATGATCAGCTCTTTCGGCATCAAGCCCTCTTATCGGCAGCCGCTCCGCAAACGATAAGCAAGCGCCACTCCTCCGGCCGTCACAGGCCGTCGACCGCTGCGCCACAATCCCGCCACGCTTCCTACAATGCGCCGCACACAAACACCAGTGGTGTGACACTCATGAGGCTTACGGGGTGACAATTGGCGCGTGCGCCATCGCCACAGCAGCTCAGCTCTGCTCGTCGCCATGTGGCCGGGCAGCAGATCATCCTGCCCGCCCGCACCCGGCATCCGACACGCCATGCGCACCGCCGGGGCCAGCCTCCTTGCGTGGTCTGCACATCGGGAGAACGTCGGATCACGCCAAAGCGTTGCGTGGGACGCAGACGCGGCTCCTGTCCGCTCCGGTGCCACTCACACCCGGCCTGTGCCACAAGGCGCCGGATGTAGGGCATCGTCAGATGTAGCGCGTCGTCGAATGACGACAATGGCGTCAAAAAGGGCGTGGGCCGTCTCCACGATCGGGGCGGTCCGGCTGCTTGATCAGCCACAAAGCGAAGAAGGCGACCCAAAGCGGAAAGCTGCCCAGGATTACAAACGACGGACGGACACCCTTCCGCCGGGCGAAACGCAGGCCAATAACGGCAAGCGCCGCCCAGATCGCGAGAAACAGCAGCAGTTCCATTTGAGGGAGAGAGAGCATGCGCTACCGAAGGCAACCTGTGACCGACGAACTCCTGATTATCCGTCGAGCACTGGGCCCGACTCTCTGATCTATTCGGCCGCTTCCCGCGCAACTTCGCTGGCTTGATACCGATCGATTCGCGCCTCGATGACATCGCGGAAATTCCGGATCAGCCCCTGCACCGGCCATGCCGCCGCATCGCCCAGCGCGCAGATGGTATGCCCCTCGATCTGCTTCGACACGTCAAACAGCTTGTCGATCTCGGCTTTCTCGGCGTGGCCCTTGGCCATCCGCTCCAGCACGCGCCACATCCACCCCGTGCCCTCCCGGCATGGCGTGCACTGGCCACAGCTCTCATGCTTGTAGAAGTAGGCAATCCTCGCGATCGCCTGGACGATATCCGTCGACTTGTCCATCACGATGACAGCCGCCGTCCCAAGACCGCTTTTGAGCTTGGAGAGGGTGTCGAAGTCCATCGTCAGGTCCTGGCAAACCGGTTCCGGCAGACACGGCATCGACGAGCCGCCCGGGATGACCGCCAGCAGGTTGCCCCATCCGCCACGGACGCCGCCGGCATGGCGGTCGATCAACTCGCGAAGCGGAATCCCCATCTCTTCTTCGACGACGCACGGCCGTTCTACATGGCCGGAGACCTGAAACAGCTTCGTGCCGGTGTTGTTGGGCTTGCCGATCCCCCCGAACCAGGCCGCACCTCGGCGCAGGATGGTCGGCACCACGGCGATCGACTCGACATTGTTGACCGTCGTCGGCGCTCCATAGAGGCCCGCACCCGCGGGGAACGGAGGCTTCAGGCGCGGCTGGCCCTTCTTGCCCTCCAGGCTTTCGAGCAGCGCCGTCTCCTCGCCGCAGATGTAGGCGCCGCCGCCATGGTGGACGATGCAGTCGAAGTCCCAGCCGTGAACGTTGTTCCTGCCGATCAGCCTGGCGTCGTAGGCTTCATCGATCGCAGCCTGCAGCCGTTCGCGCTCGCGAATAAATTCGCCACGGATGTAAATGTAGCAGGTATGCGCGCACATCGCGAAGGACGCGACGAGGCATCCCTCTACGAACAGATGCGGATCATGCCGCATGATCTCGCGGTCCTTGCACGAGCCGGGCTCGGATTCGTCCGCATTGACCACAAGATAGGACGGGCGCGGGTCGTTCTTGGGCATGAACGACCACTTGAGACCTGTCGGAAAGCCGGCGCCGCCGCGTCCGCGCAGTCCCGAGGCCTTGACCTCGTTGATGATCCAGTCGTGCCCGCGATCGATCAGAATCCTGGTCCCGTCCCAGGCGCCGCGCCGGCGCGCAGCTTCCAGCCGCCAGTCATGGAAGCCGTAGAGATTGGTGAAGATGCGATCCTTGTCGTCGAGCATTGGCCGGCCGTGACGTTGTTCGGTAAATCTCAGGTGCAGCAGTACCCCAGTCGCAGGCCCATCTCAAGCCGCGCCCGAATCCGGGTCCGGGCGCTGCGGGCGAGCGTTGCCTGAGCCGATCCGAGCCGGCGCCCCGCTCCTCCCCGCATATAGGGAAACCGAGGGGTCCATGCTACCTGCTGGCGAGTTCCCCGGCCTTGCCGCGATAGTAGAAGCTGCCGATCGATTCCAGCACCTGGCAGGCTTCCTCGTTGGGCGCAAAATCGCGGACGACGAGTGCCACGTGGGTCATGCCATCGGCCATGACCCACGTCTTGTGCAGCAGGCTCGCCTTCGGCACCGGCACCTTGCAGCCGGTGAACTTCGCGGCAGCCGCCCTGAATGCGTCGTCGCTTGGCACCGAGCGGGAATATTTTTTCAGTATCTGCCAGGCCCGGCCGAGAGGATCGGCGTTTACGCCATTGCTCCCCGTGGTCGGCGAAAAGAAGCTGAACACGTAGGCGGCCGACTTGCCCTTTGCGTTCAGGAATGCGCGGATCAGATGGCGGCCATCCTTGTTCTCCCGGAAACTCGACGACGTCCAGTTGGCAGGATGGCAAAACAGGATGTTCATCTCGCGCGACCGATACTGCTTGTAGGGCTTGAGCTCGATGCCGGGATCGTCGCTGTTCGTGATGCGCCGACCGTTCAAATAGAATTCGGCGCGATAGGGGCCGGGCGGCATGCATCCAAAACCGTTGCCATCGAAGATCAGTTCGCCCTGGATCGCTCCGCCCTTCGCAAGCATCGCCTTGTCGACAGGCTTGAACAGCGGCTGAATGACCCGCCAGACCTTCCAGCCGCTCACCTGGTTCAACCACAGCACGGTCAGCCGGTCCCTGCCGGGGTCAAAGCCCTGCAGCATCGCACTCCATCTGACGCGCGACGGTCTGACCTCGGTCTTGATCTCCGAAAGCCTGGCCTGGCTGGCAATGGGCGCGCCGAATGAGCCGGTCAGCAGCCCCTGCTTGACGGTATCGACCGCGGCGCCGACCTCGTCGCATCTTTGCGGCGATGAACCTGCCTTATACAGGTTGGGGCAGAACGTCTGCAGGATATGCAGGTCCGAAATCGTCGCGGCCAGCAGTTCCGGATCGTCGGCGAGCTTCAAATCGCCGACGACCTTGACGAAGCTCGCAATGCCGGCGTCTTTCTCTCCTTTGGCCAACTGCGCAAGGCCGAGGTTGAGATGCATCTGGCGAAGCAGAGTAATGTCCGGCGATGTCGTCTGCTTGCCTGCCGCATGAGCACCACCGGATTGTCCGGCCGGCGCGATCGCAGCAATCCCGCGCTTGAGCGCCTCGATCGCATGATCGAGTTGTCCTGGTTGGGCTGCGACCAGCGCCAAAAGCGTCGAATTGAAGCCGTAGCTGTTGAGGAGCGACGGTGGAGCCCACCAGCCTTCACGGTCCAGCACATCGAGCGTGCGCTTCTGCGAGGCGGCCGCCGTCGGGATCTGCTCCCGGCCCAAAAAGCTGCGGTAGCGTCCGTCCCGGTCCGAGCGGCCGATGTCCGCATGCGCCTGTGCGCGCTCGCGCTGCGCGATGGCAAAGTTCGGCCTGACAGCGGTCGCACAATCGTAGAGTGTGGCGGCGTTCTGATACTCCGGCGGCGTCTGCGCGAGGATGTGCGCGCGCTTCGCACGCGTATAAAGACTTGCTGCGACCTCGATGGCTCGCTCCGGAGAGCGATTGATCCGGCTGATCTCTTCTTTGTCCAGCTTGCACGATGCAGGCACCGGCGAGGGCGCGGCATAGGCCTGGAACGATTGCCAGGTCGACAGCGAGAACGCGAGCATCGCCATGCAGATTCCGGTGACGGAGAGCGTCGTCGACGCAACCCCGTGGCCCATGCCCAGCCCCTGGCCGAGCAGATAGAGCGCAATGGCAAAAATCGTCAGACCCAGGAGATGGATCGATGCGTTGCGTTCCCACCAGGTTGCCAGGCTGATGTAGCCGTCCGCCAGAGCAAACAACTGGGCCGGTGTTCCCTCCCGCCCCTTCCGGTCAGCCAGAATGATGCTGTTGAGGATCTGAGCCCCGGGTGAATCGCCGGAATCGAACTGGACGGCATCGGAGTCGATGAATGAAGCTCTCGCGACGTTGTTTTTGCTCTTGAGCGGCTCGCATTCCCGATCGCGCTCCAACTCCGCCACCTGGATCGCCTGCGCGGTCGACCCGACAGGGAGCTGAAGAACGCGTTGGCTGGCAAAGGCACAATTGAGCCGCGTCCGGAACAACTGCAGCGTATCCATCAGCCCGATGTTCGTCGCCAGCATATGGCGCTCGGCGGTGCGGTTGTTGTAGGCCACTTCGCTGGCGAATGCGCGATGCGATACTCCGGTCGCATGCGTCGAGGCGACCGCATACCGATAGCCGACGATCGAGCTGAGCAGTACCGTCCATGCGATCAGCAGCACAAGCAGCTTCTCGCGCGCTTCGGGCGCGTGTCTCAGCATGGCGTGGCCGCCAAAGAAGGTCCTGGGCTCGAGCTCCGGCAGGTGCGCGGTTTCGCCGTCGGCATGTTGCTTGAAGAAGCCGAGCCTCCAGCCGACGCCGATGGCGATGCCGGCGATAACCAGCACGGCAACCAGCGGCAGCCAGGATGATCTGTCCCACCAGATCGCCGCGCCCACGGCCGCGAGCGAGATCAGCACGCCGACGCCCTGATAGATCATGGCCCGTGCGCGATGCACGCTGCGCAGATCGGCCAGCGTGAAGAACAGCAGAGCCGTGACGAACATCGCAACGACAAGCGCAAGCTTGGGCACGGCTTCGTGCTTGTGCTCGATCTGCTCCATCAATTCATGCCAGGTGGGCAGCAGCTTCTGCTCCACCATGACCTTGTAGGAATTGTCGGGATCGTGTCCGTGCTCGCCGTGGCTGCCCCGGCCATGAATCGCGGCACCGGCGCCGTGCCGGTTGAGGCCGCTACCGACCATCTGGCTCTCGACGGCCTTGTCGAGCCCCTGCCACCACGCTGCATTGCCCTGGCCAAGCTTGCGCAGCGGCCACTGGATCGCGTTGACGAAACGTGCCTGCGCATTCTCGAGCTGCGCGTCGATCTCGAGCGTATCGGCCTCGCCCGACCCGGCCGCGCGCAGCCGCTTGGCCGTTTCCGACATGGCCTTGGCGTTTCGCGCGTGCTCGCGCGCGATGCCTTGCAACTGCTCCCTGAGACCGACCTCGTTGATGGTCGTCGAGCGCACCCCGATCTCGTACATGAGCCCGAGCGTCATGCGACGGTGAAGCTCGTTGATGCGCAACTCGGCAAAGGACGTCCAAAGCGCAATTGCGGCGCCGAGCGAAGCGACCACCACCATCAGCACCGCAAGGCCGAGACGGGAGAGCGCGGGCTGAATGGGCCGCGCAGGCGGCTCCAGCGGCACCTGAACGGAGTCGGGTCCGGGAAGAACGTCCTCGGTCATGGGAAATACCAGTAAGAGACGCCGATCAATCTACAATATGTCCGTAGCAAGAATGACTCAGCGGCTGAGTTTGATCAACAAGGATCAAAAAACGCCATTGCACATTCCCTGGGCACCGCACGCCCGCTCGACACAGGCCGGGCCAGCTTTTGCGCACCTTGATGACAATGGAATGTCGGCTGACTTTATTGCTTGCCCGCCAGCACTTGCTGCACGAGATAGGTCCCCAGCGCGAAGCCGACGAAACCCGACACGATGAGGCTCGGATCCATGCCGAGCTTAAGTCCCCAGCGACAGAGGAGAAAAGTCGCCGAGCCGGCTGCGAAGCCCCACATCACGGCCTTGAACAGCCTGGCGTTTTTGGTTAGTTGCGGCTTGTCGCTCATAGCGCTTTTCGATTTGTCTCAATTGATCCGCGGATCGCCGTGCCGCCGCTTCGGCCTCCAATCGGTCCGGGCCGTCTCAGCTTATTTCTTCTCGGCCGCCTGCGCTTCCTTGGCTGCCGCCTCGGCGCGCGCAATGCGCTCATGGAACTTCTGCTGCCAAGCCCCGACGCCGGAGCCGTCGTAAAGCGATGCGTCCTTCAAGGTGGTCGCGCCGCCGGCCGGACAGGAGGCCGTTCTGCCGATCTGAGAACCGGGCTTGGGCGGATTGCCGCCGGCAAAGCCGTCCAGCACCTGCTCCATCAGCTCCGGCGTCAGGTCCTCGTAGGTGTCTTTCCAGATCTGGACCATCGGCGCATTGGCGCACGACCCCAGACACTCTACTTCTTCCCATGAGAAATTGCCGTCCGCCGAAAGATGGAACGGCTCTTTGTGAATGCGGCGCTCGCAAACCGACCGAATCGTCCTGGCTCCGCGCAGCATGCATGGCGTCGTGCCGCACACCTGCACATGCGCAAGCTTGCCCACCGGGGATAGCTGGAACATCGTGTAGAAGGTCGCGACCTCGTAGACGCGTATCAGCGCCATGCCGAGCATGCTGGCCACGCAGCGGCATGCCGGCTCCGGCAGCCAGCCGCCGCACTGCTCCTGCGCGCGCCACAACAGCGGGATCACCGCCGACGCCTGCTTGCCTTCCGGGTACTTGGCAATGGTCTTTTCCGCCCAGGCCAGGTTTTCCGGCGTGAACTCGAAGCGTGCAGGCTGCTCGGGATGGAAGCGGCGGTTCGACAAGATGGGCCTCGCAATCGGCTCTTATCACGATCGCGCACGTTGGCGCGGCCTATCCACTACGGCTTCCCCGGCCGGCTGACAAGGCGACGCGATGTCGGGCGCTCAGCCGTTCACGTACTGAAACGACGTCAGCACCCAGCCGAGTACGATGATCGCGGTGCAGAGAGGCGCCAGAAACAGAGACGACTGGGAGGCGACGCGCAGCACGCCGGTCCACAGGATCGCGAGAATGAGACCGAAGAACAGAATCATCCAGCCGCCCAATTCGCCGCCCTTTTGCAGGGCGAACACGAAACCGACGACCAGACACGCCAGGCCGACGAGCACGGGGAGCGCCGGACGGTGAAGGTGAAGCTCGCCCATCGGCCAGCCGTAGTGAAGGGCGAACATCCGGTACGTGGCGAGGCTCAACCCCCATCCGAAGGCGCCTGCGGCAGCGAGGTACAGTATCTCGAAGGCCATGTTAGCTCTCTGGGACAGCAGCAGTTCGGCACCGCCGTCATATAGCCTGATTTGCGGAGCCGCGTCCGGTCCTGGCCCCACGACCGTATGTCAAGGTTAAGCCGCTGAACTTTCAGGCATCCTCGTGCTCCTCCTCCGTCTCGAACGCGGTCGCTATGAAATAGCGGTCATGGTCGAGCTGGGCGACGACACCGCCCGCGACAAGCTCCATCAGGGCCCGCCGCAAATCCGGCTCCGCCGGCGGCTGGGGCGACAGTGCCGCAATGATCTCGTCGGCTGTCAGGTAGGGATCGCCGCTGGTCTGCAGCAGCCGGTGGATTGCAACCTTCAGGTCCTCGCGCACTTCCTGATCGCGCTGCCGCACCAGCACCTCGTCCAGCCGGGTGGAGATGTCGACGGCAATGGCCTCCATCCTGGCGCCCCACTGGCGCGCCGCCGCCTTCAGCTCAGCACGCTCCCGTTCCTCGGCAAGCGCCACTCTCGCCGCCTCGCTGCGCAGCATGGGGCCGCGCACGTGCTGATCCCAGGCCCACTTGGCCACCCCGATCGCCGCCGCCAGGATGGCAAGCTCCTGGACGAAGCGAAACAGACCCCAAAACACGCCACCCGCCCTCCATGACGATCAGCCGCCGCCCATCCGGGATACCGGCGGGGCGGCGGCGGGCTTCTCAGTACTCGGTAATATCCGGGTTCTTCTCGAAGAACGACTGCTTGATGCGCTCGAGTTGGGTCTGACGCAGCGCGCGGCGGACCAGAATCTTATAGTTCCGCTCCCACTGCATGCGCAGCTTTGCGTCAAGAGAGAGGCTCCGCATGGCGGCGATGTCGGGATCGAGCGTACGGCTTCGCCGCGCATCCTCGCGCAGGTCCTCCTGTTTCCAATCGGGCACGCCGATCTCGCCGATCGCCTCCCAGAGCGACCGCAACGGCGGCGTCGGCGCGGAGCTCGGGATGTAGGTACTCATGCTGTCGGTGTAGAGACCGACGCCGGCTGCCTCCATCTCGAGCTGCTCGAGCGCCCGCTTGGCCGTCTCCTTGGCCGTGAGCGGAGAAACGGCGGCAGCGCCCAGAAAATTACGCCTGTTGAGCTTCATGGAAACCCCTCCCGAGCCGCTGAACACGAGGCCACACCCCAGAGGGTGGTCGCTTGGAGGCCATCAAGTAGCGACAATAGGGGGGTGTTCAAGACCCTGCGGACAAATATTCATCCGCGCCGCCGCCGAAGCGCGGCAACGCGCCGCCCGACACGAGTCGACGATGGCCGGTTTCTGAGTTAGGAAGCAGGGATCAGAAAGCCTCCCCAACGCTCCTTCCCAGGATCTCTCCGCGGATATGAAACCCGCCCCCGTCGACTATGTAAGGCCCGCTTCCCTCGATGAAGCCCTTGCCCTGCTCTCCGCCGATCCGGATGCCCGCCCCATAGCAGGCGGACAAACGCTGGTACCGAAGATGGC
>JBFWYV010000045.1:0-22933 GCA_050186055.1 Hyphomicrobiaceae bacterium | reverse complement strand
ACCGTCAACATGCACGATCCGCAATGCATGTTTTCGACCGCAAGCACGTGCGTTATCTGGCGGGTCGGGGCAGCTGGGCCGGCTTCGTGACAGGCAGAGGCAGGTTCCAGGGCGGCCGCTTCTACATTCAGGGTGCCAGCCATAGCCGCCTCTTCAATCTGAAACTGTCGAGTTCACCGGTCTGGCGGCGCCGGTTCGCATCCACCGACAGCAGCCAGGCGCCCGGCTGGAGCTGACCCAGGCTTGCTGCGTAGCCGCCATCGGCGGTCGGGACGAAGTTGAGCGCCCTGTCTTCGCGGTTGGTCGATGGCCGGCCAATCGTCGCCGCGATCTCGATGCGGTCCAAAGGCACACCGCTGCGATCGCGGAATCTCAGGAGCAACGGTTGCCCCGATACCGGCGCGGAGACATCCACTTGCCAGCCGAGACGGGACTGGCGTTCATCCAGGGCGATGCGGTCATTGTAGTGGAGCCCCTTCACGTACGGCTCGTCCGCGACCAATCCGCTGTAGGTCGCGAGCGCCATGTAGAGGAAGCTGCCATTGACGGCAAACACGACCGCAAAGAAAGCGATGATGATCGCGAGTACGTGACGGCCTTCAACCGGCCCTCTCACAAGGGAGGCAATCGATTTCATCGCTATGGTCTCCTGAAATCGCTCTCACGCTTTGCGGTCGTGCCGTCCTGCGCATCCTCCGCGACGAAGCGGAAATTCGCCCGCGCGGGCGGTAATTGCTCGAGAGACGCGCGGTCCACGGTCACGAATACGCGCACCTCCCGCAGCGTGTCGGGCGGCACTTCGACCTTGGGCACGGCCTCGTTCTCCGCACCCAGCACCTTGAAGCCTGCTCCGGCCAGGCCTTCGATGCGCAGCGCGAACGTGCGCGTGTCGTAGCGTTTCGAGAGGATCTTGACCGTGTAGGCGTTCCGGATGCTGCCATCGGACAAGGTGACATAGAGCGGAGAGCGATCGCTCAGCACATTGAGCTCGACAACGGCCCGCGAAACCGTAGCCCACAGCGTGAGGGCACACGCGATGGCAACAAGCCCGGAATAGAGCACCGTGCGGGGGCGCAGCAGACGGATACGCGCCCGCTCTCCGTGCTTGCCCGCTTCGAGGTTCCTGAACGTGTCATAGGCTATGAGCCCGCGCGGACGTCTCACCTTGTCCATAATGTCGTCGCAGGCGTCGATACACAGCGCACACTGAATACACTCCAGTTGCGCGCCGTCTCGGATGTCTATGCCCATTGGACAGACCGCGACGCAGGCCTTGCAGTCGATGCAATCGCCGCGTCCCTCCCAACCCTGGCTCTTGCGCAACGGTCCGCGCGGCTCGCCGCGGAACTCGCGGTAGCTCACGAGGAGAGAATCGCTGTCGAACATCGCGCCCTGGATGCGTGGCCACGGGCACATGTAGATGCAGACCTGCTCGCGTGCGATGCCGCCAAGCAGATAGGTGGTGAATGCGAAGATGCCGAGGAACAGGTACGAGATGGCCGGTGCTTCGCCGGTCACCAGCTCACGCGCCAGGGTCGGCGCGTCGCGGAAGTAGAATACCAGCGCACCGCCGGTGGCGACTGCAACCGCCAGCCAGGTGAGATGCGTCATGGTTTTCTTGAAGATCTTGACCGGACCCCAGGGCTCCTTGTCTAGCCTGATGCGTGCGTTACGGTCGCCCTGCCACAGGCGCTCGACCGCAATCATCAAATCGGTCCATACGGTCTGTGGACAGAAATAGCCGCACCAGACGCGCCCGAAAAGCGAGGTGACGAGGAACAGGCCGAGCGCGGCAATCACGAGCAAGCCCGTGACCAGGTAGAGCTCCTGCGGCCAGATCTCGAGGCCGAAGAAGAACAGCCGGCCGTTCGTGACGTCGATCAGAACGGCTTGATCCGGAAGCTCGGTTCCCCGGTGCCACCGCAACCACGGCAGCGCGTAGTAGACGCCGAGCGCCACGGCCATCAGCATCCACTTCAGCGTACGAAAGCGCCCGTGCGCCAGCCGCGGATAGATCTTTTGCCGGGAGGCGTAAAGCTGACGCTCCGCCGGGCGGTTGACGGCCATGACTTCGATCGGCTCGACGACAAAGTCCGCGTCCGGCCGTATCGCTTTGTGTAAAGACGTATCTTGCGCGTTCATCTCTTGCCACGCGAGTCGATCAGCCTACTGTCACTTGCCGCCGCCGAGCGAATGGACGTAAAGTGCCAGCATCTTGATTGAGGTCGGATCAAGGCGCGCCGACCATTGCGGCATCTGCCCGCCGCGACCCGTGCGAATGCTGTCCATGATGTCGCCCTTGGCGCCGCCGTAGAGCCAGAGGGCATCGGTCAGGTTCGGTGCGCCGAACTCCTGTTTGCCCTTGCCGTCATCGCCATGACAGGCAACGCACTGCTCGGCAAAGATCGTCTGGCCGCGTTCGCGCGCTGCGACGTCGGCTCCGGGGTGGCCGGCAATCGCGAGCACGTATTCCGCAACGTCGTTGATCTGTGCGTTATCGAGAAGCCTGTCGAGGCCGAACCTCGGCATGGCGCTGGCGCGCGCGTCTTTGTGATCGGACCTTATGCCGACCTGAATCGTCTTTTGAATATCGGCCAGTGTGCCGCCCCACAGCCAATCGTCGTCGATCAGGTTGGGGTAGCCACGCGCGCCCTGCCCGCCGCGTCCATGGCAGGGGGCGCAGTTTTCGGCGAATACCGCCTTGCCGCCTGTCGTCGCGTAACGGAACAGCTCCGCATCGTTGCGCACGTCCGCGATCGGTGTCACGGCAACCTGCTGCAGCCTCACGGCTTGACGCTTGCGCGCCTGCTCGACCTCATTGGCGAGCGTTGCGCGCTGCGAGTGGCCGAGGAGGCCGCGGGTGTAGCCGCTCAATGTCGGAATTGCCGGGAAGGCAATCATGTAGCCGATCGCCCACACGATGCTGGCATAGAACGTCCACAGCCACCAGCGGGGCATGGGCCGGTTGAGTTCCTTGATGTCGTCGTCCCACACGTGACCGGTGGTCTCGATGCCGGTGACCGTATCGGTCTCTCGCCTGCTCATGCCTTGCCCCCGCCGTCACGCCCGTTGCCGTTGATATCGAGCGCCCGCTTCTGGGCATCATCGAACCGCTTGCGGCTGCCCGGCCAGAATGCATAGGCGAGAACGGCGATGAACATGGCCAGGAACAGCAAGAGGGACGCGGTCTGGCTGATCGTTGCGACGAAGTGATAGTTCATGGTCGATCACCTCAAATTCGGTCCGGCAGCATCGAAGGTGGCAAAATCCACCATCGTGCCGAGCACCTGCAGGTAAGCGATCAGCGCATCGAGCTCGGTCACCGCGCCCGGCTTGCCGTCGAACTTGGCAACCTTCGCTTTCGGGTAGCGCTGCATCAGCGCACGGGCCTGGCGCGTGTCCGGCTGCACCTGGGCCACGATGTCGATCGCGGCGTTCTTGATCATCTGGTCGGTATAGGGCACGCCGACTGTCCGCAGCGCAGCCATGCGGTCAGCCACATCGGAGGTATTGAGCGGCGTCGTTGCCAGGAACGGATAGCCGGGCATGACGCTCTGCGGCACCAGGGAGCGCGGCGACACCAGATGCTCCGCATGCCACTGATCCGAATATTTGCCGCCGACCCGGGCCAGGTCGGGGCCAGTTCGCTTGGAGCCCCACTGGAACGGATGATCGTACATGCTTTCCGCGGCCAGGCTGTAGTGGCCGTAGCGCTCCACCTCGTCGCGAAGTGTACGGATCATCTGGCTGTGACAGGCGTAGCATCCTTCGCGGACGTAGATGTCGCGGCCGGCCTGCTCCAGGGGCGTATACGGGCGCATGCCCTTGACCTTCTCGATCGTGCTCTCGATCCAGAACAGCGGCGCAATCTGGACAACGCCGCCGATCGACACCGCGATCAGGATAAACACCAGGAGAAGGATCGAGTTTTTTTCCAGGATTTCATGATTCATCGGTCTCGCCCCCTCATTCGGCCGGCACAGCGCCGCGCAGTTCCGGCGGAGCAGCGATACGAGGTTGCTCGGCCAGATCGACCAGCTCGTCGCCGCGCGCGGTTCGCCAGAGGTTGTAGGCCATCACGATGCCCCCGATCAGGAACAGAAGTCCGCCGACGGCACGGATGATGTAGAACGGATGCATCGCTTCCACGGTCTCGATGAACGAGTATTGCAGGAAGCCGAGGCGATCGTAGGCGCGCCACATCAGCCCCTGCAGGATCCCCGAGACCCACATGGCGGTGATGTAGAGAACGATGCCGAGCGTGGAGACCCAGAAGTGCCATTCGACGAGGCGGATCGAGTAGAGCCCCTTGCGCTTCCAGAGCCACGGCACAAGGCAATAGATGGCGCCGAAAGACACCATCGCCACCCAACCCAGCGCGCCCGAGTGCACGTGCCCGATCGTCCAATCGGTGTAGTGGGACAGCGAGTTGACCGCCTTCACCGACATCAGCGGCCCCTCGAAGGTCGACATGCCGTAGAAGGCCACCGAGACGACGAGCATGCGCACGACCGGATCGGTCCTGAGCTTGTCCCACGCACCCGACAAGGTCATCATGCCGTTGATCATTCCGCCCCAGGACGGCATCCACAGCATGACGGAGAACGCCATGCCGAGCGTCTGCGCCCATTCGGGAAGAGCCGTGTAATGAAGGTGGTGCGGACCGGCCCAGATGTAGATGAAGATCAGCGTCCAGAAGTGCACGATCGACAGACGGTAGGAGTAGACCGGCCGTTCAACGCGCTTGGGAATGAAGTAGTACATGATGCCGAGGAAGCCGGCGGTCAGGAAGAAGCCGACGGCGTTGTGGCCGTACCACCATTGGGTCATCGCATCCTGCACGCCGGAGTATGCGATGTAGCTCTTGGAACTGAAAACCGAGACCGGCATTGCCACGTTGTTGACGAGATGCAGCATCGCGATCGTCACGATGAAGGCCAGGAAGAACCAGTTGGCAACGTAGATGTGCGGCTCGCGGCGCCTCGCGATGGTGCCCAGGAACACGAGCAGGTAGACGATCCAGACGGCGGTCAGCCACAAGTCGACATACCATTCCGGCTCGGCATATTCCTTAGACTGAGTGATTCCGAGCGCGTAGCCCGTCGCCGCGAGCACGATGAATAGCTGATAGCCCCAGACCACGAACCAGGGCGCCCACCGGCCCGCAAGCCGGGCATGGCACGTGCGCTGCACGCAATAAAACGAGCTTGCGATCAACGCATTGCCGCCGAAGGCAAAGATCACTGCGGAGGTATGGACCGGTCGCAGCCGCCCGAAGTTCAACCACGGCAAGTCGAAGTTGAGTGCGGGGAATGCCAACTGCCAGGCCAGTATGTCGCCGGCCAGGAAGCCGACGATGCCCCAGATCACGGAGGCGGCTGTCGCCACCTTGATCGGACCGTCGTAATAGAGCCCGGTTGCAGCATCCTCCTTGAACGCACGGCCGAGGATCGCCATGACAGCCGCTATTCCTGCCAGCGCAAAAACTGCGCCGTGCATGGCCATGCCTGCATCGCGCGCATTGAGCGCCAGAACCAGTCCCATCACACCGATCGCAGCGGCACCAAGCGTGGCAACGGCATCGTTGAAGGCGACCAATTCGGCCCTGGCTGCGTTCATCTGTTCCACCTTTTCCCTCGGCCCCCAAAAGGCGCCCACACGCCACGATGCGACTGCTTGGGGAGATATGCTGCAGTGCAGTTCTTCTCACTTGACCCAGATCAATCCGGGGCACGGGCGCCGCTTGCCGCGTCGAATTGCGCAGGGGGCGGTTCCTTCGCTATCCAGCCTGCGTGGTCAATCAGGACCGAGCCCCCTCGTGGGCGTGCTGATGACGAGGTGAAGAAAATCCGTGAACCGACGATGCCCGTTGTCGTCCATCCACTTCTGCAGCTCGCTCAGGTCGGAAGTGAGCAAACGCGTGCGCGCGACCGGCAGAAGGATCCTGTTTTCCCATTCGATGTGCCGGCGCTGGCTGCCGAAATGACCGCGCAGCATGTAGCCCAGCATCTCTGCGTTTCGCGGCATGCCGGCCTGAGAAAAATCCGCCAGCTCTTCGGCAAGCTCCCAGCAAAGGTCGCGGTTCTGAGCGTGCTCTCGCTCAAGCTGGCCACAGATCTCCGCCAGCAGCGTGTCGCTGACGCATCTGCGGCAGAGGATCGGAAACAGACATTCCTCCTCCATGCGGTCATGTGGCGCCATGCCGCCGCGCAGGAGCTGAATCAGTCCATGGACAAGATTAGGATCTGTCGTTGCAGGCAGCCGGTCGGCGATCTGCTCGAGCCGTTCGCAGAGTACTAGCTGCAGTCCGTGCTCATGCTCGATCCAGTCGATCGGGTTCGATGGCGGATACTGCCCCTGTCGGATGTAGCATCCCACGCTCTCGCACATGCCCCTGGGTGAGCCGTCTGATCGATGATCGCTTCTGTTGTCCACCACGTGACTTGTCTCCCTCCCAATCGCCGGGTCGAGACGAAAACCACCATTCGGACAGCGCGATCCTTGAACGGCATTGTCTGCTTCAGAAGCATGAGCAGCCTTGATCTTGCGCAAAACGAAGCGACAAGGCGTTCGGATGTACGAGCATAGTGCTCGCGGTGGGGCTTCGCTGCATGACGCCAGGGGAGAGTGTCAGCCACACGACAGCTCGTCATGGCCGCGCCGGGACGACGCGGGAGCGTCGGACCGGACAACGGCGGCCATCCACGCGGCTTATCGCGGGCACCGAGCAAGCGGAGACTTGTCGTAGGCGGCCACCTTCGTGGCCGTGACGGTGCGGGGGGTGAGATGATCGCCACACGACAGCTCGTCATGGCCGCGCCGGGACGACGTGAGAACGGCGGCCCTATCCACGCGGCTCGCCGCGAGCACTGAGCAAGCGGAGACTTGTCGTAGGCGGCCACCTTCGTGGCCGTGACGGTGCGGGGGGTGAGATGATCGCCACACGACAGTTCGTCATGGCCGCGCCGGGGCGACGTGGCAACGTCGGCCCGGAACACGGCGGCCATCCACGTGGCTCGCCGCGGGCACTGAGCAAGCGGAAGCTTGCCGTAGGCGGCCACCTGCGTGGCCGTGACGGTGGGGAGGGAACGGTCCCCCTCCCCACCAACTGTCAGGATCGTGATGACGACGAGACGACTGCCCATCGTCCATGAGCCCGAGTCGATGCTTCAGGCAGCGGCCAGATTGCGCAGCACGTACGGCAGAATGCCGCCGTTCTTGAAGTATTCGAGCTCGTCCAGCGTATCGATGCGGCAGATCACCGGGACTTCGCGTGTCGTCCCGTCCGCAGACGTGATGTGCACCATCATCTTCTGCCGGGGCTTGACGTCCGCCAGGCCGGGAATGGTCACCGTCTCGTCGCCCTTGAGCCCCAATGACTGCCAGCTCGTGCCCTCTTCCTCGAACACGAACGGCGCCACGCCCATGCCTACCAGGTTGTTGCGGTGGATACGCTCGAACGACTGCGCGATCACCGCTCGGACGCCGAGCAGCAACGTGCCCTTCGCGGCCCAGTCGCGCGACGAGCCGTTGCCGTACTCGATGCCGCCGAAAATGACCAGCGGCACGCCCTCGTCGCGGTAGCGCATCGCCGCATCGTAGATGTACATCGTCTCGCCGGACGGATAGTGCACGGTCCAGCCGCCCTCTTTGACGTTGCCGGCCGCATCCTTGGTCGTGAAGTTCTTGATACGGATATTGGCAAAGGTGCCCCGCATCATCACTTCGTGGTTGCCGCGGCGGGTGCCGTACTGGTTGAAGTCTGCCGGCCGCACCTGCCGTTCCAGCAGGTAGGCGCCAGCCGGGCTGGCGCGTGCGATATTGCCGGCCGGCGAGATGTGATCGGTAGTGATCTTGTCACCGAGCAGCGCCAGGATGCGTGCACCTTTGACGTCCTCCACCGGCTTCGGTGTCTTGGTGATGCCCTCGAAGTAGGGCGGGTTCTGGACGTAGGTCGAGCCGCTGTTCCAGCTATAGGTGAGCCCGGTCGACGTACGGATCTTGGCCCACTTTTCGTCGCCCTTGAACACGTCCGCATACTTGCTGCGGAACATGTCGCGCGTGACGTTTTCGGCAATGAACTTGGCGATCTCCATGTTCGATGGCCAGATGTCCTTCAGGAACACGTCGTTGCCGTCCTTGTCCTTGCCCAGCGGCTGGCGGGTGAGATCGACGTTGACCGTCCCCGCCAGCGCGTAGGCCACGACGAGCATCGGCGAAGCGAGATAGTTGGCCTGCACGTCGGGGCTGACACGGCCCTCGAAGTTGCGGTTGCCGGACAGTACTGCCGCCGCAATCAGCCCGTTCTCGTTGACGGCCTTGGAAATCACCTCCGGCAATGGCCCGGAGTTTCCGATGCAGGTGGTGCAGCCGACCGCCACCAGGTTGAAGCCGAGCTGATCGAGGAACGGCTGCAGTCCCGCCTTGTCGAGATAGGCGCCGACCACCTGCGATCCAGGCGCCAGCGAGGTCTTCACCCACGGCTTCTGCGTGAGGCCCTTTTGCACGGCGTTGCGGGCAAGCAGGCCTGCGCCGATCAGCACGCTCGGATTGGATGTGTTGGTGCAGCTCGTGATGGCGGCAATCACGACGTCGCCGTGGCCGAGCATGTAGTCCTTTTCTTCCACGGGGACGCGCTTGTCGATTTCGCCGGGTTTTCTGTACTCGGTCTCCAGTGCCTTGACGAAACCGGAGCCCACTTCCTCCAGCGCAAGCCGGCCCTCGGGCCGCTTGGGCCCCGCCATCGAGGGGACGACGTCGCCCAGATCCAGGCTCAGCGTGTCGGTGAACACGGGATCGCCGGACTGCGCCGTGCGGAACAGACCTTGCGTCTTGCCGTAAGCCTCCACCAGCGCGATCCGCGCGTCGTCGCGGCCGGACATCTTGAGATAGGCGAGGGTCTCGTTGTCGATCGGGAAGAACCCGCATGTCGCGCCGTACTCCGGCGCCATGTTGCCGATCGTGGCCCGGTCGGCGAGCGCCATCGAATCGAGGCCCGAACCGAAGAACTCGACGAACTTGTTGACCACGCCCTTCTTGCGCAGCATCTGCGTCACCGTCAGCACGACGTCGGTCGCGGTTACGCCTTCCTTGATCTTGCCGGTCAGCTTGAAGCCGACCACTTCGGGGATCAGCATCGATTGCGGCTGGCCCAGCATGGCGGCTTCCGCCTCGATGCCGCCGACGCCCCAGCCGAGCACGGCGAGCCCGTTG
This sequence comes from Hyphomicrobiaceae bacterium, assembly GCA_050186055.1. Taxonomy (GTDB): domain Bacteria; phylum Pseudomonadota; class Alphaproteobacteria; order Rhizobiales; family Hyphomicrobiaceae; genus CAMDPA01. Next base: position 13,720 of record JBFWYV010000045.1, on the reverse strand, counting down.
ACCATGGTGGTGTGGCTGTCGGTGCCGACCACCGAGTCCGGATAGGCGACTTCGGAGCCGTCGGCGAGAACGCCCGTGAAGACCGTCTGCGACAGGTACTCCAGGTTGACCTGGTGGCAGATGCCGGTTCCCGGCGGCACGACGCGGAAGTTCGAGAATGCGCTCTGTCCCCACTTGAGAAAATTGTAGCGCTCGCCGTTGCGCTCGTATTCGAGCTCGACGTTCTTGGCGAATGCCGCATTGGACCCGAAGCTGTCGACGATTACGGAGTGGTCGATAACGAGATCGACCGGCACCAGGGGGTTGATCCTCTTGGGATCGCCGCCCAGCGTCGTCATGCCGTCGCGCATGGCCGCCAGGTCGACGACGGCGGGCACGCCGGTGAAGTCCTGCATCAGGACGCGCGCCGGACGGAAGCCGATCTCCTTGCCGGCTTTGCCCTTGTTCTGCAGCCAGTCCGACATCGCCTTGATGTCGTCCTTGGTGACGGACCGGCCATCTTCGAAGCGCAGCAGGTTCTCCAGCAGCACCTTCATCGAATAGGGCAGTTTGGAGATGCCCGGCAGGCCGTTCTTTTCGGCCTCCGGAAGCGAGAAATAGACGTATTTCTTGCCCCCCACGTCGAGCGTGCGGCGGCATTTGAAGCTGTCGAGCGAAACTGGTTGCGCAGTCACGTGACTCTCCTCCATTTCGGATCAAAGAGCTGCGCCGCCGGTGCGCCGGCGGGAGGAGTACCGGGCTTGACTGAGGGCCGCGACTGGCGGCCGGCAAATGGCCCGGGTGACCCCGTTCTTTGCGCTAGCATTCGTTTGTGCGAGCCATTTATAGAATGTTGCCGGCCGAAGAGAAACTCCCCTCTTCATCGCACTCGCGCCATTTTCCACCGCGGTTGGAGCAGATGCAGCTTATCGTCGAGGACCTTGCCGTCGAACGCGGCGGCCGCCGCGTCCTGGAGGGCCTGTCGTTCCGGCTCGGACCCGGTGAGGCGCTCGAGTTGATCGGCCCGAATGGCGCCGGCAAGACGACATTGCTGCGTGCGATCGCCGGGTTCCTGCGGCCGGCGTCAGGGATGATCCGGCTCGAGGGCGGTGCGCCGGACCTCGAGATCGCGGAGGCGTGTCACTATGTCGGCCATCGGGACGGCATCAAAGGCGCCCTCACCGTGGCCGAGAATGCGCGCTTCTGGTCGCGCTATCTCGGCAGCGCGGCCAATGTTGGCGAGGCGCTGGTGGCGCTGGGGATCGACGCGCTCGCCGGCGTGCCGGCTGCCTGGCTGTCGGCAGGTCAGCGCCGCCGTCTCGGCCTTGCGCGCCTGCTGCTCGCCAGGCGGCCGCTGTGGCTGCTCGACGAGCCTTCGGTTTCCCTGGATGCAGGAGGCGTCGCGGCCCTCGCAGGGCTCATTCGCCGCCATTGCGAGACCGGTGGGCTGGTCATCGCCGCCACCCATGTCACGCTCGGACTGGCCGACACGCGCACCGTGCAGCTTGTCCCTGCGCCAGCGCGCGTCGGCCTCTGATCCGATCCTTGCCAGCGAACCCGCTCAGGCATCCGGCTTGCCGCGTCCGGCCAGCCACTTCTTCAGGTTCTCCGCCAGCGCCGACTGCCGTTTCGACATGCGCTCGCCCGTGGGGTGCGCCGCCCGTTTCTGACTGCTGCCGCTGCGGCGCACGCCGTCATCTGCTTCCTTGGGCTCACGAGACGCCGGTGCTGGGTCGGGTTCGGCCTGAAGCAGGCGGGCGACGTCCGTCAGAAACCGTGGCTGGTCGCTTTCCGCAAGCCGTCCGGCAGCATCCGCCATGGCATCGAGCAGCGGCTCGAGCCAGTCGGCATCCTGCTTGGAGAAATCGTGCAACACCCATGCGTGCACCAGATCCTTGGATCCGGGATGTCCGATGCCGATCCTCACCCGCACGTAATCGTTGCCCAGATGCGCCGACAGCGACCGCAGGCCATTGTGGCCGGCGTTGCCGCCGCCGGTCTTGACCTTCAGCTTTCCGGGAGCAAGGTCAAGCTCATCGTGGAACGCGACGATGTCGCCCGGCTCGATCTTCAGGAAGCGGGCAGCCTCGCCCGCCGCCCGGCCGGACTCGTTCATGTAGGTATCCGGTTTGAGCAGCAGCACTTTCTCGCCGCTGATCTCGCCTTCGGATGCAAGGCCCTGGAACTTGCGTCGCCACGGACCGAAGCCATGTCGCGCGGCGATCCGTTCGACGGCCATGAAACCGACGTTGTGACGATGATGCGCGTACTTGGCGCCCGGATTGCCGAGACCGACGAACAGTTTCATCACACGCCGCTTTCAGCCGCAGCACCGGCGGCGGCCCGCCGCTGGGGACGCCGTCATGCCGACGTATCAACTCATGGCCTGATGCAGCGAGCCGGCGTCGACCGGGCTACTTCTTGGCCTTGTCATCACTCTTCGCTGCTGCAGCACCCGCAGCGGGCGCCGCCGCAGCAGCAGCAGGCGCACCTTCGCCAGCCGCCCCTGTGCTCGCCTCCTCATCCGACTGGCCGCCGGCGCCGGCGATCGTTGCGACGGTGAAATCGCGGTTGGTGATCGTGGGCCGCACATTCTCCGGCATGTTGATCGCCGAGATATGGATCGAGCGGCCGATCTCGAGCCCCGTCAGGTCGAACTCGAACACGTCCGGAATGGTGTCCGGCGGAGAAACGACCTCCACCTCGTGGCGGACGATGTTGAGCACGCCGCCGCGCTTCAAGCCGGGGGAGGCCGCCTCGTTGATGAAACGCACCGGCACCTGCACGCGGACGCGGCTCGCCGGCGAAACGCGCTGGAAGTCGACGTGAATCGGGAAATCCGTCACCGGGTCGAGCTGCAAGTCGCGCGGCAGCACCCGCGTCTTCCTGCCTTCGACGTCGACGTCGTAGATCGTCGACAGGAAGCGGCCGCGCTGCACGATCTTCTGCAGGTCGTTGCCGTCGACCGCAATCGCATCCGGCTCGCGCTTGTCGCCGTAGATCACGCCTGGAACCTTACCCTCGCGACGTACCGACCGGGCGGCCCCCTTACCAGCCCGCGGACGCGCCGAGGCCTTGATCTCGATGATATCAGCCATGGCACTCTCCTGATGAAAATAATGGGCCCGATTTGGCCCGCGATCCCGACCGGCCTCCAAGGGTGCATGCATGTCGGGAAGCCCGCTTGCGCGAGCGATGTGGCTTATAACGGGCGCCCCATGCCTTTGCAATCGCTTCCGGCGGGATTATGAGTGTCGATTGGGCCGGGACTGCGCCGCCCGTCGCCCCGCGAACCGGCCCGGAATAGACCTGCCACGATAAGAGCCACAATAAGAATAGAGGACGTCCGATGACCGCCGATGGCAGCCGCCCGCCTCTCAACGCTCCCTCCGAGGACCTTATCCGCCGGCTGACCGGGATCGTCGGTCCGGAGCATGCCTTGGTCGATCCCGACCAGCAGCTCCCCTATTTGCGCGAGATGCGGGATGTCTATTTCGGCAAGTCCCCGCTCGTGCTTCGTCCCGCGACGGTGGAGCAGGTATCGAAGTGCCTGGCGTTGCTCAACGAGGCGCGCGTGCCGGTGGTGCCTCAGGCTGGAAACACCGGCCTCGTCGGCGGCCAGGTGCCCTACGAGCGCGGCGATGAGGTGGTCCTCTCGATCGCGCGGCTGAACAAAGTCCGCAACGTTGACGCCATTGGCTACAACATGACCTTGGAAGCCGGCATGACGCTGGCTGATGTGCAGGCGCAAGCCGACAAGGTCGACCGCTACTTCCCCCTCTCTCTGCCGTCGGAAGGAAGCTGCCGTATCGGCGGCAATCTCGGCACCAATGCCGGCGGCGTCGCGGTTCTCGCCTACGGCAATACCCGCCAGCTCGTGCTCGGGCTGGAGGTCGTGCTGGCGGATGGCCGTATTGTTCCCGGCCTCAAGGCGCTCAAGAAGGACAATACCGGCTACGATCTCCGCGACCTCTTCATCGGCTCGGAAGGGACGCTTGGCATCATAACCGCAGTGACGCTCAAGCTGTTCCCGAAGCCCGCGGAGCGGGCGACGGCGTTCATCGCCCTGCCCGAGCTGGACGCGGCGCTGGAGCTGTTCAGACTTGCGCACAGCACCGCGCTCACCAACCTGACCGCGTTCGAGTTCCTGTCACGAGAAGGGCTCGAGATGCTGGTGAAGCATTTCACGGCCAATCGCATCCCCTTCGACGCGCCGTATCCGTGGTACGTGCTGATGGAGATCTCCGGCGCGAAGCCCGATGGACAGGCGGCGCGCGAGCTTGAGGCGATCCTCACCGAGGCGGCGGAAGCCGACAGCATCGAGGATGCCGTCATTGCCTCCTCGCTCTCTCAGGCCGCCGACTTCTGGCGTCTGCGCGAATTGATGCCGGAGGCCCAGAAGCCGGAAGGCGGGTCCGTCAAGCACGACGTCTCGGTGCCGATCGCACGGCTGCCGGAGTTCATCCGGCGCGCCAACGAGATCGTCGAGAATGTCTGCCACGGCATCCGCCCGGTCCCCTTCGGTCACTTCGGTGACGGCAACATCCACTACAACCTTTCCGAGCCTGTCGGCATGGGCAAGGAGAAGTTCATGGCGATGGGCAACGCCATCAACGCGGCCGTGCACGATCTCGTGCACGGGCTGGGTGGTTCGATTTCCGCCGAGCACGGCATCGGCCGCTCCAAGCGCGACGAGCTCGTCCGCTTCAAGAGCCCGGTGGAGATGGAGCTGATGCGAGGCATCAAGCAGGTCTTTGATCCGAACGGAATCTTGAATCCCGGCAAGGTGCTGTGACGGCCGCCGGCGCAGCGCCCTTCCTCGTCTACTTCTCCTCCAGCCCCAGCTCCTTGAGCACCTCCGCATTGTGCTCGCCCAGCATCGGCGGCGGCGCCAGCGGCTGGTCCGCGCGCGAGTGGTCGAACCAGATCGGCCGCATGATTGTGCGCAGATCGCCTTTGACCGGGTGCTTGAGCATCTCGAACGAGCCCAGGTGCTTTACCTGCTCGTCGTCGCCGACCTGTGTGACGTCGAGAATGGGCGCAAACGGAACGTCGGCTTGCTCCAGCCGCTGCATCCAGTGCTCCCGCGGCTTGGTCCGGATGATGGCGCCGGCGGTCTCCAGGATCAGATCGTAGTTCTCGATCCTGAGCATGCGCGTCTCGACACGCGGGTCCTTGGCAAGCTCCTGCAGGCCGATCGCCTCGACGAAACCCTCCCAGAACTGCGGCTGCGAGGACAGGTGTGCGCACAAGAGTTTGTCGTCGGAGCATAAAAACGCATAGGATTGTGAGTTCTTCGCCCGGATATAGGGGTCGGAGACCAACCCGAGATGGTCGTAGTAGCCGAACGGGTCCGGCATGAACGCCAGCGTGGCGTCCAGCATATTGACCTCGACCCGGCGTGCGCGCCCTGTCCGTTCGCGTTCCAGCAGGGCGGCGACGATGCCGGAGGCCGCATATGCGCCCGATACGTTGTCGGAGATCGTCGGTCCCGTGATCCGCGGGCTTGCACGATCCACGAACAGGCTCGACATGCCGGCCAGTGCCTGTGACACCGCATCGTAGGATGGCCGCTCACGATAGGGTCCGTCCGCCCCGAAGCCGGTGATCGAGCAATGCACGATCCGTGGGTTGATCTCTTTCACCCGCGCTTCGTCGAAGCCCAGGCGGTCGAGAACGCCGGGCCGGAAGTTCTCCAGCAGCACGTCGCTTCTGGCCAGCAGCCGCGTCAGCGCCTCCCGGCCGAGATCGGAGCGCAGGTCGACGGCCAGACCGCGCTTGTTGCGATTGTAGGAGCAGAAATGGGCGCTGTAGTCGCGACTGGGACCGAAGCTGCGGAACGGGTCGCCGCCCTTGGGGTTCTCGACCTTGATCACGTCTGCGCCCATGTCGGCCAGCAGCATGCCGCACGCGGATGCTGTGATCATCGTCGAAAGCTCGACTACCTTGGTGCCGGCGAGCGGTCCGCTCATGCCCACGAAGCTCCTCCGTTTCTTGAATTGTCAGGGACGACAAAAGTCAACGATGACGTCGGGAGGCGGACGATCGCAGCCCTGCGCAATCGTCCGCGCATCCGGTCTTACTTCTTGCTGTCGTCGGACAGCAGCGTGCCGAGCTTGAACGGCGAATGCACCGGCTTGTAGCTCTTCTTGTCGAGGAACTGGGACAGCCCGGTCTCGTACGACTTCTCCGCGTCGCCGACCTTGATCGCCCGGCCCTTCTCCGCCAGGTAGTCGTAGGCCTGCCCGAAATCCATCGTCCGCACGTGCCGGATCGCCTGCTTTGTGGCGCGCAGGACCCGCGGGCTCTTGGCTATCAGCTTGCGGGCCAGTTCTTCAGTGTAAGCGACAACCTGATCCTTCGGAACGGCCTTGTTGATGAAGCCTACCCGCTCGGCCTCCTTGCCGTCGAACGGCTCGCCGAGGCAGGCATACCAAAGCGCGTGGCGATAGAGCACGGCGTCGGCAACGACCTTGGAGACGAGCGCGCCGGGCAGGATTCCCCAGTTCACTTCCGACAGCGAGAAGGTCGCGTCCTCGGCCGCGACGACGAAGTCCGTGGCCAGGAGCTGCATGAACGCGCCGCCGACGCAATAGCCTTCGATCATGCAGATCGTCGGCTTGTCGTACATATACAGCCGCTCCCAGCGCCAGCGGTTCGCCTCTTCCGCTGCCTTGCGCCGCCCGCGCGGATTGTTCTCGTTCTCGCGGAAGAACTCCTTCAGGTCCTGGCCGGCAGAGAAGTTGCCGCCTGCACCTTTGAGGATGATCACCTTCGCGTCGGGATCATCCGCGAGCAGGAACAGGGCATCGTCCATCTCTTCGTGGAGTGCCGGGCTCATGGCATTGCGCTTGTTGGGTCGATTGAGCGTGACCCAGGCCAGCCCGTCGTCGAACTCGACCTTGATATTCTTGTACTTGTAATCAGCCATATTCACTTGCTCCTCAGGCGTTGCACTGTTCTTGGTGGGCCAAGTCTAGATCGGCTGTCGAACTTGCGGAACCCCGTTTCAATTGAGCCATCTCGCACTGCGGAAAGCTTTATCGCTACTGTTAAGTGGTCTGAGCGAAAGTCAACCTGTTGCCGAACGGATCGGCCGGCGTCACCTCGATTGTTTCCCACCGGATGCGCGCTCGCCTTTGCCGCACCTGCACGTCCTGGAGCTTCGCTCTTGGCGCATGGCTGGAACCGAACGCCACGTCGATGCCGGGGTGGCTCTGAGCGCCTGAGCCGGATCGCGCCGACTCAGCGTGACGCAGGAGAAATGCGTAGCCCCTGAAGCGCGTTGAACAGCAGCATCGCGTCTCCGCCGATCCAGCGATGACCGCGATTCATGCGGCGCAGGATCGGCGGCAGTCGCCCGCGCAGTCTGTCCGCATGCCGACGTTCGTAGAGGGGAAACCAGCCGCTGCCTGCGCCGGCGTGCGTATCTTGCGCTTCTCCGGTCAGGCGCTCGAACACGCCGTCTTCGGCGTAGCCCTTTACTGTCAGGCCGATGAGGCGGTGCAGGGCGCCATTGCCCAGCCCGTACCAATCCTCGCCGCGCACCGCGCCCAGTTCCGCCAGCATCACCAGCGCCATGGCTGAGAACACATGGTAGTGGAGCGCTTGCCTGCCGCGCGCGAGTTCCATGGGCAGTGCGCCGTCCGGGCGGATATCGCCGGCGGCATCCGCCATGATCGATCGAGCCTCGCGCCAGTGTGCCTCATTGCCCGTCGCCAGTGCCGTCGCGCCGAGCGCAACGCCGAGCCAATACCATTGATTGTTCCGCTTGCGGTTCTTGTCCTCGAAGAAGCGCCGCGCTTCCGTCGCGACCTGGTCAAGCCATGCCTCGATGACGCGCCGCTGCGTGTCCGTCGCAAAAGACTTCAGCTTGAGATAGGCGAGTGCAATGCCGGCAAGGTCCCACTTGCGCTCATACTCGCTCTGTGGGTTGGCCATCCGCCCCAGCAGTGCCTCGCCGCGCGCCCAGGTCTCCAGCCACGCAATGGCGCACTGCGCGGCTTCCTCCCTGTCCTGCGGCCGGCGCAGCTTGAGGCTCCGGTCGGCGTCGCGGGCAACCGTCTGCAGAAATGCTTTGAGCGGAGCGGCGGCGTCTTGGTGACGCGCCTTGAGGACGGGATCGATACGTGTACCCGCCTTGTCCGAATAGTATCGCGGAATAGCGATGTCACGCACCGGTGCCGGAGGTGCGGGACAGGAGGCGGCTGCAGCATGGGAGACGATCGCTGAGCCGAATGCGCCGGCCAGCGCCAGCCCGGCGAGGGTCGATCTCCCGCGATCTGCCATACCGTCACCAAAGCAGCCTGCTGTCGCGCCTCTTGCCGAAGACAATGCAATCAATGAATGAATACTCCCTTATGGGACAAGCAGGCAGTTGGCCCTGGCCACCCTCGCGGTTCCCATCCGAGGGTCCTTTGGGGCGCCTCGCCCGTCGCTCGCCTCGTGCGCCGGCGGTTTTGGACATGGGGCCGCGGAAAGGTTGCGCCGCTTGACTCCGCATTGGCGGTCATGCCTAAAGCGCCGCTACATAAAGCAAGCAACACGAGAGGCGGCCACCGCAATGGCCATCGCATTCATCTTCCCGGGACAAGGCAGCCAGGAGGTCGGCATGGGGTCCGAGCTCGCCACTGCATTCCCGTCGGCCCGGCGCGTATTCGAGGAGGTCGACGAGGCGCTCGGCGAGAAGCTGTCCGACGTCCTCTGGAACGGTCCCAAGGACCGCCTGACGCTGACTGAAAATGCCCAGCCGGCGTTGATGGCGGTGTCGATGGCCGTGATCCGGGTGCTGGAGGCCGAGCACGGCTTTCGCCTAGCCGACAAGGTTGCGTTCGTGGCCGGTCATTCGCTTGGTGAGTATTCCGCATTGGCAGCCGCGGGGACGTTCTCGCTGGCCGATGCAGCCCGGCTGCTGCGCACGCGCGGACAGGCGATGCAGGCGGCAGTGCCAGTCGGGCAAGGCGCCATGGCCGCATTGCTCGGTGTGGGTCTGGACGTCGCGGCCAGGGTTGCCACGGAGGCCGCCGGCGACGAGGTGTGCCAGGTCGCCAACGACAACGAGCCGACGCAGGTCGTTCTGTCCGGCCACAAGGCGGCGGTGGAACGGGTGGCGGAGATCGGCAAGAAATATGGCGTCCGGCGCGCCATGATGCTGCCTGTCAGCGCGCCGTTCCATTGTGCGCTGATGCAGCCGGCAGCCGATGCCATGGCCGAGGCGCTGTCCCGGGTGGAGATGCGGGCGCCGTCGGTGCCGGTGATCGCCAACGTCCTGGCCCAGCCGATCTCGGACCCCGCCCGGATACGCCAGAGCCTGATCGAGCAGGTGACAGATACCGTGCGCTGGCGCGAATGCGTCGAGCGGATGGTCGCCGGCGGCGTGACGGACTTCTATGAGATCGGAAGCGGGAAAGTGCTGGCAGGCCTGGTGCGCCGCGTTGTGAAGGACGCCAACGCCAGCAGCATCGGCACCCCCGCCGATCTTGATGGCGCAGCCGCTCTGTTGCAGGGATAGTTGAGCCAGGCTCAGCCGAAAGAGTCGCGATGACAGTCGATTCGGGAGTGCCAGAACAATGTTCGATTTGACCGGCAAAGGGGCGCTTGTCACCGGTGCGACCGGTGGAATTGGCGGCGCGATCGCAAGACAGCTTCACGCGGCAGGTGCTGCGGTGGCGATCTCAGGCACCAGCACGCAGAAGCTCGAAGCCCTGGCGGGCGAGCTTGGCGACCGCGTCCACATGGTTCCCTGCAACCTCTCGGACCGTGCCGCCGTCCAGAAGCTGGCGGGCGAGGCGGAGGCCAAGCTTGGATCGCTTGACATTCTGGTTAACAACGCCGGCCGCACACGCGACAACTTGTTCATGATGATGAAGGACGAGGAGTGGGACGACGTCCTGGCCGTGGATCTCACGGCCGCGTTCGTGCTTTGTCGCGGCGTCCTCCGCAACATGATGCGGCGACGTTGGGGACGCATCGTCAACATCTCGTCGGTGAGCGGTGTGATCGGCAACCCCGGTCAGGGCAATTACGCCGCCGCCAAGGCCGGAATGATCGGAATGACGAAATCGCTGGCCCGCGAGGTCGCCTCGCGCGGGATCACCGCCAATTGCATCGCCCCCGGCTTCATCTCGACGCCGATGACGGAAGTGCTTAACGAAAAGATCGTCGAGGAGGCGAAAAAGCACATCCCCATGGCGCGCTTCGGCACACCCGATGACATTGCGATGGCAACACTGTATCTGGCGAGCAACGAAGCGGCCTATATCACCGGCCAGACTCTCCAGGTGAATGGTGGTATGGCAATGAGTTAGGAGATCTGGCGGTACCCGTCGGGACGGTCTGCTGCCGGCCGGATTGGACGCTGGTCAAGGCCAGGGAAGTATGTTACCAGCCCCCTGATTTCACGCACGTTCCGGGGGATAATCGCCGGACGGACGAGGCGGTGGGGGAGGACTCAGTTAACCCGGTGCGCGTGCATTGTGTCAATTGATCGACTTGCGACTTGGCGAGCGATCAATGACATGACAATGAAGCTGAAATGCGGTGGCGCGGCATCCGCCATGCGACCGTGAGACATCGGTCGGGGTGGAGCGGGACGCAGCAATAAACTGGAAATTGCCGGGTCACGAGTACAGGACAAAGGAACGAGGACAGTCGATGAGCGAGATCGCCGAGCGGGTCAAAAAGATCGTGGTCCAGCATTTGGGCGTCGAGGCCGATAAGGTGACGGAGAACGCTTCGTTCATCGACGACCTCGGTGCGGACAGCCTGGACACTGTCGAGCTGGTTATGGCCTTCGAAGAGGAGTTCCGGTGCGAGATCCCGGATGATGCCGCGGAGCATATTCTCACGGTGGGCAATGCCATCGAGTTTCTTGAGAAGAATGCAGGAACCGCGGCGGGCAAGCCCGCTGCGTAAGCAAGATCCCGGAGTCGGCGCTGATATTGCGCGGCTGGCGGGACTGATGATCGGGGCCGCAGACTGCTCGCTTGGAACAGCGTATCGGTGAACGAGCCGATCGCTGTGCAGCCATTGTCCGGACGGGCGGAGCGAGCGTAGCGCTTTCTGTCAGCCGATCCTGTTCAAGCCCTCGGTACAAATATGCGGCGTGTCGTCATCACAGGTTTGGGGCTTGTCACTCCGCTCGGTTCCGGGGTCGAGACGACGTGGTCACGCCTGCTCGAGGGGCAAAGCGGCGCCCGCCGCGTAACCGAGTTCGAGGTCGATGACCTGAGTTGCCAGATTGCCTGCTTCATCCCGCGCGGGACGAAATCGGAAGGCAAATTCGACCCCAACGAGTGGATGGAGCCGAAGGAAAGCCGGAAGGTCGACGACTTCATCGTCTATGCAGTGGCGGCGGCCGAGCAGGCGATGGAGGACTCCGGCTACAAGCCCAGGACGAAGGATGAGCAGGAGCGCATCGGGGTCTTGATCGGCTCCGGCATCGGTGGCCTCAACGGTATTGCCGAGACCTCGCTTCTGCTCAAGGAGAAGGGCCCCCGCCGCGTCAGCCCGTTCTTCATTCCGGGCCGCCTCATCAATCTGGCCTCGGGCTATGTGTCGATCCGCCATCAGCTCAAAGGGCCCAATCACGCGGTGGTGACCGCCTGCTCCACCGGCGCGCATGCGATCGGTGACGCTGCGCGGCTGGTCGCCTTGGGCGATGCCGATGTGATGGTGGCCGGGGGAGCCGAGAGCCCGATCTGCCGGATTGCGCTGGCGGGCTTCGCGGCCTGCCGCGCCCTGTCTACCGACTTCAATGACCGCCCGACCAAGGCATCGAGGCCCTACGACAAGGATCGTGATGGCTTCGTGATGGGCGAAGGGGCCGGCATTGTCGTTCTCGAAGCGCTCGAGCACGCTGAGGCCCGCGGCGCCCGGATCTATGCCGAAGTCATCGGCTACGGCATGTCCGGCGACGCCTATCACATCACCGCTCCGGCGGAAGATGGCGATGGCGCTTATCGCTGCATGCGCGCCGCCGTCAAGCGTGCCGGCATCGAACCCAGCGACATCGACTACGTGAACGCGCATGGCACGTCGACGCCGATGGGCGATGAAATCGAATTGGCCGCCGTCGAACGCCTTTTCGGCAACGCCTGTGGCCACGTGGCGATGTCGTCGACCAAGTCTGCGATCGGCCATCTGCTGGGGGCCGCCGGCGCCGTCGAAGCGATTTTCTCCGTCCTGGCGATGCGTGACAACATTGCGCCGCCGACGATCAATCTCGACAATCCATCAGTGGAAACCCCTATCGACCTGGTGCCTCACAAAGCCAGGAAGCGCAACATCGATATCGTGCTTTCGAACTCTTTCGGCTTTGGCGGTACCAATGCCAGTCTCGTGCTGCGGCGCATGTGAGCACCCCTCCGCGGCCGTTGTGAAATAATTGAGAATAAGCGGGGCTGTACTGGGTTTTTGCCATATTTCCCGGTAAGCGTACGGACGGGTAGTTGGTGCGTGCCTGTGGCGCGCGCGATATTGCGACGAATGCCCGGCGTCTGAAGCTCGCCACTCTCGATGCTGTAGGCGTTAGCGAGCTTCAGATCGAAAGGGACACTGGACTGACAGCTTCGCTCATGTGAATCAGGCCGAGAAAATCGTTCCAGGCTGAGCCTTGTAGTTTGGCGAATTCTCGATCATCGCACGAGCCGATTGCGCCGGACGGTGTCGCACGGTTGCTCGCGGCCGCTGGAGGTCGACTGGAGAATTGAATGAGCATTCGCAGACCTGACCGCGACTATCCGGCCAGGGGCGGCGGTGCCAGGCAGAGACCGCAGCGTTCGGATGGTTGGCTGCCGAAGAGCCCGTCGGAGGCCCTTGAGCCGACCCGTGGCCCGACGCGCCCACGTGGTACGCGCCGCCGCAGGGAGGTCCGCAAGCTGAGCCCCGCATTTCGGGCGCTGAATGGCTTCCTCACCGTCATCACCGTGCTGCTTGCCGCCGGCGCCGGCGCTGCATTCTGGTTCAACAGCGAGGTCGGCCGCCCCGGCCCGCTGGCCGAGGCCAAGACTGTCGTTATCCGTGAAGGAACCGGGGCACGCGATATTGCGCAGCGTCTCGAGGACGAAGGCGTCATCTCCAGCCATCACATGTTCATTGCCCACTATGTGTCGAACACGGTGGGCGTGTGGTTCGGTAGGAAGCCGTTCCAATTGAAGGCTGGCGAATATCGGTTCGAGCCGGGCATGAGCATCCGCCAGGTCGCCGATACCCTCGCCAAGGGCCGGGCGGTTCTGATCAGTGTAACGGTTCCCGAGGGCCTGACGAGTTGGCAGATCGTGGAAAGACTGAAGGCCAATCAGGGGCTCAGCGGCGATATCGCCACGATACCGCCCGACGGCGCGTTGATGCCGGACACCTATAAGGTGCGTCGCGGCATGGCGCGCACCGAGGTGATCGACATGATGCGGGACGAACAGGCCAGCTTCATGGAAAAGGTTTGGGAGTCCCGCCAGAGCGACCTGCCCATCAAAACCCGCGAGGAGGCGCTGGTTCTCGCTTCGATCGTGGAGAAGGAAACGGGCAAGCGCGAAGAGCGTCCGCAGGTTGCAGCCGTATTCATCAATCGCCTGCGCCAGGGCATGCGGCTGCAATCCGATCCCACCATTCTCTATGGCTTGCACTCCGGCCAGGTCCGGTGGGGCAGACCGATTACGCGCTCCGACATCAATAGCCGCACGGCCCACAACACCTATCAGATTCCGGGCCTGCCGCCGACGCCGATCTGCAATCCCGGCCGGGA
>JBFWYV010000044.1:0-23071 GCA_050186055.1 Hyphomicrobiaceae bacterium | reverse complement strand
AGGCCCGGCCCAGACCAGGATGCCGGGAGTTGCCCCGTGGACGACTTGAAGCTTGAGACAGATACCGCTCCGGCGGAGATGACGCGACCTGCCGCGACGACTCCGGCCGGCCGGATCGCCGGGGAGATCGCGCGGCGACGCACGTTCGCCATCATCTCTCACCCGGATGCCGGCAAGACCACCTTGACCGAGAAGCTGCTGCTGTTCGGCGGCGCGATCCAGCTCGCAGGCCAGGTAAAGGCCAAGAAGGACAAGCGCAACACGCGCTCGGACTGGATGGAGATCGAACGCTCGCGCGGCATCTCGGTTGCGACCTCGGTCATGACCTTCGAGTACGCCGGCAGTGTCTTCAACCTGCTCGACACGCCGGGCCACGAGGACTTCTCCGACCACACCTATCGCACCCTGACGGCAGTGGACTCCGCGATCATGGTGATCGACGCGGCAAAAGGCATCGAGCCGCGCACGCTGAAGCTGTTCGAGATCTGCCGGCTGCGCGACATCCCGATCATCACCTTCGTCAACAAGATGGACCGCGAAGCGCGCGAGCCGCTGGAGCTGATCGACGAGGTCGCCTCGCAACTCGCGCTTGATACGACGCCGATCGTGTGGCCGATCGGCCAAGGCCGGACATTCCGCGGAACCTATGATTTGATCCATTCGCGCATCCGCCAGGTCGACCAGGACGACGACGGGGTCGCCGTGTCCGACCTCGACGATCCGGCGCTGGCGGCGCTGGTGGAGAAGAGCCGCTTCGATCAATGGCGCGAAGAGATCGAGCTCGCCCGCGACGCCTGTCCGCCGTTCGATGTCGAAGCTTTCCGCGCCGGCACGCTGACGCCGGTGTTCTTCGGCAGCGCCCTGAAGAACTTCGGCGTGCGCAGTCTGCTCGATGCGCTGGTCGCCTATGCGCCGCAGCCGCGGAGCCAGAAGGCCGCGACCCGGGTCGTGGAGGCGAGCGAGCCGGCGATGAGCGGCGTCGTGTTCAAGATTCAGGCGAACATGGACCCCAATCACCGCGACCGCATCGCGTTCATGCGCGTGTGCTCCGGCCGGCTCACCCGCGGCATGAAGGTCAAGCTGGTCCGCACCGGCAAGGTGATGGCCCTGCAGGCGCCGCAGTTCTTCTTCGCCCAGGACCGTGCGCTGGCCGAGGAAGCGTTTGCCGGCGACGTCGTCGGCATCCCGAACAAGGGGCAGCTTCGCATCGGCGATGCGCTGACCGAAGGCGAGGATCTGACATTTCTTGGCATCCCGAGCTTTGCGCCGGAGATCCTGCGCCGGATCCGGCTCGACGACGCGATCAGGGCGAAGAAGCTCAAGGAAGCGCTGCGCGAGATGGCGGAAGAGGGCGTCGTGCAGCTATTCCAGCCGCTCGACGGCACGCAGCCTGTCGTCGGCGTGATCGGTGCGCTTCAGCTCGACGTGCTGGCGGACCGGCTGCAGAACGAGTACAGCCTGCCGACCGGCTTCGAGGCTGCGCCGTGCGAGACCGTGCGCTGGATCTCGGCCGCCGACCCTCAGAAGCTGCAGGACTTCATCGCCAGGAACAAATCATCCGTCGCCACGGACATCGACGGCGACCACGTGTTCCTCGGCCAGTCCCAGTTCAACATGCGATGGACGATCGACAAGAACCCGGACATCACGTTCAAGGACATCAAGGCGATCTTCCAGGCAGCGGGCAGCGAAACGGAGTGAGGCCGTTTGCTGCGGCCAGCGTATGAAAAACGGGGCGTGACCGACAGCGGTCACGCCCCGAAATTCTTGCCAGGCTCGCCAGGCTCATCACACCAGCAGCATGCCATCCTTCAGCATGTCGCTCGCGGTGTATCCCGTGAAGTCCTGCAGCACGGCAAGCTGGACGTCCTCACCGCCGATGTGCGCGAAGACCATGGAATTCGCACCGTCCTGCTGCACGGAGACGACCTCGTCGATCGAGGACCAGCTCTGCCCCTTCAGGACATCGCGCAGATCCAGCACGTCGTGCCCAACACCGAAGTCGGTGATCACATCGACGCCGACGTGCTCGCCCCGCAGCACGACATCCGATTTGTTGTAGAGGAACGTATCGTCGCCGAGCCCGCCGCTGAGGATGTCGTTGCCGCGGCCGCCGCGGATGACGTCGTCGCCCTTGCCGCCGGTGAGATGGTCATCCTTTGTCGAGCCGACGATCACGTCATTGAAGTCGGAACCGATCACCGCCTCGATGCTGTTGAAGGTGTCGTTGCCCATGCCGGCGGCGTTGCCCTCCGACAGATTGAGCGTGACGCCCTGGCCGGCATACGCGAAGTTCAAGGTATCGAAGCCCGAGCCGCCAGCGTAATGATCGTCGCCCTCGCCGACATAGAACATGTCGTCGCCGCTGTTGCCGGAAATGGCGTCGTTGCCGTCGCCATCGTGGATTATGTCATCGCCGGACCCGCCCGTGATGTCGTCATCGCCGCTGCCGCCGATCAGGGTGTCGTTGCCGGAGTTGCCGCTGATGACGTCGTTGCCGTCCCCGCCCAAAATCTCGTCATCGCCGGAATTGCCTTCGAGCACATCGTCGCCCTCGCCGCCGTGCAGGAAGTCATCGCCGGAGCCGCCGTGCAGCTCATCGGCGCCGGAACCGCCGTAAAGCTTGTCGTTGCCGGAGTTGCCCCACAACTGATCGTCGCCGGCGCCGCCGCCCAGCACATCGTCGTCGGCCATGCCGAACATGACGTCATCGCCCGCCCCGCCGAGCATGACGTCCTGGTCGCTTCCGGTGCCGGCGCCGGTGCTCTCGTGCGGCAGCAGCGCGGCGTTGACGGTGCCGATCTCGAGCTTGAAGACGGTATCGTCGAAATCGCTGTCGCCACCGTCCTTCAAATCCTCGAACCCGATAGTGACGCTTCCGTCGGCAACATCGACTGTACCTTTGACGTGGCCGAGCCTGTCTGAGTTGAGAGTGCCGTTGGCGCCCGTCACGGAATGGAAGACGTCGGTGCCGTACTCCGACTTGACATCGATCTCTTTGCCGTCCGGATCGACGTACACAAGCTTCAGCGGTCCGCCGTTGACGTTGCCGGCATTACCTTTCCCGTCGACAAATTTGAACGATCCGTCCTGGCTGGCGAGAACGCCGGCCATCCCGGGCTTTGCATAGGCGTTGGGCACAATGAAAAAGCCGATCTGCTCGCCGCCTTTCAGGCCGACATCAAGCGAGCTGCTGCCGGACACCAGATCACCGCCCGACCCTTTCATCGACGCATTGGCAAACAGAATCTCGACGTCATGGATCGTGCCGTCGGCAGCGATCTTGTACATGCCAAGCGTGTTCTGATAGCCCGCCTCCTCATACATGAATGTGATCTTTGCAGACACATCCTGGCTGATACGGAAGCGCTCCATATCGATGCTGCCGCTCAGGGAGCCGGCGCCGAACATGGTGTCGTTTCCGGCCTGTCCGGCCATCCTGTCGTCGCCGCCGCCGCCCAGCATCAGGTCATCGCCGGCCCCGCCGCGCAGGCTGTCGTTGCCCGAGCCGCCGCCGATCGCATCGGCATCCGATGTTCCGGAGATCGCGTTCGCCGACCCGTTTCCGCTGAATGTCGCCATTGCTGTCTGCTCTTCTCTGTTCCCGGCTTGCCGAGCCGATTGAAACCTGCGAGGCCGCGTTGTACGCACGACGGACGGCGCACAAGACGAGGCTGATCGAGCTGAATACTAGCAATGCCGTTCAAACTTATTGTGCATTGTTGTGGCTTCATTTGATTCAAACTTGATTCTAAGTTGCGTAAAATTCGATGCATCGCGCCTGGGCCTAGGCAGCAGGCTCGAGGCTGCGTTGGCGGACCGCGCCTGCTTTGCTTACAATGCCCGGCATCAAGAACGAGGAGTGAGACGCCATGTTGAATGAGATCCAGCCGGCGACGGCACCCGACGATGCGATGGCCCGTCCGGCCCCGAACGCGACAACAGGCGCTCAGGCCTTCGAGTTCGGGATTCGCGATCTCGTCTATCAGGATACCGGCAGCAAGAAGCGGCTGGCGCGGCTGTATCAGCCGGCCGGGACAGCGCCGTTCCCGATGGTCGTCCAGGTCCACGGCGGAGCCTGGAACAACAAGGACCGGACCGACGGCCAGGGCCTTGCGCTCGATCTCGTCGCTGCCGGCATCGTTGTCCTCTCGCTCGATTTCCGCAATGCGCCGGAGGCTCCCTATCCGGCCTCGCTGCAGGACATCAACTACGGGATCCGCTGGGCCAAGGCGCATGCGCATCAGTTCGGCAGCGGCCCTGAGCGTGTGGGCATCCTCGGCACATCCAGCGGCGGCCACCAGGCGCTGCTGTCCGCGATCAGGGCGGACTATCCTGCCTACACCGCCATTCCGCTGAAGGAAGCGTCGGACATGGATGCAAAGCTTGCCTTCGCCATTGCCGGCTGGGGCGTGCTGTACCCGTTCGAGCGCTACAAGCTGGCGAAGGCCCAGGGCAAGCAGGAGATGATCTCCAATCATCATACGTTCTTCGGCACGGACGAGGCGACACAGATCGATGCGACACCCGCACTGATCATCGAGCGCAAGGAGAAGGTGCATCTGCCGCCTGCCCTCACCTTCCAGGGCACCAACGACGAATGGACCAGCGTCGAGCAGGCCGAGCAATTGGGCGCGATCTATCGGGCTGCCGGCGGCAGCATGGACGTCCTGCTGTACGAGGGCGAGCGCCACACCTTCGTCAGCGAGTTCCCAATGAAGCCGAATTCGGTCAAGGCGGTCGCCGCGGTGGTCGAGTTCATCAAAAAGCACGCTGGCTGAACCGCTCTCGCCGCCGCAGCGGTGCACCGGCGCATCGAGCCTCTCCACGGCGCTTCTCCATGGCGTTTCCGGCAGCTTGCATTTGCCAAGCCGTTCGAAGCGACTAAGGTGCTCCGGCAGCATAGAGGGAGCTCGTTACGCCATGGAACCACTACCGAAGGGTGCAAACTTCCGGCGCGCCAAGATCCTCTGGGAGCTTGGCCTTCATATTGCCGGCAATCCTGAGACACCCTACGGCGGCAATCGCGACATGTGCATCGTCGTCGGCAGCGGCTCAGGCGAGTCGTTCAAGCCATGGCTGCGTCTTGCCACCGGGTCTGCGGTGATGGCTCATGCTGTTGCGAAAGGCGAGGTGGAAGCGGCGTTCGTCAATCCCTCGGCGATGCTGACCCAGGCCTATCGCGGTGTCGGCCTGTTCGACCGGCCGCTGGACCTGCGGATCCTGGGCAACTATCCGAGCATGGACCGCTTCGTGATCGCGATGAAGCAGGGGCTCGGCTTCACATCGCTCGCCGATGTGAAGAAAGCACGATATCCGCTGAGAATCTCGCTGCGGGAGGACCCGACCCATTCGACGCTGGTGCTGATCGAGCAGATCCTGAGTTTCCACGGCATGAGCCTGGAGGAGATCAAATCCTGGGGCGGCAGCCTGCATTCGATCGGCGGACCGGGAGACCAGCGTCGTCTGGCAGGCATTCGCGATGGATCTCTCGACGCCATTTTCGATGAAGGCATCAGCGCATGGATTGACGATGCCCTCCAGCACGGCTTCGTGCCGATCGATCTCGATGCTGCCGCGTTTACCCATCTGGAAAGCCTTGGCTGGCGCCGTATGCCCCTCAAATGCGACCGCTTCCCAAAGCTGCCCGACGGGCACCAGTGCATCGACTTCAGCGGCTGGCCGCTCTATGCGAGCGCGTCGCTCCCCGACGAGGCGGCCTACGAGATCGCCGATGCGTTCGGAGCACGCCACGACGAGATGCCGTGGGAGGAAATTACGCACCAGGGCATCGCGCAGGTTGGCACCGAAACCGAGGCGACGCCGATGGACGTTCCGCTTCATCCGGGTGCGGAGCGCTGGTATCGCGAACGCGGCTACCTGAAATAGCGAGACGGCACGATCCTGCAGCCTACCCCTTCGATGGAGGCGCATACCGCGTCACCACCGCGGATGACGATTCAAGGGTACGGTGCACGGGGCAGCGGCCTGCGATCTCGATCAGTTTCTGCGCCAGTTCGTCGTCGACCTCGCCTTCCACGGATATCGTCCGCTCGAACCGGTCGATGCGGCCTTCCCGCCCCTCCGCCACAGCGCCGCAATCCTCGCAATGCGAGGCTGGGACCTTGCCGTGGCCGACCGCAACCGAAACGCGTCCGAGCTCCATTTTCTTGTGCTCCGCGTAGATGCGGAGCGTCATCGCGGTGCATGCGCCCAGTGCGATTGACAAGAAATCGTAAGGGTTCGGACCGGCGTCCCCGCCGCCGACGGCTGCCGGCTCGTCCGCAATCAGTCGGTGCCGGCCGGAGACGACGATGTTCTGAAACTTGCCCTGGCCTGTCTCGCGCACGAGCACCTGATCCGTCTTCTCGGCGTCGGGCGGCGGCGCCGGAATATACCTCGAGGCCCAGGCCGCGATGACATCCGCCGCATAGGTCGCTGCGGCCTCGCTCGTAAGCAGGTGATCCGCGTCATCCAGCGACACGAAGCTCTTGGGATGCCTGGCGGCCTGGAAGATCCGGGACGCGTTGTCGATCCCCACGATCTCGTCGCGCGGCGCGTGCATGACGAGCAACGCCTTGCCGAGCGACCGGATCTGAGACTCGAGCTTGTGGCTCTCCGCATCCTCGACAAACTTAAGGCGGACCCGGAACGATCGGCCTGCAAGAGAGACCTCGGCCTCGCCCTTCCCGCGGATCTCGTCGAGCGAGCCGGCGAGCTGGCGAAGCACGTGGCCGACATCGGCCGGCGCACCGATGGTGACGACCGCCTTCGACTCCGGGATCTGCCGGGCAGCAGCCAATACCGCGGCCCCGCCGAAGGAATGGCCGATCAGGATCACAGGCGCACTGTAGTTTTCGCGCAGCCAGTTCGCGGCCAGCACAAGGTCCTCGATGTTGGAAGAAAAGCTCGTATTGGAAAAATCGCCCTTCGAGCTGCCCAGTCCCGTGAAGTCGAAACTGAGCATGCCGACGCCGGCGCGCGTCAGGCCGCCTGCAATGCGCCGGGCAGCCAGCACATCCTTGGTGCAGGTGAAGCAGTGGGCAAACAGCGCGATGGCCCGGATCGGGCCGGCCGGCAACTCCAGCCGCGCGGCCAGATCATGTCCGCTGCTGCCCTTGAACGTCGCGCGTATCATCGAAGCGGTGGGCATGATCAAACTCCTCACCAAAGCGCACCAACCGAGACCTAGTCCGGAAGCGGAATAAATTCCTCGCTGTCACCGGGCACCAGGGGAAAGCGACCCGATTTCCAGTCGGCCTTGGCGGCCTCCATACGGTCTTTCGAAGACGACACGAAATTCCACCAGATATGGCGGGGTCCGTCCATCGGCTCGCCGCCGAGCAGCATCAGCCGCGCATTCGACAGGGCAAGCACCGATATGCGGTCGCCCGGGCGGAAGATCAGCAGACGGCCCGGCTCGAAGCGCGTACCGGCGATGTCGATCTCGCCGCTCGCGAGATAGATCGCCCGTTCGTCATATTCCGCATCCAGCGGCAATACGGCGCCGGGCGCCAGCACCGCCTCCGCGCAGAACGTCGGATGCGGAAACTCGACAGGAGACTGGGCGCCATAGAGACGGCCCATCACCACACGCACGCGCTTGCCCTCTCCTTCAATGCGGGGCAACTCGAGCGTCCCGGCATGGACAAATGCCGGCGCGTCCTCCTCGTTCTCCTTCGGCAGCGCGGCCCACGCCTGCATTCCGTGAAGCCGGCGCGTGGCCTCCCGCGCCTCGGGCGTCTCACGCTCGGAATGGACGATGCCACGCCCTGCGGTCATCAGGTTGACCTCGCCGGGCCGGATCGCGATGGCGCTGCCCAGGCTGTCGCGGTGATAGATCTCGCCCTCGAAAAGATAGGTGACCGTGGCAAGTCCGATGTGCGGGTGCGGCCTCACGTCGATCCCATTGGCTCCGCCGATGACCTCAGCGGGTCCCATCTGGTCGAGAAAGATGAACGGTCCGACCATCTGCCGGGCTGCGGCCGGCAGCGCCCGCCGCACCTCGAAGCCACCGAGATCCCTCGCGCGCGGAACTATGATATGCTCCACCGCGTCGCAGCTCGTCGGATCCCCCATCACCGGATCATTGCTCGGCTGGCGACTCATGTTTCATCCTCCTGGCCGGTGGTGAGCGGCTGCGCCTCATTACGGCAAATGGGGTCTGGCTGATCGGTAGCCAAGACGTCGGCCATCCAGCGTATCGGGATGTTAACGATGGAACCCGTGAGCGTGGGAACAAAATTCCGCGAGACCCGAGAGATGCACGGCCTGAAAGCGGTCCGTGAGAGCCACGCCGGCAGCTGAGCTATCGAATTTGATGCCTTGGCGCGACGTCGTTGTGACGTCTTCGCTCTTGAGGCGTCCCGCACAATCGGGTTTGCTGTCGCCATGATTGCATCCAGAACCAGACGCACTCGGCAAATTGCGGCCGTGCTGGCTATCGTCGGCATGCTGTTGAACGCCGGCACCGTGCTTTTTCATGCGATCTCGGTTCTGGCTGCGCCTGGTCCGTCCATCATGCAGCTTGCGGCGGATCTCACGATCCTTTGCCATGGCGGCCAGATCGCCGCATCGCAGCAGGGGTCGTCTCAGACTCCCGCACCTCCGGACCAGTCGCCGAACTGCCCCCTTTGTCAGGGATATGCCTATCCCGCCATCACGATTCCAGGCGTTGATCAAAGCGGCCTGTTGGACCGCCCGCTCGAAGTTGCTGCGCTGGTGTGGACAGACGCCGCCGTCCCGACCTTGCGGCTCACCAGACCGCACAGCCGCGGCCCGCCGCTCGCAGTCTGACTGACCCCGATCGATACGAGACACGGACCCCATGATGCACCGCTCCGAGGAGGGGCGTCATGCGCGGGAATCCCATCACACCCCATTCAGACAGTGAGAACACCGATGAAAATCCTATTTGCCGCGGCCATGACAGCAGCCGCCATCGTCATTGGCCCGACGGCCAACGCCGCCGATTTTACCAAAGGTGATATCAAGGTCAGCACGCCGTGGACACGGGCGACGCCCTCCGGCGCACGCGTTGCGGGCGGCTTCATGACCATCACCAATACCGGCAAACAATCCGATCGGCTGGTCGGCGGCAGCGTCCCGTTTGCGGGCGCCTTTGAAGTACACGAAATGAAGATGACCGATGGGGTCATGAAGATGCGGATGCTGTCGAAAGGCCTGGAGATCAAACCGGGTCAGACGGTAACCCTGAAGCCGGGCTCATATCACGTCATGTTCTTGAAGCTGAAGCAGCCCCTGAAGCCGGGCGAAAAGGTGAAGGGCACTTTGGTATTCGAGAAGGCAGGCACGGTCGAGATCGAGTACGCTGTCGCAAGAATTGGCGCCATGTCCCCGTCCGGAAAGGCCGGCGATGGCGGGCACGGCCATATGATGAAGCACTGACCGCATTGACTTGCCGGCGGGTTCGGCGCAATCGGCCAGGGTCACATTCTGCGGCGCGGCGGGGAAACCGGCGCGCCGCACAACAGGCGGACGTCGCAAGTAGTCGCAAGGACAAGGATATGAACAGCCAGGGTCCCGGCGCTGCCAGGAAGCCGCATACGCTTGCCGATCACCTGCACGGCGCGCTGGCCGATCATGTTCACGATGAAGGCTCCGACCATGATCACGACCACGATCACGATGTTATGGACGGGCTGCTGACGCCGGGCAGCGACGAGCACGTCGTCCTCACGAGCATCGGGATCGATATCGGCTCTTCCGGCACCCAGATCGCATTCACGCGACTGACACTGGAGCGCGCGCATGACCCGGCCGAAAGCGAGCACGATGCGATGCCGGCGCTTGGCCGGCGCGAGCTGATTTATCAGTCTCCGGTAACGCTGACCCCCTTCGATGCCGCCGACCTGATCGATGAGAAGGCGCTCGGCATTGTCCTCGACGAAGCCTTCACGGCATCGGCCATCCACCCCGACAATGTCGATTGCGGCGTCGTGATCCTGACCGGGCTTGCACGCGAGCGCGCGAATGCGGAGACCATCGCGCGCCGGCTCGCCGCCGATTGCGGAGATATCGTCTCTGCCTCGGCCGGACACCACATGGAGGCGCAGCTCGCGGCCCACGGCTCAGGCGCACTGGCCCTCTCGGAACTCACTGGACGGCGGTTTCTCAACGTCGACATCGGCGGCGGGACGACAAAGCTCGCCATCTGCGACGGCGGCAGAGTTTCGGCGACCGCCGCTTTGCAGATCGGCGGCCGTCTCGTCGCCTGGGACAGCGAGGGAGTTATCACGCGGCTCGCGCCGGCGGGACAGGCTCACGCCACGCGCGCCGGTCTCGATCTGCAGATCGGCGGGCGGGTTACGGCAGTGGACACGCAGCGCCTGGGCAAACACATGGCCGACGCTCTGGTGTCGGCACTGGTGGAGCACCCGCTCCCGGATGAGATCCGCGAGCTCTACGTCACCGATCCGCTGCCTGATCTCGGTGCGATCGACGGCATCATGGTCTCCGGCGGGGTCGGCGAGTTCGTCTACGGCAGGGAGACGCGGGAGTTCGGCGACACCGGGCTGGCGCTCGGACAATCCCTGACAGCGCACATCGACGCCGGACGTCTGCCGTGGCCGCTAATGTCCGCTGTCGAATGCATCCGCGCCACCGTGCTCGGCGCTTCCGCCTGCAGCGTGCAGCTCAGCGGCCGGACCGGCTGGATCTCCAGTCCTGCCCGGCTGCTGCCGCGGCGCAATCTCCAGGTCCTGCACCCGCGCCTCGACCTGGGCGACGACATCGATCCGGGCAGGATTGCCGATGCGATCCGGGCCCACCTGAGAGCGTTTGATGCCGGGACCGGCGATGAAGATATTGCGCTGGCCATCGGCTGGCTGGGCCTTCCCGATTACCCGCGTCTCAAAGGGCTGGCGCAGGGCATTGCCGACGGTCTCGGCGACCGGTTCGGCGCCGGCCGGCCGGCCTACATCATCATCGACGGCGATATCGCGCGGTCGCTCGGCGCAATGCTGACGGATGAGTTGCAGATCAGTTCGGACCTGCTCGTGCTGGACGGCATCCGGCTCGCCGATTTCGACTATATCGACCTGGGCCGGATCAGGATGCCGTCGCAGACCGTGCCCGTGACAATCAAGACGCTGGTTTTCCGGCAGGAAGGGGTGCAGAAACGGCGGACACGCTAAAAAATCGCCGGATTCGCGTGGCCAGCGGGCCCGATACGCAACCGGAGCGAAACCGGATTCAGGGATGAGAGGCCAGGGACAGGAATGAGCAGCATTTCAGCGGTCGGCAGTTGGCGAAGCGACTATCGCATCCTGGGCGTCATCGGAATCGGCCACTTCATCAGCCACTTCTTCTACATCGCTCTGGTCCCGCTCTTCCCTTATCTCCGCCAGACCTTCGGCGTCGGCTATGCAGAGCTCGGAGCGGTGCTGGCCACGATGTCTGCGGCCTCCGCGATCGTTCAGGTCCCGATCGGTTTCCTCGTCGATCGCTATGGTGCACGGCCCGCGCTGGCGCTCGGTCTTGCCCTGTGCGCGACCGCGATGGGCCTGATGGGCTTCGCCACCAGCTTCTGGATGGTCGTCGTGCTGGCGTTCATAGCCGGGATCGGCAACGCCGTCTTTCACCCGGCCGACTATTCCATCCTCAATTCCTCGATCAGCAGCGGCCGCATGGGCCGTGCGTTCTCGATCCATACGTTCGCCGGCTATCTCGGCACAGCCGCCGGC
Source organism: Hyphomicrobiaceae bacterium (assembly GCA_050186055.1). GTDB lineage: Bacteria > Pseudomonadota > Alphaproteobacteria > Rhizobiales > Hyphomicrobiaceae > CAMDPA01. The sequence continues at coordinate 11,366 of JBFWYV010000044.1, read as the reverse complement.
CCGATCACGATGGCCTTGCTGGCCGGCTTCGTCGGCTGGCGCTCTGCGATCATCATCGCGGGTCTCGCTGGCCTGGTCGTGCTGCTCGCAATCGCCAGCCAGTGGGCAGTCATGCAGGAGGACAGGCTCGATCGGCCGAAACGGAAGCGGGCATCGCTGCAAAGCGTTGCCAAGGCGCCGGAGCCGGAGCCCAAAGTCGGGCTGAAGCTGCTGCTTTCGCCGCAAATGCTGATCTTCTTCGTTTTCTTCATGACGCTGGCCATGACCCAGGCGGGACTGCAGTCATTCGCCGCGACCGCCCTGTCGACGTTGCACGGCGTGCCCGTCGCCAGCGCCGCCACCGCATTGTCGGTCTACCTGTTCTGCTCCGCCGGCGGGATTCTCCTCGGTGGCGAAATCACCGACCGCACCGACCGGCATGACCTTGTCGCTGCTCTCATGTTCACGATGACGGCAGTGCTGTGCGTCCTGCTGGCGCTCGTTGATCCCGGCGCGGCTATGCTGATGGCGGTCATGGCCGTGATCGGCATCGGCCAGGGCATCACCCGGCCCGCGCGCGACATGATGCTGAGAGCTGCTGCACCCAAAGGCGCGGCCGGCAAGGTGTTCGGCTTCGTCTCCGCCGGCATCGCCCTTGGCGGCGCACTGGCACCGATCCCCTTCGGCTGGCTCATCGATATCGGACGTCCGGATTGGGTATTCTATCTGCTCGCGCTATTCATGGTCGTGGCGATCCTGACGACCGTTTCGCCGAAGCAGGGCGCGTCGCGGACGGCGACGGCTTGAGGGGCGCCAGACAGAGCAGGCAGGGACATCAGATGAAACGGACTCCGACACTCAATGATCTGGCGACGGCGCTCGCCGACGGCAAAACCACCGCGGTGAAACTCGTGTCGGAGTGCCTGGAGCGGATCGACGACGCCGGCGGCGAGGGCAGGACCGCCTTCATTCACGTCAGCAGAGCCGAGGCTCTCGCCGCAGCCGAGGCCATGGACAAGCTGAGGTCTGCCGGCGCGGCTCCGTCGCCGTTCGCAGGCATCCCGGTGTCGATCAAAGACCTCTTCGATATTCGCGGCGAGGTCACGCGCGCCGGTTCGACAGCGCTCGATGACAGGGCGCCGGCCGCCGCGGACGCACCGGCCGTCGCACGTCTGCGCAAGGCCGGATTCGTCATCATCGGCCGGACCAACATGACCGAGTTCGCATTCAGCGGGCTCGGACTCAACCCCCACTACGGCACGCCGAAATGTCCGTTCGAGCGCAACATCGGCCGTGCGCCCGGCGGCTCATCGGCCGGTGCCGCGATCTCCGTCACGGACGGCATGGCGCACATGGGGCTCGGCACCGATACTGGCGGGTCATGCCGGATCCCGGCGGCGTTCAGCGGCACCGTCGGCTTCAAGCCGACAGCCCGGCGCGTACCGACAGCCGGCGCCATACCGTTGTCGACGACGCTCGATTCCATCGGTCCTCTTGCGCGCACCGTCTCTTGCTGCGCGATCGGCGACGCCGTGCTTGCGGGCGAACCGCAACGCACCTTGCGCCCGCGCGATGCACGCCGTCTCAAGCTTGCCGTACCGCAGAACTTCGTGCTCGCCGATCAGGACGAGCACGTTGCAAAGCACTTCCAGCGTGCTCTCAAGACTCTTTCCAGCGCCGGCATTCTGATCGAAGACCTCAGCGTGCCGGAATTCGACGACCTTCCCCGGATCAATGCCAAAGGCGGCTTTGCTCCCCCGGAGGCGCTGGCCTGGCACCGCGAGCTGATCGCACGGCGCGGCAAGGAGTACGATCCGCGCGTGCTGGTCCGCATCGAACGCGGCAAGGAGCAGTCGGCGGTCGATTACATCGAACTGGCCGAAACGCGGCTGAAATTGATCGAAGCGGTCGCCCGGCGTCTGGAACCCTACGATGCGTTCGTGCTTCCGACGACGCCGATCATTGCGCCGCGCATCGAGGACCTCGCGACCGACCCGGAGTATGCACGCATCAACGTCCTGGCGCTGCGCAATCCCAGCGTGATCAACGTGCTGGACGGCTGCGCGATCTCAATCCCGATGCATCGCGATGGCGAGCCGCCGACCGGTCTGATGCTGGCCGCGATGGCCGGAAGTGATCATCGGCTGTTCGACATCGCAGCCTCGGTTGAGGCGCTGCTCGACGCAGCGGACTGACGATCGGATCGCCGAACAGCGCACCTAAAGCAACTTTGGACCTTAAATGCGACTTCGAGATCGACCCAGGCGTGGGTCGCATTTAAGGTCCGACGCTTTAGGCGGTCGCGCTCTCGTCGGCCATGGAGCCTTCGGCGATTGCAATTGCCCCACACAGCACGTCCAGGCCGGCATTGTCCCGCACCGCGTTTTCGCTCAAATGGCGACGAAAGGCGCGGCCGCGCGGGCACGCGTGGAGCAGGCCGAGGATGTGCCGCGTAATGTTGTTGAGCCGTCCGCCGCCGGCAACATGACGCTCCGTATACGGCAAAAGCCGCCGAAGCAGATCGACACGGGACACCGGAGACGTCTTGTCGCCAAACAGCGCCGCATCGACAGCCGCCAGCAGGTAGGGCGTCTGATAGGCGGCGCGGCCGAGCATCACCCCGTCGACGTGCTCGAGATGCGAGGCCGCCTCCTGCAGTGAGCCGATGCCGCCGTTGATGACGATCTCCAGTGTCGGATGGCGTTGCTTGAGGCGGTGCACGCGGCCGTAGTCCAACGGCGGAACCTCGCGGTTCTCCTTGGGCGAAAGGCCCTGCAGCCAGGCCTTGCGGGCATGCACGATGAACGTGCGGCAGCCCGCTGCTGCCAAAGTCGATACGAAGCGCTCCAGATCCTCCTCGGCGTCCTGCTCATCGACGCCGATGCGGCATTTCACGGTGACGGGAATTGAGACCACATCCTGCATCGCCGAATAGAGCCCGGCGACCAGGTCCGGCTCGCGCATCAGGCACGCACCGAACCGGCCGTCCTGAACCCGCGTCGAGGGGCAGCCGCAGTTGAGGTTGATTTCGGCGTAGCCGTAGCCTTCGCCAATCGCCGCAGCTTGCGCCAGCACCAGCGGATCGCTGCCGCCCAATTGCAGCGCGACAGGATGCTCGGCAGGATCGAACGCGAGCAGCCGGTCGCGGTTGCCATGACGGATGGCCTCACCGGTGATCATTTCCGTATAAAGCAGCGCGCGACGCGACAGCAGCCGATGAAAGTACCGACAATGCCGATCAGTCAGCTCCATCATGGGTGCAATACAGAAGCGATGGCTGGGCGTGCTCATCTCGTTCATTTTTTGCTTCAGGTGCCGTTATACGGGCTATCTTGAATGCGAGCCTGGACAGCCATACGTAGCTGGAAACACTGGCCAGCCTCATATCCGATGCCGACTTGATGTCAAGTTGCGATGCCGGACGCCGAGCGCGAGTGGATCGACCGATGACAGGACAGATCAGAGTAGGAATAGGCGGCTGGACGTTCGAGCCCTGGCGTGGCGCATTCTACCCCGAGGGGCTCGCCCATAAGCGGGAGCTCGAATTTGCATCGCGCGCACTCACCTCGATCGAGATCAACGGCAGCTATTATTCGACGTTCAAGCGGGACATCTGGAAGAAGTGGCACGACGAAACGCCAGATGACTTCATGTTCGCGGTGAAGGCGCTTCGCTACTGCACCAACCGGAAGTCTCTCCCGGATGCCGGATCTTCGGTCGAGCGGTTCCTCGCCCAAGGCCTGACGGAACTCGGCGAGAAGCTTGGCCCAATCAACTGGCAGCTTGCCGGGACAAAGCGCTTCAACGCGGACGAGATCGGCGCATTCCTGGCGATGCTGCCGAAAGAGAGCGACGGGATTCGACTTCGGCATGCGCTCGAAGTCCGGCATCCGAGCTTTGCGACGCCCGAATTCTACGATCTGGCGCGAAAGCACAATGTCGCGATCGTTCACGCCGAAGGCGATGACTTCCCGCAGATCGATGAGCAGACTGCGGATTTTTTCTATGCCCGGCTGATGTCGACGAGCGAAGATCTCGCCGACGGCATCTCGGTCGGCGATCGGAGCAGGATTGCGAAGCAGGCAAAATCCTGGGCCAAGGGCGGCGACGTGTTCATCTATTTCATCGCCGGGGCCAAGGTCCGCAACCCGGCAGCGGCCCAAGCGCTGATCGGCGAACTCAAGCCGTGATATTTGAAGTCATGTCCGGACTTCTGTTTCTCAGGCTGCCGTGTCGCCAGAACGACGGCGCCTTCCGCTCCGACGCTTCAACTGCGATTCATGCCTCATCCTCATGCCCCGGCATCTATGGCCTTTTCCGTCAGACGCTCGATCTGCTGCCGGATGTGAGCAGCCTCTGCCGGCGAGTTGGCAAGTGCAATGGCGCGATCGAACGCGGCGCGGGCTTCATCCGCGCGGCCTAGCGCCATGAGGAACGCGCCCCTCGCGCCATGGAAATAGAAATAGCCGCCGAGCTTGGCCGCCAACGGCTCGATCATCGCCAGCGCATCCTCGGGACCGCGCACCTTGGATATGGCGACAGCGCGGTTGAGGGTGATGACGGGTGACGGCTGCATGCGCTCGAGCGTGCCATACAGCAGTTCGATCCCGGACCAGTCGGTTTCGTCGCTGGTCCTGGCGCGGGCATGCAGCGCCGCGATCGCGGCCTGTACCTGGTACGGGCCGGGCCGCACATGCCGCACGGCCTTGTCGATCAGGGCGAGGCCCTCGGCGATCAGCCCCCGATTCCATAGCGTCCGGTCCTGATCCTCGAGCAGGACGACGGAACCGTCCGCGGCAAAGCGCGCCGGTGCGCGCGCGTGCTGCAGCATGACCAGCGCGGCCATCCCCATAAGCTCGGGCTCGGATGGGAACAGGTGCAGCAGCAGACGGGAAAGGCGTATCGCTTCCTCGCACAATGCAGCGCGCGCACCCTGCTCGGCGACACTCGTCGTGTAGCCCTCGTTGAAGACGAGGTAGATCATCGCCATTACCGCTGCGAGCCTGTCGGCTCGCTCGACCGGGCCCGGCGCATCGAACGGGACGTGAGCCCCCGCGATGCGCGCCTTGGCGCGCGTGATGCGCTGTTCCATCGCGGCTTCGCTGACCAGGAACGCACGCGCGATCTGCTTGACAGTAAGGCCCGAGACGATGCGCAGCGCCAACGCGATCTGCTGCGTCGCCGGCAGGTCGGGATGGCAGCAGATGAACAGCAGCCTCAGGATGTCGTCACGATAATCGGCGTGATCGAGGCGCTCCGCGGCTTCCGTCTCCGCATCGGCGAGGTCCGAGATCAACTCCTCCGGCGGCAGCGGCGAAAGACGGCTCTGGCGGCGGACCGTGTCGATGGTGGCGTTCTTGCCGACCATGATCAGCCAGGCGGCCGCGTCGCGCGGCGGGCCGTTCTTCGGCCACGCCTTCAGTGCGCGCAGACAGGCCTCCTGGTAAGCCTCCTCCGCCGTATCCAGATCGCGGAACTGGCGCAGCAGCGCTGCCACGGCTTGCGGCCGTGCGGCGATCAGAATCGCGTCGATCCAGACGGCATCGGTCACCCTGTCACCTTTCCTGGAAAGAAGTCGCTGACGGGCCGGATCTCATATGCGCCCCCCGGGTTGGCCTCGCCGAGCTCCTTGGCGATATCCAGCGCCTCATCGAGACTCGTACAGTCGATGATGTAGAAACCGAGCAGCTGCTCCTTGGTCTCTGCGAACGGACCATCGATCACCAGCGGCGGCTCGCGGTCCTTGCGAAGCGTCGTGGCGGCCGTCGTCGGGAGCAGACGCGCGACAGGCCCCAGCTTGCCCTGGCTCTGGAGCTTGCCCATCACGGCGCCGAGCTTGGCCATGACGGCATCATCCTCTTCCTTGCTCCAGGCCGATGTCACCTTCTCGTCGTGGTAGCAAAGGATTGCGTACTGCATGGCTGACCTCCTGATTGAGACGAGGACGTTCGAGACTGCGCCTGGCCGACATGACCGCCTCAATTTCTCGTTCTGATCAAGACGGAAAGCCGCAATTCCGGCGATTGGCCGTATAGCGCGCTGCGGCGGCGGGAAATGCGGCTGCCGCCGACATGGTTTGAGTTGCGGATGCGATATTGCGCCGTGGACCAAGCCGGGCCGACCCGGCCGCCACTGTCCGGCCGCAGCACGAACGGTCCGCAAGCGCGAAACCATACCTCGATAAAATCCATGGCGGCCTGTACATTGGGCCTCAAACCTGTCGCAGTATCCTGGGCGATGGGAGACTTTCCCATCGAGATCAACGTCTTCGTCACATGGCCCGACCTTGAGCAAGCGCATCCTCTTAGTCGTCGGCGGCGGGATCGCCGCCTACAAGTGCCTCGACCTCGTGCGCCGGCTCAAGGAGCGGAGCATTGCCACGCGCGTCGTGATGACGGCAGCCGCGGCCCGGTTCGTCACGCCGTTGTCGTTCGGCGCCATCTCCGGCGACCGGGTGTTTTCGGACCTGTTCGACCAGGCGGACGAGCTGGATGTCGGTCATGTCCGGCTTTCCCGGGAGGCTGATCTGATCGTCGTCGCCCCGGCAACGGCCGATCTGCTGGCGAAGCTGGCGAACGGACATGCCGACGATCTCGCATCGGCCGTGCTGCTGGCGACCGACAAGCCAGTGCTGGCGGCGCCGGCGATGAACCCGCGCATGTGGCTGAACGCTGCCACAGTACGCAATGTTTCCCAGTTGAAGGCCGACGGCGTCGCCTTCGTAGGCCCCAATACCGGCGAGATGGCCGAGGCGGGAGAGGCAGGCCCCGGCCGGATGGCGGAGCCGCTGGAGATCGCCGGCGCCATTGAAAGGATGCTCGACGCCGGCAAGGGTGCTGCTGCCGCCTCATCGGCATCGCGCCGGACCGGGCTGTCCGAAGCTCAAACGCCGGCATCCCTTGCAGGCCGACACGTGCTGATCACGGCAGGGCCGACGCACGAACCCATCGATCCGGTGCGCTATATCGCGAACCGGTCGTCGGGCAAGCAAGGCTATGCGATTGCGGCGTGCGCGGCACAACGCGGTGCGCGCGTGACGCTGGTCTCGGGTCCGGTCGGCCTTGTCGCCCCCGCCGGGGTCCGGGTCGTTGCAGTCGAGACGGCCGAACAGATGCTGGCGCAGGTTCGCTCCGCATTGCCGGCCGACATCGCCATCTTTTCCGCCGCCGTCGCCGACTGGCGGGTGGCGCAGGCCGCAGACGAGAAAATCAAGAAGGCGGGCAACGGTGCGCCTCGGCTGGCGCTGGTTGAGAACCCCGATATTCTCAAGACGATCGCCCACAAGCGCTCGGGTCGTCCAGCGCTGGTCGTCGGCTTTGCGGCGGAAACGGAGAATGTCATCGAGAACGCCCGCAACAAGCGCAAGTCGAAAGGCTGCGACTGGATCATCGCCAACGACGTCTCGCCGGAAACCGGCGTGATGGGCGGCGACCGCAATACGATCCATGTCATTACCGCCGAAGCGGTCGAAAACTGGCCGGAGATGAGTAAGCAGGATGTCGCCGAGCGCCTGATCGAACGGGTTGCTGAGTATTTCGAGCTCAAGGACGCGGGCGTCTGATCCATGCCGGCTGGCAAATCAAACAGGTCTTCCGGAAAGTCGGCGCGTGCCCGCTCGAAACAGACGATCGTGCGCCTCGTCCGCCTCGAGCATGGGCAGGGGCTCGAGCTGCCGGCCTATCAGACCGATGGCGCCGCCGGGCTCGATCTCGCCGCTGCCGTACCGCTCAGAAAGCCGGTCCGCCTGGAGCCCCTGGAGCGCGCCCTGGTGCCGACGGGACTTATCGTCGAGCTGCCGGCCGGTTTCGAAGCGCAAGTGCGCCCGCGTTCCGGGCTGGCGCTTCGACACGGCATCACCGTGCTCAACAGCCCGGGAACGATCGATAGCGACTATCGGGGCGAGCTTCAGGTGCTGCTGATCAATCTGGGGAATACGCCCTGGGACATCGAGCGCGGCGAGCGCATTGCGCAACTGGTGATCCAGCCTGTCGTGCAGGCGAAGCTGAGGGTCGTCGAGCGGCTGGCGCCGACCCGGCGAGGCGCAGGCGGCTTCGGCTCCACCGGCTCCGGCTCGCGTCCCTCCGGCAAAGCACCAGACCGCGCCCGCAGGGCTTCCAGAAAGTCCCGCCCCCGTTAATCGACGGGAGCCGACCAGGTACATTCTGTAGGACGATCGTCGGACTGCCGAGGATGCAGATGCCGGGCGACCCCGGTCGCTATCGTCTCGCCGGTGCGAGGATCAGCAATCAAACCGGCCGATGACGGAGACAAATCATGTCGCTCGTGAAACGGAGCCCGTGGCAGCGCTGCGCTTCTCCTCTTATCCTCCCAAAGCACTTAGTGAGTGCCGCGAGACGAAGCCACGTTCCGCCCTGTTGCCGGCACTGACCGGAAACGGGCGCTTTCCATTGAGAGGCCCTCCCTTAATTTTCTTTCATTTGACGGCACAGCTTTTTTATTGACGGTATCGTCGCCGCCGACGGCCAAATGTCAAGTTCGGGGAACTGCGTTGCAGCCTGCCCGATGGAGGTTTCAGCCATCGCTGCCGGAACCCGCGTGCGACATGCTCTTCCTGGCACCTGGAGATCGAAAGTGCTAACCCGATGCCTACTTTGAGCCCGACTTCGATGGCAGACGACTTGACGTTCGGCCTCAGCCGACGGAAATGTCAGGCTACAACACTCCGTCCCGGCATCCCGACCGGCATCTGCCCGGCGAACGGTGCTGCGCCAGGAAACGCAAAGGGAGACTTCTAGCGATGACGACACTCATCGAGGCTCTGGCCTTGAGAAAGTGCTTCGGCAGGATCGTCGCGGTGGACGACATCTCGCTGCGGGTCGAAAAGGGCGAAGTCCTGGGATTTCTCGGGCCGAACGGCGCCGGCAAATCAACCACGATGAAGATGATTACCGGCTTTCTCGAACCCGATGCCGGCATTGCGCGGATCGCCGGCATCGACGTCACCTCCAATCCCAAGGCGGCCAAAGCCAAGCTCGGTTATCTGCCCGAGGGGGCGCCTGCCTACGCCGATATGACACCCCGCTCGTTCCTCCAGTTCATTGCGGAGATCCGCGGCTTTTCCGGCAGCGACGCCAAACTCAAGGCTGATACGGCGGCGGAGAAGACCGGACTGCTCGGCGTGTGGGATCAGCGGATCGAAACGCTGTCGAAAGGCTTCAAGCGCCGGGTCGGCCTCGCCCAAGCGATCCTGCACGATCCGCCGGTGCTGATCATGGACGAACCGACCGACGGGCTCGATCCGAACCAGCAGCACCACGTGCGCGGGTTGATCCGGCAAATGGCGGCGGAAAAAGCGATCATCGTCTCGACCCACATCCTGCAGGAAGTGGAGGCGGTATGCAGCCGTGCCGTGGTGATCGACAAGGGCCGCATCGTCGCCGACGGAACAGCGGAAGACCTCAGACGCCGCCTGCCGCATCACGACACGGTCGCTGTCCGCGTGAGCGCCGGCAACGCCGAGGCCGCGCAAGCCGCACTCGCGTCGCTTCCGGCCGCCGCCGGCGTGGAAATCGCCGGCAAGCCCAACGGAGCAGTCGTCCTGCGCGTGCTGCCCAAGTCCGACCAGACGATCGGTGCGTCGGCGGCCTCGATCCTGCGCGAACGCGCGATCGACGCCGAGGAGATCTTCATCGAGAAAGGCAGCCTCGATGACGTCTTCCGTCAGATCACGTCATCGGAGGGAGCGCGCCGCAATGCGTAATGTCCTCATCATCGCCAAGCGGGAGCTCGGCGCCTACTTCGGCACGCCGCTGGCCTACGTCTTCGCCGTGATCTTCGTGGCGCTGACCGGCGCGTTCGCGTTCTACTTCGGGAACTTCTTCGATCGCGGCCAGGCGGATCTGGTGCCGTTCTTCATCTACCATCCGTGGCTATACCTGATCCTGGTGCCGGCGGTGGCGATGCGGCTCTGGGCCGAGGAGCGCAAGTCCGGCACCATCGAGCTGCTGATGACGCTGCCGATTTCACCGTGGGAAGCCATCGTCGGCAAGTTCCTGGCGGCGTGGGCCTTCATCGGCGTCTGCCTGATCCTGACGTTTCCGATGTGGATCACAGTCAACATGCTCGGCAATCCGGACAACGGCGTCATCCTCGCGAGCTATTTCGGCAGCTTCCTGATGGCCGGCGCGTTCCTGGCGATCGGCTCGGCGATTTCGGCGTTGACCAAGAACCAGGTGATCGCCTTCATCGTCGCCGCCGTCATCTGCTTCCTGTTCGTGATGAGCGGGGTCGAGATCGTTCAGAACACGGCGCGCCTTCTGTTGCCGGAATTCCTGGTGCAGGCCATCACGTCGCTGTCCTTCCTCAACCACTTCGACATGGTGGCGCGCGGCCTGATCAACCTGCCGAGCCTGTTCTTCTATCTGTCGATGATTGCCTTCTTTCTCTTCGCCAACGTCGTCATCGTCGAGCAGAAGAAGGCCGCCTGACCTGAGCGGCGGCGAGAGAGACCTGCGAAGGAAATTACCGATGAGCAACGCGTCCGACGAAAACAGATCATCCAACGCGACACCGGCGGCGGGCAATGCCGGTGGGGCAGTCAAGAAGATCGGAGCCGCCACGGCAGCGGGGTCGCGTCGCGCGTTCACGCAAGGTGTGAGATGGGCAGACCGGCGCAATCCCGCGACACTCGCCTGGATCGGCATCGCATTTGCCGCTGTGATCCTGCTTGCCGGCAACCTGCTGGTCAGCACCTGGTTCAAGTCGTGGCGCGCCGACCTGACCGAGGACGGCCTCTACACCATCTCGGACAGCACGCGCCGGGTGTTGAAGGCCATCGACGAACCGATCAGTATGCAGATGTATTTCACCAAATCCCTCGGCGAGCAGGCGCCGCAATACGGCGCCTACTTCGAGCGCGTGCGTGCGATGCTGGAACGCTTCCGCGACATGTCCGGCGGAAAGCTGAAGATCGACTTCATCTCGCCGCAGCCATTCTCGGAAGCGGAGGATCGCGCCGTCGGCTCCGGATTGCGCGGCATCAGGCTGAACCCGGAAGGCGACATGGCCTATTTCGGGCTGGTGGCCACCAACACCACCGACAATGTCGAGACCGTCGGTTTCTTCTCGCCCGAGCGCGAGCGCTTCCTCGAATATGACCTTGTCAAGCTGGTGCATACGCTGTCGAAGCCGAAGAAGAAGGTGGTCGGGCTGATCACGGGACTGCCGCTGGAAGGCAGCCCCGGCAATCCGATGATGGGCGGACGGCCGACGCCGCCATGGGCCATCCTCGGACAGATCGGAGACTTCTTCGAGGTCAAGTCCCTGACCTCCGACATCAAGGAGATCCCGGCGGATATCGACACGCTGATGCTCGTGCAGCCGTCCGGACTGACGCCGCAGGCGGCCTATGCCATCGACCAGTCCGC
>JBFWYV010000043.1:0-23099 GCA_050186055.1 Hyphomicrobiaceae bacterium | reverse complement strand
AAGCTCGCCAAGTAAAGCCCGGCCGGCATCGATATCGCCCGCTACCGCGCGGGCCTTGATCATGGCCGCGCGCTCCCAGTTCTGCCCATAGCTCTCGTAGTATTCGAGGGCTGCGACAGTACTCAGCGCGATCTGCGTCGCGCCTGGATCGGGCCGCAGCCTGAGATCGACCCGGAAGACGTATCCGTCGCCAGTGCGCTCCTGCAGAATCCTGACCAGATCACGCGTCAGCCGGACGAAGAACGACTGCCTTTCGATCCCCTGACGAAGTGACACCCGGTCGGGCTCATAGAAGACGATCAAGTCGATGTCGGATGAATAGTTGAGCTCGCCCGCGCCGTATTTGCCCATGCCGAGCACGATGTAGCCGGAGCCCGCTTCCGGTTCGGCGGCGCTGCCTCCGGTCCAGTCCCCCTTGCTGCGCGCGGCAGCGAACAGAAAGCGGACCGCCGATTGCGTCGTCGCATCGGCGATGCGCGTCAGTGCGCCACAAACCTGCTGCAGGTTCCAGGCGCCGCCGAGATCGGCCATTGCGATGAGAAGGGCGGCCTCGTTCTTGACCCCCCTCAGTCCCGCCATCAGCTCAGCCTGGGAAGCGGCGGCCAGCGCATGCCGGCCTGCAGCCTCGACGAGGCTGTCCAGATGCTTCTCGGGAGCACACTGGAGCAGCCTGCCAAGGCGGACAGGGTCGCGCTCGGCGAGCGTCGCCAGATAGGGCGAGCCATCCAAAAGGCCGATCAGCAGATCGCGTGCGCGCGGATCGGACAGGACGCCAGAGCCCGCCTCGGCTGCGGCCTTGGCCTGGAGATCGGCCAACCGTTTGGCGGCCTGCCCGGGCTCGACAGCCAGTGGTGCTCGATCGAGCCGCTCGATGAGGGTCTTGTGGTCTGCATCGCTGGACATGCCGCCTGCCATTGTACGCCGTCGTCGTGGTCTATCCCGTGTGATCACGTCCGGCAGGGTAGCATGAGGACAATTCTGAGGCCCGGATCATTGTCCTCGAGCAAAATGCGGCCGCCATGCAGCCGGGCTACCGCCGCCACCAGACTGAGGCCCAGACCGGTGCCAGGCTGCGTGCGGCTCACCTCGAGGCGGACGAACCGCTTGAGCACCCGGTCGCGTTCAGCAGCGGGAATGCCGGGTCCACGATCAGCAACCGTTACGGACGCCATGCCGTCTCGCCTTGCGACGGTCAGCTCGATTTTCGATCCTGCCGGAGCCTGTGACTTCGGCCGTCCGTACTTGATGGCATTGTCGAGCATATTCGCCAGCGCCTGACCGACAAGCTGGCGGTTGGCCATAATGGTACAGCTTTCGACAATCCTGGAGGCAAGCTCAAGTCCGGCCTCCTCTGCGACCGGCTCATAGAGTTCCGCGACGTCCTCCGCCAGATGGCCGATGTCGAACGGCTCCGCAGAACCCTCGATCGCACCCGCCTCTAGCCTAGCAATGAGAAGGAGCGCATTGAATGTCTTGATCAGCTCGTCCGCATCCTCGATTACACGGCCCAGCGCCTCGTGCGCGTCCGCAGCGTCCCCCGCTTCCCGAAGAGCTGCCTCGGCGCGCGTGCGAAGGCGGCTCAACGGCGTTTTCAGATCATGCGCAATGTTGTCGGAGACCTCGCGCAGACCTGCCATCAACAGCTCGATGCGCTCGAGCATGGCATTGAGGTTGTGGGCAAGATGATCGAGCTCATCGCCTGTGCCGGCAATGGGGACGCGACCGCTGAGGTCGCCCTCTATCACTGCGTCCGTGGTCCGCGTCATCTCTCCGATGCGGCGCAGCACCAGCCGGCTGGCAGCGATTCCGGCGACGAGGCCGGCCAGGGAAAGCGCGCCGAAGCCAACCAGAAAAAGCCATTTGACGTGCCGGGCCAACTGGCGCTGGCCGGCGAGATCCCTGGCCACCAGCAGACGCTGGCCGTTCGGCAGCGCGACCGTCACGCCGGCGGCAAGCTGCTGAGCCTCGTTTCCGGTTGCGCCACGGCGGTAGTGGAAGGTGCCGCCTGGACCGGTCGGCGACAGCTCAACCGGCCACGACGCCAGGTTCCCGGCAAGGCGCCGGCCGGCAGAGTCTTCGAGGTAATACAGCCTGTCGCTCTCGGTGCGCGCGCGCGCCGCGACGACGGACACTGCTGCCGGGTCGCCGCCGAACGCAGCGATCGCCGCAATGCCGTCAGCCTCCACCGTGAGGGTCTCGACCAGTTGCCGGGACAGCATCTGGGCCGTGTAGCCGTAGAGCAGCCACATGACCAATGCGCCGGTCACGACAACCGCTGCGACAAGCAGCACCGCCTGCCGGAAGGCAATCGATCCGATAACGGATGATATTCCCTGCCACGCCTTTTCGAATCCGGCTCGCCTGGGTGCCGCCTTGCCGCCGTCATGATCCGCATGCGCTGGTGTGGGCTGCGCCAGCCCTTCGGAAACGTCATCAGAGGGCGGGCGCACGGCGGGCGGTTTGGCGCTTTGTAGCATTCCTCACGTGCCGTCGCTGATCATGTAGCCCGCACCTCGCACGGTGTGGAGCAGCGGCTCATCGAACCCCTTGTCGATCTTGGAACGCAATCTCGAAATGTGAACATCGATGACGTTGGTCTGGGGATCGAAGTGGTAGTCCCAGACCTGCTCCAGCAGCATCGTCCGCGTCACGATCTGCCCGGCATTCTTCATCAGGTACTCGAGCAGGCGAAACTCGCGCGGTTGCAGCTGAATCGGCTGCTCGGCCCGCATCACGCGCCGCGACAGCCGGTCGAGCACCAGATCGCCGACGACATAGCGGGGCATCACCTCCTCCGGCTGCGCGCGCCTGGCCAGCGCCTCGATACGGGCCAGCAGCTCGGAGATCGCGAACGGCTTCGTCAGATAGTCGTCGCCTCCCGCCTTCAGGCCCTTGACCCGGTCGTCCACCTCGCCCAGCGCCGACAGGAAAAGGACCGGCGTGCGGCAGCCCTCTGCACGCAGAGTGCGAACGATCGACAGTCCGTCCCGTCCCGGCAGCATGCGATCGACGATCAGCACGTCGTATTGGGCGTCGCGAGCCATCTCGAGGCCATCGTCGCCGTTGGCGGCAACATCCGCGGTATGCCCGCTTTCCGTCAACGCCTTGGCCAGATAGCGTCCAGCCTCGTTGTCATCTTCGATAAGAAGTATGCGCATCGGTGCAGCCGTTTGCTATGTCGCGGGGCGGCGCGGACTTGGCCTCGGCCTCGTGCGCGGGTCCACTCCTTGAAATGGAACGTGCGGGACAATCTGTAAAGACCGCCCCGCACCAATTATCCCGGACCTTCTGCGGCGATCGGATCCGTCAGCCCTTCTTTATGTTAACCGCAATCACGGCCGTGCGGTTTTGCGACTTCACCGTCAGGCGGACGGACGGCCGCTTGGTGCGCTTGATGATCGCTTCCACGTCGGACGGAGACTTCACCGCCTCTCCATTGACGTGGGTAACGATGTCGCCAACGGAAATACCCTTCTTGGCGGCATCGCTATCGTTCTCGATAGCGGTCACTTCGAGGCCACCGGTCTTGGCATTGGGGCCGGTCGGCGTGGTGAAAGTCAGCCCGAGAGAGCTCAGCTCACTCTTGGCCGGGCCTTGCGGAACCAGTCCGGATGCCACCTCGGTCGAACTGGGGAACAGCCCGAGCTTGACCTTGACGACCTGATCGCGGTCTTTCCGCAGGACACGGATATTGACGGTCGTATCGGGCGCAAACTCGGCGATCCTGAGCGCCAGATCCTTCGTGTCCTTGATCTTGGCGCCGTTGACCTCAAGGATGACGTCCTGGACCTCAAGACCGGACTTCTTCGCCGGACCATCGGAAACCAGTTCCTGGATGAGCGCACCGTCGGTGCTCTTCAACCCGAAGCTCTGCGCCATGGCGTCGTCAAGATTCTGAATCTTCACGCCGAGCCAGCCGCGGGCGACCGTTCCCTTGGTCTTGAGCTGCTCGATGACCTTGGTCGCGGTTGCTGCCGGTACGGCGAACGCGATTCCGACATTGCCGCCGGACGGGCTGTAGATCGCAGTGTTCACGCCGATCACTTCGCCGTCCAGGTTGAACGTCGGTCCACCCGAGTTGCCGCGATTGACGGCGGCATCGATCTGAACGAAATCATAGGGACCTTCGTTGATCCCGCCACGTGCCAATGCCGATACGATGCCGGCTGTCACCGTGCCGCCGAGACCGAACGGATTGCCCACCGCCAGCACCCAATCGCCGACACGGCTCGGCTTCTGCGCAAAGCGGACGAACGGAAAGGTCTTGCCCTTGGCGTCAACCTTCACGAGCGCGAGATCAGTGCGCGGATCGGTTCCGACCTTCTTGGCGTCGAAACGTTCCATCTTGCCGTCGATCTCTACCGCAATCTGGATCTTGTCGGCCTTGTCGATCACGTGATTGTTGGTGACGACATAACCGTCGGCGGAGACGAAGAAGCCCGAGCCCAGCGCCTGCGTCCGCCGTGGCGCCTGCGGGACGCGGTTGCCGAACTCACGCGGCAGGTTGCGGAAGAACTCGTTGAACTCATCCGGCAAGCCGGGGAACGGCTTGGGATTGGTGCCATTGTTGCCGCGGCGCTCGAGCATCGATGTCTGATTGCCGTTGCTCGACACGCTGATACTGACCACCGCCGGCTTCACTTTCTCGGCGATGTCGGCAAAGCTCAACGGCGCGCGGCCCATCGGCGTCATAACGCTGGAGGCGTCGGTACGCTGGGCAAGCGCCGGATCGAACAATCCGGTCGACGCGAAGCCAACGACGCCGGCACCAAGCAACGCGCCTGCGACCAGGCCCATGCGCGCACCTTTCATCAGCCTGCCGCTGGAATCCGTAGTCAAACGATCCGTCATTGCTCCTCCTTGCATCGTGCTCACGAAATCCGATCCCGCAGGCGCTTTTACCCACGTGTTGTCCGGTCAATAGCCGGCGGCGCGTTACCCGGCGCTTTCTATCGGATTAATTTTCGGTAATGTTGGCGCAGCTCAGGAGGCGTGAGGAACTCCGGATACGGCAAATTATGCCGAGCCGTCGCACTTTTGCCGCTCGAGGAGGCGCTTGAGCTCCTCCTCCTCCGATGCGCTCAACGGCGCAGCAGCCGCACTGCGCGCCAGCTTACGGTCGCGGCGCACCTTGAAAAGGAGGAACGCCAGTGTCGCCAGGAGGAAGGCGGGCGGCGCGAGCCACAGGGCAATGGTGTGCAGGTTGAACGCCGGCCGTAGCAGAGCGAATTCGCCATAGCGAGCGACGACGTAGCGCTTGACCTCGACATCAGTGTCGCCGGCCTTCAGGCGGTCACGCACCAGGATCCTGAGGTCACGCGCGAGAGGTGCGTTGGAATCGTCGATCGACTGGTTCTGACAAACGAGACAGCGCAGCTCTGCCGAGATGGCGCGGGCTCGCGCTTCCAAGGCGGGATCCTTGAGGATCTCATCGGGTTCCACCGCGAACGCGGCAGCGGCGAAGGCGGCCAAGGCGACCGCAGCGATCAGCACAGCACTCAGCCTCGCACCGAGCGTCGATGATCCCGTTCTGAATACCAAGGCTGACACAGATTCACTCCGCCGGCGCCGGAGTTGCCATCGGCTGCCGGCGGCTTCGCCTCGGTGCGCCCACGCGCAGACGCCGGTCCGAGAGCGACAAGCCGCCGCCAAGGAACATCACGATGGCGCCCAGCCAGATCAGCCGGACCAACGGATTGAAGTAGAGTCGTATCGCAAAGCCGCCGCCGGCCTGCTGATCGCCGAGGACAACGTAAAGATCGCCCCGCCAGGACGCATGAATGCCGGCCTCCGTCGTCATCTGCCTCGGCATGTCGAACTGCCGCTTGGAGGGATCGAGCTCCGCTACGGGAGAGCCGCCACGCGATACGTCAAAGACGCCTACATACTCCTGATAGTTGGGCCCTCGCCGCGGCGCGACGCCCTTGAAGCTCAAGTCGTACCCCGCGATCGACACTTTCTCGCCCGCGCGCATGACCAGGATCTTTTCGCTCTGGTAGGCGCTGGTCGTGACAATACCGACGAGGATCAGCCCGGCTCCGAAGTGGGCAACCGACGTTCCGAGGGCGGAGCGAGGCAGGCCGGCGAGGCGGTGCATCGAGCCGGTCAGCGTCAGGCTCCCCAACCGGATCCTGAACGCCAGCTCGGCCAAAGCACCCGCCATCACCCAAAAGCCCAACGCTATGGCGAACGGCGCCAGCCACGGTCCGCGTTCGGCGCTCGCTGCCGCGACCACCAGGGCAACGAGCGCGACAGCCGCGGCGGCCATCAGGCGCCAGCCGGCTGCTAGCAAATCACCGCGCTTCCATGCCAGGAACGGTCCTATGGGCACGGCGACCAGCAGCGCCAGCATCAACGGTCCGAAGGTTGAATTGAAGTACGGCGGGCCGACCGAGATCTTGGCACCGGTAACGGCTTCCAGCGCGAGCGGATAGAGCGTGCCGACCAGAACCGTGGCACATGCCGTCGTCAGGAGCACATTGTTGAGGACCAGCGCACCCTCGCGGGAAATGGGTGAAAACAGGCCGCCCTGTCGCAATGTACCCACCCGCATTGCAAACAGCGAGAGGGCGCCGCCGACAAACAGCGCCATGATGAAGAGCACCGCCACACCGCGCGCGGGATCGACGGCAAAGGCGTGGACAGAGGTCAGCACGCCCGAGCGCACCAGGAAGGTCCCCATCAGGCTCAGTGAAAAAGCAAGGATCGCCAGCAGGATCGTCCAGATCTTGAGCGACTCCCGCTTTTCCATCACCAGCGCCGAATGCAGCAGTGCGGTTGCCGCCAGCCACGGCATCAGCGATGCATTCTCGACCGGGTCCCAGAACCACCATCCGCCCCAGCCCAGCTCGTAGTAGGCCCACCATGATCCGGTCGCGATGCCGAGGGTCAGGAACATCCATGCGGCCAACGTCCATGGCCTTACCCAGCGCGCCCAAGCCGCATCGATGCGGCCCTCGATCAATGCAGCGATCGCGAATGAGAATGCGATGGAAAGCCCGACATAGCCGGCATAGAGGAGCGGCGGATGTATCGCCAGCGCCGGGTCCTGAAGGATCGGATTGAGGCCGCTGCCCTCGATCGGAGCCTGCGCGATACGCAGAAACGGATTCGACGTAAACAGAATGAACAGGATGAAGGCGAGCGCTATCGACGCCTGCACCGCCAGCACGTGTACCTTCAGCGAAGACGGCAGGTTGTTGCCGAATACGGCTACGGCGGCCCCGAATCCCGTCACCATCAGCACCCAGAGCAGCATCGAGCCTTCGTGGTTGCCCCAGACGCCGGAGATGCGATAGATCAGCGGCTTGGCCGAATGCGAGTTCTCCCAGACGTTCACGACCGAGAAATCGGAAACGACGTAGGCGTGCATCAACGCCAGGAATGAAACGAGGACGAGTGTCCAGGCCGCCATCGCGGCGGGGGCTGCCATCGCCGACAGGCTCGGGTCGCGGCGATACGCCAATGCCAACGGCAGCAGGCACTGGAGCAGAACGACCGCCGCCGCAAAGGTCAGAGCGAAATGTCCAAGCTCAGTGATCATGGCGTCCCGCGTTCCCCATTGCCGGCCGGGCTGCTGGGCCCCTGTTCGCCATGCCGCCATACACCCTGCTGCTTCAGGGCCTTGGCAACCTCCGGCGGCATGTAGGTCTCGTCGTGCCTGGCAAGCACGGTATCAGCACGGAACAAACCGCCCGGCTCCATGCGGCCCTCGGCGACGACACCCTGCCCCTCGCGGAACAGATCGGGAAGGACTCCCCGATAGACGACTTTTATATCCGCTGCCGTATCCGTGACCACGAAACCGACCTCGGCGCCTGCCGCGCGGCTGAGCGACCCTGCTTTCACGAGCCCGCCGAGCCTGAAACGCTGACCTGGGCCGATCTTGCCTTGGGCGACCTCGCTCGGCGTGTGGAAGAAGACGATGGTATCGCGAAGGGCGAACAGCATCAGGATTGCGGCCAGCGCCAGGATACCCACGCCTCCCGCAATGAAGAACCCTCGCCTCTGCTTGCGCGTCATCGCCGGATTTCCTTCAGTCCGCTCATGACTTGAAGCCAAGCGTTCTTGCAAAGGAGTTGACGGCCGCCAGTCCTTGCGGATCGCCGGCGAGCGCTTTGCGCGCCGCTTCCAGTGCTGCCTGAGCCTTACCCTTCTCGCCGAGCACGGACCACGAGCGCACGAGGCGCTGCCAGCCCGCGACATCGCCGCCATTCGTTTTCAACCTTTCCGCCAGCCCCTCCACCATCTGCCGGATGGCCGCGTTTCGGTCCGCTTCCGGAAGGCTGGATATCGCAGCCGCGCTGCCGTCGTCGGGCTTCGGGCCTTTATCGGGTTCGGGAGATCGTTGAGGCGATCCGCCGAGGCGGGCCAAACGGGCCTCGACAAAGCCGCGCCAAGGGACACCGGCTGGTGCTTCCGCAAGCAGCGCTTGGTAGTCGGCGGCGGCTTCGGCGTGCCTACCATCCTGCTCCTTGGCGAGCGCCAGCCCCAACCGGGCATCGGTCCGGCCGGGCTCCAGTTCGATCAGGCGCAGATACGCCTTGCGCGCCGGCTCGGTGACAATGCCGTCGCTGGCCAGCACGGTCGACTCGGCAAATCCCGACAGCCGGCGTGGCGTTTCTCCCAGGAGATCGAGCGCCCGGCTGTAGGCTTCCGCGGCATCGGCATAGCGCCCAAGCCGCAGATAGACCGGCGCGATGACGTCCCATCCCTGCCCCTCGGATGGATTGGCCCAGAGCCGTGCCTCGACCCGCGCAATCAGCTCATCGATCCTGCTATTGGAAGACGGCTGCCCGGCAATCCGCTCCGCAGCCGGTCGTCCCGGCAACCACGGCGAGCCGAGCGAGAGGTAGATTGCGAGCGCCATCCCCGGTACGGCGAAGCAGATGGCATAAGGCAGCCAGTTGCCTGCTGCCCGCAAGGCAGCGCCCGGTGACGCAGACACCGCTTCGCTGTCGGCTTTTCCGGCCCGCGCCAGCAGCCGACGGCCGATCTCAGCCCTGGCCGCCTCGGCTTCCGTCTGACTGATCAGACCATGAGCCCGGTCGGCTTCGAGCTCGGTGAGCTGATCGCGATAGATCGCGATATCCGCCGCCTCAGCCGTATTGTCTCCACCAACGCCGGCGACCGGGCGCTCGTCGAGCAACGGCCGCACCAGGACGAGCACGACCCCGACGGTCAGAACTGAAGCCAGTAGCCAGAACAGCAGCATCGACAGCCCGCGCGCGCCTTACCCGATAGCTGCACCTAAGATTACACGCTGTCGACTGCAAGAACAGCGTAGGTGACCGGGTGTCGCGCGCCGTGATCAGAAGATGCGCCGTAAGGCCGGCAAATCGGGCCGTCAGCCGACGTTGGTCCAGGTGCCGTCCGGATTGCGGCACGCCGTTCCGCGCATCGCCTGGCGTCTGCCATCGATGTAGACCGTATGGGTGAATTCGCGGCAATCCCGGGGACCGCGGCGGAATGCCGGTCCAGGCACGATTTCACCGTGACGACCGTTGTCGGGGTTTCGCCACGCAAACCGGCGTCCCGATTGACCGCGATCAAGGGCATCGAGTTCGGCCTGACGTGCGAGCTCGCGATCGCGCTCGTCCAGCGAACGACCGATCTCACTGCCGATGATGCCGCCTGCCACAGCCCCGAGGACCGTGCCGACCACGGCCCCCTTGCCACGTCCGATCTGGCTTCCAAGCACACCGCCAGCCACTGCGCCAGCCACCAGTCCCTGGTCCTGCTTGGGCCCATAGCCCGGGCCGCTGCAACCGGCCAGCGTCAGCGCGGCAGTGACAACCAACGCTCCGATTTTCATTCCGCCCATCGACGTCCTCATAACCTGTGTGCGCTACTCGCATTGTTGTGGCCCGTCTGGCCAATGTAGCTTCTCGGCACGCGTATCAATACGGATTCGGGCGAAAGTGCGCCGGTCTGTGGCGTATTGGCAACGAAACCGCCCTTTGAGTTGGCCGAACCACATTTCGGAATCATACGGCTGGCAGCTCCAGCGTCGCCTTCAGGCCACCATGCGGCGAGGTGCCGAGCTGGAGCTGGCCGGAATACGAGACCGCAAGGTCATTGACGATCGAAAGGCCGAGGCCCGAGCCCGGCTTTGTCTCATCGAGCCTGATGCCCCGCTTGCCGATGCGCTGGAGCTGCTCGGCCGACAACCCCGGCCCGTCGTCCTCGACGAAAACCGTGAGCCGCTTGCGTCCCGTGCGGCTGCCACGCGGGCGGATCTCCGCGGTGACGTACACCGTTGTCCTGGCCCACTTGCAGGCATTGTCGACCAGATTGCCGAGCATCTCCTCGAAGTCCTGTTTCTCGCCCTGAAACCTCGCGTTGGCATCGCAGGCGAGCCGGATCGAGACGCCCTTGTCCTCGTAGATGCGCTCTAGCGTGCGCTGCAGCGAACGCATTACCGGCTCGACCGGCGTCACCCGGCCGATCGTGCTGGCGCGAGCCGCCATCTGTGCACGATCGAGATAGTAATTGATCTGGTCGCGCATCAGCTTCGCCTGCTCGGCCACCTTGCGCGCGAATGGGCTCCTGTCGTCGCCGGCTTCGTTGGTAATGACCGCGAGCGGCGTTTTGAGCGCATGGGCGAGGTTGCCGACCTGGGTGCGGGCGCGGTCGATGATATCCTGATTGGACTGCATCAGCGCGTTGATCTCGACCTGCAGCGGTTCGATCTCCTGGGGCAGCTTGCCTTCAAGCTTGGTCGCGCTGCCGGTTCTGATGGCCAGCAACCCGCGCTCGATCCGGCGCAACGGCAGCAGGCCGAAGCGGATCTGGAACAGCGTGAGCGCAAGCAGCCCGAAGCCAACCAGGAACAATGCCGAAAACAGCCGGGTCTCGAACGCGCTGACACGAGCTTCCGGCCACTCCAACGGGCCGGCAACGAGATAGGAATAGCGTGGGCCACCTTCATCGCCGCCGAGCGCCTGGATCATTTCGGCGACGCGCAGCGGCTCGCCCTTGGGACCGGTCACGGTCGACCAGTGCACGCCGAAGCTGTCGGGTGCAACGCTTTGCTCGTGGGGGGACGGCAGCGTTTCGCTGGCGAGCGACTTGGAGACCAGGGTCCGGCGCCCGGTTTGGTTGCCGGTCGGCTTGATCTGCCAATACCAGCCGGAATGGGTGATCTCGAAGAGCGGCTCGCCGACATCACGGGGGGCGCCGGGCTCGCCTGTCGCGCGCTCCGTGGAATCGGTGAAAACAACCAGCAGAAGCGTCTTGATACGGTCGTCGAAACTGGTCTCGACCTCCTGGCGGTAGAGGGAGAGGATCACCCAGCCGGCCAGGGGCAAAGCCAGCAGCGTCCACAGCGCGGCCGTGGCAAACAGCCTGAAAGCAAGTGAATCAAGCTTCATCTGGCTCCGCGCTCAGACGGTAGCCCAATCCGCGCACCGTCTTGATCACGTCAGCGGGTATCTTCTTACGCAGCCGGCCGATGAAAACCTCGATCGTATTGCTGTCGCGGTCGAAGTCCTGATCGTAGAGATGCTCGACCAGCTCGGTGCGCGAGACCACCCGGCCGTTGTGGTGCATGAGGTAGGCCAACAGCCGGTACTCGTGCGACGTCAGCTTTACGGGCTGGCCGTCGCAAGAAACGCGAGCCGTCTTGGTATCGAGACGCAACGGCCCGCATTCAAATTCGGACCGGGCATGTCCCGCGGATCGCCTGAGCTGCGCACGGACGCGCGCCAGCAGTTCCTCCATGTGGAACGGTTTGGCCAGATAATCGTCGGCTCCGGCGTCCATGCCGGCAACCTTGTCGCTCCAACGGTCGCGGGCGGTCAGGATGATGACCGGGAAATTCTTCTCGGACCGCCGCCACTGCTCGAGGATCGAGATGCCATCCATTTTCGGCAGACCCAGATCGAGGATAACAGCGTCGTAAGGCTCCGTGTCGCCAAGGAAATAGCCGTCCTCCCCGTCGCCCGCCGAATCGACGGCATAGCCTGCCTGGCTCAGCGCGGTTACGAGTTGACGGTTGAGATCGGGATCGTCCTCGACGACGAGAATGCGCACGGCTCAATCTGCTCCGGACTTTGACTCTTCTTAGTTGCGCTTGCGACTCCCCTTCGGGGAGCCGGCCGCAAGCGCGTGTTGGTCTTAGTTGCGCTTGCGACTCCCCTTCGGGGAGCCGGCCGCAAGCGCGTGTTGGTCTTAGTTGCGCTTGCGACTCCCCTTCGGGGAGCCGGCCGCAAGCGCGCTTTCGCGCAAAATCGGTTCCCACTGTTTCGGAAGCCCTCCCGGCATTCTAGTATAGCGACGGCATCACGGCCACCCCGCAGGCTGCCACGCGATCGCAGTCTACACCTACTTCTTGTTGCCCGGATCTGCGAATGGGTGCCGGGCATCGACCTCCATCGATCGCAACGGCCCTGAGCGCTGGCGGATGACGAGCCTGTAGATGTAGCGGCCATCGGACCGACACAGCGTGCTGTTGACGATGTCCGCATTGGTGCGGCTGCGCGTCATCCGGCTCAGATCGCGGACCGTGGTCAAGCCTTCCCTGCGGACGACGGGTGCCGCCTCCGACCAGCTCGCAAAGCAGGTCCGATCGGCGGCCGATGCCGGCTGACCCGACAGCAGCACTATCGTCATTATCGGCAGAAGGAGCCGGACTATGGATTTCGTCGAGATCATGGCGGCGAAGCTGGCAGCATTCGGCTGAACACATCATGAATGTGCGTCGGCTTCAGGTCTCATTTCCGCCTGATCGGCCGGAGCTGCAGCTTTCCGGTCAACGGCATCACCGCACGGGCCCTGCCGTAGACCGTCATCAACGTGCCGATCAGGGCACCCAGCGCCTGCAGGACCTGCAGGGTCTGATCACCGAGCTGGTGAACCACGTCAGGCGTGATCTGAATCCCGAACATCGGGGCAATCAAGGGCAAGACCGTGCTCAAGGAGGTGACGATCACGCCCCAGATGGTCATCGACTGTCCCCAGGATTTGGTCTCCACCTGGGGGTCTGTCTGCTGCGCCGAAGCGCCTTTGTCGTTGCTCATGTCATCTCCTTTCCGGGTCGGGAGCGTTACTTGATGGGAGGTATCGATCAGTGAGCGGGCAGCGCCGAGGATGATGTCGACGCGGCGAAGCCAGCCGCGACCGAACCGCCAGAAATGCGCGAGGGCGCGATAGCGCTCACGTCTGAACTCTGCGTAGCGCTCGACAGCGGCGCCGACGTCCGCCCGGGCCGCAGCCGCCAGAGTCAGCGGCCCTATCTCGCCATCGACCTCCGCGCCGACGGCGCGCTGGAGAAAGCGGGCCGATGCGCCGAGACCGTGATTGACGCTGGCGTCGAAATGCATCAGCGCCAATGCAGGGGAAAGCTCGCCCGACCTGCTCGGCCGCCAGTAGAACGCCGCGTAGATCTCGCGGACTTCGGTATCGGAGATCTTTTTCAACGCCGCGACGAGAGCGGCATCGGGTTCGCTTCGCTTGAAACGCGCGTAGTCGGCCAGGGTTATGCCCTTGTTGGTCGGACCGCCTGGATCGTGGGGATCGTCGCTGTAGCCCCCTTCGACGTCGAGAACGTGAGTTAGAGCGAGCTCGAAGACAGCTTCGTTTTCGAAGCACGGTCCCGGCCGAGTGCCTGCGTTCGGCCAGCGCAAGCCGAGCAGCCTCGAACGATCGATCGCCTCGACGGTAACGGCGTCGGATTGATTGCCGCCAAGAACGATGACCGAATTCGCAGTCTCGCCAAGCCAGAGCGCGACGTGCCCCAGCTCGGGGTTAGCGCCACGCGAGAACACCGCGACACAGCCGAGGCGCGGCTCGGCGAGATCTTCACCCCAGCTCAAATAGGAGCGCGCCATCAGCGATCCCGACGCAGCGATGCCGGCGCGTTCCAGGCATGCTCCGACGAAGGCGGCACACCAGGCCACCTCGTCGCCGGCAACCTCAGGGAAGCCTGCGTCCTGGAAGAATTCGCGAATACGTGCATTTGCGGCGGCGCCGGCGCTCTCGCTCTGCCCCAGCTCGCTCCAGGCAAACGCCATCCACGCCGGCTGCACGCTTGCGATCCGGGACATCCTGCTCATAGGACTGCCTGCGCGGGCGTGCCGCGTCCCCAGACTGCACTGAGCTGGTAAACGCGCACGTCCATCTCGCTCTGCGGACTGCCGAAATCGGCGGTCTGCTGGCTGGCGGTATAGGTTGCGCTCGTCGTTGCCGATGCCAGTGTACGGATGACCGTGCCGGCGGAGAGAATATCGATCTCGTAGCTTTCGAGGTCCTCACCCAACGGCACTGCGACGGCGTCCCATGAGTCACTTTCAATCCGTGTACGTCTTATCCAATGCATGAACAGGTTTCCGTCTGCACGCCGACCATGCACGTGGACCGGGCTCAGGGGGCGGCGCCCCACGCCCCGAAAGGAATGGGTTACAGCCGCGTAGCTCTCGTCGCCCAGATCGCGGTCGGCGGGGCCGTAGCGCCAATTGAGCGGCAGGCCGACTTGAGCCGAGGCAAGATCAATGCGCGCCAAGGCATCGTTGATCAGCACGAAGCGCGCACCGGCTGCGAGGGAAACAAGGATTGCACCCTCCGTTCCCGCCTGACCTCGCAGAAGGCCGGACAACTCGTAGATGCCCGGCGACTGCAGCGTCGCGGTCTCGAACTGGATGACTTCCCATTCGCCGTCTCCTGTGCGCATAGCGGCAACGTTGTCGCCCGCGAGCAGGCCGAGCCTCGTGGCCGAGGCCAACTCGCCGCGATCGAGCTTGACGCGAAAGCGGGCGCCATTGTCGATGCGCGATCCTCGGCCGGCCGGCAGAGCATCGAGCGTCATGCCTGTGGTCGCGGGAGCTGCCGCGACTGCCGCCAGAGAATACCCAGTCACGCCCGGTGCACTGTAGAACGCAACGGCGCCGGGCCACGGCGTCTGAGACGCGGCCACGTAGCCCGCTTCATCCGGCTCGTTGCCGCGCAGCAACGGAAGGTCGATGAAATCGGCGAGCGGCTGTCCCGCGGTCGGCGGACTTGCGATGCGGCTACCGCGCGCGGCACCATCGACGCCAGCGTATAGCTCCGGATCGATTGCGAGCGCCTCGATCTCGCGCTCGCCGCGCTCGCTGACCGCCGTGACGCGATAAAGCCGGTCGGTTTCGCCATGATGTATGCTGATTAGATCGCCCGGCTCGACGGCAAGATGCGTTGGACCGAGAGAGAAGCTCGCACGCTCCCGCGCGATCCACGTCTCATAGAGCCACACTTGCGCGGTTGCCTCGGCGACTTCCGGCTCGAGGGCGATGGCGAGGTCGGCTTGGGCCGTGCGACCTGTCCCGGCAGCAATACGCCTTGCTTCGGCAATGCCTTGCCGATAGTCGATCGCGGCATTGACGAAGGCGATCTTCGCAACGCTCGGCAATTCGCTCTCCTGCCCGCGTGTGAGAGTGAACGGAAAAGACGAACGCGACGGCTCGACCATAGTGTCGGACTCGACCGTGGCGACAGGTGCGTCGGCACCACGATGGCGAAATACAATGCGACCTTCGCTTTCGACTGCATCGAAGAAGAAGGACAGCTCCAACGGCTGCAACGCCTCCCGTGCGGACATGATGCGGTCGATCGCATAGCCGGAGACGACTCCCTCGAGCCTGCGCGTGTCATAGGCGGTGAAGCCGCTGTCATCCAGAATTGCGCCGACAACGTCTGCAAGCGGGGCACCGGCAACGCGGCCGTTAAGCCAATGGCCCAGCCGCCAGTTGCCGCCATCGCCCCAGCTTGCGATGTCATTGGGAAAGGCAGGGTAAGGGCGCGCATCCCAGGCATAGGCATAGATGCGCGCGGGATCGACCATTACCGATCCGTACACTGTTGAAACAGGATTGAGGCCCGGCACGTGGTCCGGATGGTCGGGATCAAATGCCTCGACCAGCGCCTGAAGGTAGCGCCGCTGAATGAGATCGTCGCGCCGGCCATCGGAGAAATACGGCAGGACCGACTCGGCGCTTTTGGGATCGACGAACACGTTGGGCTGGTTGGCGCCCTTGTCCACTGCGGGACAGCCGCATTCGAGCAGCCAAACCGGCTTGCTCCCGGCGATCCATGCGGTCGGGCTTGCTGCCTCCACGCCGTCCGGCCGGTCGAAGTGCCGGTTGCTCCACCAGGAGGCCAGGTCCTTGTAGCGGAACACCCAGGGCTTGCCGTATCCGTCGGCAATCGGTGTCCGGTCCTGAAGTGCGCGATCGGCAGGGCTGGCATAGTACCAATCATAGCCCTCGCCGCCGGCGATGTTCGACTTGAGATAATCGAGATCGTAGATCGAGCTTGCTCCGGCCATCGCGTCGAGATGTTCACGGCCGTTGCGCCAGTCCGAAAGCGGCCAATAAAGATCGATCCCTACCGCATCAATATCCGGCGACGACCAAAGCGGATCGAGATTGAAATAGACGTCGCCGGACCCGTCCGACGGTTGATGCCCGAAGTACTCGGACCAATCCGCTGCATACGTCGCCTTGGTCGAAGATCCGAGGACGGACTTGACGTCGGACACCAAAGCCGCCAGCGCCGCGACAAAGGGGTAACTGGCGGCGCTATCCCGTGCCTGGGTGAGGGAGCGCAGCTCTGAACCGAGCACGAACGCATCGACGCCGCCGGCCGCCTTTGCCAACCATGCGTAGTGCAGAACCTGCCGGCGGAACGACCACTCGTCCGGTCCGGCGTAGATCACCTGCGTACCGGACAATGTGAAATCGTTGACCGATGCAGTGCCCACGAAACTCGCAATCTGTGCGGCTGCGAGGGCGGTCTTGTCAGCAGATCCCGGCAGGCCGGGCGCAGGGTCGAGGCCGATTCGTCCTCGCCACGGGTATGCCGGCTGCGATGCGCCGCCATGCGGATCAGGCAGAGCATTGCCTTCGGGGATGTCCATGAGGATGAACGGATTGAGCACCACGCTGATGCCGCGTGCGGTCAGATCCTGAATTGCGGCCACGACGCTTGCGTCACTCGGCGTGCCGCCGTAAGCGGGCCGGCCATCGTGCAGGCTGACCAGGTGCGCATCTGCCCGGGCAAGTCCCGCAACTCGCCATTCGGCAGGGTACGTATTTTTTTCCAAGGCATCCACGCCCGGCCGAACCTCGCAATGCTCCGCCCTGAGATCGGTCCCGAACCAGGAGACCACGAGAGAGACCGAGCGCGCATTCGGCAAGGATGCCTCGAGTTGATCGAGTGCGACCTGCCAATCGGTCCCGCCCTGTCGCGTGCGCACATTCTCATAGACGCGGGCCCCGCCTTCGCCGATGCGAGTCACCGGCGAGGGCGCATAGGCGAACTCTCCGCTGCCGGGAATCAGGACGACGCCGCGAATCTCGTCATGCAGTTCGTCGACCGCGCGCGAAATTTCGAACGAAAGTTGTGGAATACGGTTGCCGAAGGGCGCGAGCGGCATGTGCTCGAAGACGATATAGGCCACCCCTCGATATGCCGGAGCGTTGTCCGGCCCCTCCCGGGTGACGATCAGGCTGTCCGGGCTCTGATCCTCAGTACCCGTGTAAAGACGCCAGTTCACGCCGGACAGATCAAGCTCGCTGCCATCGGCCCAGATCCGGCCGACACCGGAAATCGGACCTTCTGCGAGAGCGACGGCGAAATTACCGTAGTATCGATATTCGATCCGCTCAGCGGAGGCCGATGCGCCGCCCGACCGGCCCTTGCCGGAGCCGGAGCGCTGCGTCGTGGTGAGGATCTCCTCTTCGATGTCGGTTGCCCAGATCACCTGCCCTCCGAGCCTCATACGGCCGTAGACGCGCGGGACGGGCGCGCCTTCAGTCGAAGCCGTAACGTGCAGATCGGAGAGGCGCGGCCCCCTGAACGTGCGGGACTGGCCCGATGCGCCGAACAGAGCCTGGTCGACAAACGAACCGGCGGCGGCGCCGATCTGACTGCCAATTGCGGCACCGGTCAGCGTCGTGCCGAGCACTGAAAGTCCGGTCGGCAGCAGTGCGCCGCCGACGGCAGCGCCGGCCGCCGCGAGTGCGAGGGTTGCCATCAGCGAGAAATCCCAGGAAACGAGAATGCGCCGGCGATACGTCTCAGCCACCAGCCGGAAAGTGCGACCTCGGTAGCCGGGCCGCCTTCCATCGCGTGAACGAATGAGCTCGACGAGGTCATGATGGCCGCATGCTTGGCGACAAGACCGCGACGCAGGCGGAAGACCAGGACATCTCCGGCCTGCGCATTCGCGGGCTCTGTCCGCTCAAGATGGCGGTAGGCCGCCGCGAGCAACGTCTCCTCACCCGTGGCCTCGGCCCAATCTCGCGTATACGGCGGCGGCGTCTCCGCATCGAAGCCATAGAACTCGCGCCAGACGCCACGAACCAGCCCCAGACAATCGGCTCCGGCGCCGCGGACACTGGCCTGATGGTGGTAGGGCGTACCAATCCAGCCACGGGCAAGCTCGACGATCCGTGAGCGCGAGATATCGTCCGCTTGCGCCATCCGTATTGTCCGTGAACAGTCGATCTCAACGCGAGCCAGACCGGGCCACGGCGGTCAGAAAGTCATTGCCCGGCATATGCGGGAAGCCGCGGAAATTCTCGCCATTGGAGAACTTGCTTCTGCACGTTGCAAACTGCTTGTCGCAGCCGGCGGTGACGACGAACGCATCGCCCGCCGCGATGGCGTGCGGCGGTTGTTGCCACAGCTCCAGCGTTGTACCGCTGTCAATGGCCGCATGCCGTTTGACTTCGAAGGCGAGACCGGCGCTGCCGCCGCTGGTGAACGAAATGAGGCCGCTGGTGAACCACCCGCTGGCGAATTCATCGATCCCATCGGCTGAAAATGTCTTTGCGCTTCTCACGTCCAGCACCGTGCCGGTTGCCCGATAGCTCTCCGACGACACATCAACCCGGCAGCGTTCGTCCCCCAGATGGGCGTCACATCCGAACTGATAGAGGCGGCCGACCGGTTGCTGCAAATAATGGGCGAGACCGCGAACCTCGGCGGAGAACGCCGTCCCGGTCCGCCTGACCTCGCCGATGCTGCCCGAGCGCATCAGCACTCGCTGTTCGGGCACCTGCCAGTTGACCCGGAAGATCTCGACCGCAGCATCGTCATAGAGGCCGGCTGCGAGGTCGTGCTCGCTCAAGCGACCGGACGACAGCGCGCTCTCGACTTCGAGATTATCAACGCTAAGGCCCAATGCGTCGTTGATTTCGCTGGCGCCGAAACCTGCCGCTGCTTCGAACAGCGTCCCGTCGAACTCAATATCGCGATCGTGATCGGTGAACCCCAGGCGGAAACCGTCGCGGCGGGTGAGACGCCAGCACCAGCACAGCGTTGTCGCACCGCTCGACAGATGGTCGCTGAGGCCGGGCGGAAGGACTTTCATTCTCGCACCTCCACGATCGGTATTCTGGGAATGGCACCATGTGAGAAGCCGGAGAGGTTGATCTCCAGCTTGTCGGAATCGAACCGTGCCGGGACGTCGAACAGATACCCCGCGGTGATCTGCGTGCCGCCGGCGGGGATATGCCCTGCCTCGAACGTGAGGATGCCCGTCAGATGGTCGACGGAGAACTGCACAACGGACTGCACGGCTCCGGCAACCGCAACGACCACGCTGCCGACGACCGGCTTCGTGATCGCTCTGGCCCAAGGCGCGTGTACGGACCCATACGCCTTTGCAAGCTGGAAGGCGGCATTCACGCCGTCGCCGATGCCGATGGGCTGATCGAGGGCGGAGGGCTCGGCATTCGGCAGACACGATTTGCAGTCGGCATGATCGCGCCATCTGAAGCCGTGGAGCCGGCCGCGCCGCTCCTCGAAGAATGCGATGACCGCATTGATGTCATCCAGCGACTTGACGCCGTAGCCTGCGTCGTAGCTGCGCCGTGAATCCGCCCACCGGCTGTTGCGCTCCTCGTGTCCCGAACCCAGCACAATGACCTCCGTCTTGCGCTCCGGTCCGCCCTGGCTGCCACGCGAGATCGCAGTGGGAAACAATACGTCGTGAAATGCCATGTTGCGGTTTCCGTTGCAGGCCGGCGTGCCCGGCGATTGCGTCAGAGATTTCGCTGACCTTGGCCCACAGCCCTGGCCAGCATGGCGGAGATCTGCGTTTCAGTCCGGCGGAAACTATCCGCATCCGGAGTTGTTATATTAAAGGTGATGGCGACAGGACCGCCTCCACCCTGCGCCTTGACGCCCAATCGTCCATCCGGATCGCGGGCCAGAGGCATGATCGCCTCCGCGCCGCGCTCTCCGGCAAGGCCGATTGCGCCGCCGCGGAGCGGAAACGCGATCGGGCTTGCGATCACGCCTCCCGACGCAAACGGAAGCGGCGTTGCGGACCCGAGCACGCCGCCCTTGGCAAACGGCGTTACGGAACCTCCCAATCCGCCCGCCAACAATGAACTGAACAGTCCGCCGATCGACTGCTCCAATGGCCGAAAGGCTGCCTGCAGGGCGATCTTTGACATACTCAAGGCCAGCGACTTGAAGACATCGCCGAGGCTCTTTCCCTGCACGGCGACGCCGGTGAAGGCACTGGTAACGGCACGGCTGAACTGACGCGCGTAGCCGCCGGCCGCATCGAGCTGAAGCTGCAGTTCGCTGACGTCGGCGGTCACCGCCACAGTCCAGGTTTCAATCGGCTCATCCATCGGCGGAGACCTCTCAATCGGGAAAGCGCTGCATCAGACGCGCAAGGTCGGAACGTGACGGAGGGCCGATGCCCGTGTCCCACGCGGCATATGCGTCGAGCGCCGCGGCAAGCTCGCGAGGCGTCATTCGCCAGAACGTATCCGGCGCCAGCCGGAGGACGCCGAAAGCTGCGGACATCACCGCGTCCCAGGGAAAGGGATCCCTTTGGCGCCTCCTTCCGCCTGGTCTACAGTGGCCGAAGGCTGCCTGGCGAGTTCCGATACCAATGCGCTGCCGACCTCGGCCGCGACCGATGCCGGACCACCGAAGGTCGC
Organism: Hyphomicrobiaceae bacterium; assembly: GCA_050186055.1. Taxonomy (GTDB): domain Bacteria; phylum Pseudomonadota; class Alphaproteobacteria; order Rhizobiales; family Hyphomicrobiaceae; genus CAMDPA01. The sequence continues at coordinate 2,163 of JBFWYV010000043.1, read as the reverse complement.
CGTCAGCAATCGCGCCACGATCTCCACGAAGCCTGCTGCTCCGCCATCGACCTGCATGGCGGCGACCTTTGCATCGTTGACGTCGTGACCGGCGCCGCGCAGACCCGCGCCGATGATCCGTACACAATCTGCCGCGGCAAGCCTGCCGCTCGAGAACCGGCTGGCCAGCGCCAGCATATCGCCTTCACCGAAAGCCGCTTCAAGCTCGGCAAGGGCGCCAAGCGTCAGGCAAAGGCGGTGGGGCGTGCCATCGAGAACGGCATCGATCTCGCCCCGGTGTTTGTTGGCCATGATCAAATCTCCTTGTCACGCCCGCGGCGTCACGCAGCGGTGAAGGCAATCTCACCGGCCGACTCCAGCGTGACGTCGAAGCCGACCTCGTTGTCATGGCGCGCGCTGAACTCGAGTGCACTGATCTGGAATGGTCCCTCGACGGTGCCGAAATCAGGAATCACGACCTGATAGGGCTTGATCGAACCGGCGAAGAACGCGGAGCGCAGGAGCTCGTCGGAGGCGTCGTCCTTGAATATGCCGCTTCCGCTGATCCGCGCATTGCGGACGCCTGCGCCTTCGAGCAGTTCGCGCCAACGGCCGGCAGACTCCTGGTGGGTGATGTCCACCGTGTCGGCATTGAACGCCAAGGTGCGCGACCGTAGACCCGCGATAGTCGTGAACGATCCCGTGCCTGCTCCATCGATCTTCAGAAGCAGGTCCTTGCCTTTCTGGGCTGCCATATCGGTTGTTCCGTTTTGTAATGATTGAAGCGTCTACGCTGCCGGCTCGGTCACCGCCCGCAAACGAACGATACCGTGAAGCGTCTCTCCATCGGGTTCGCGCCTGGCGTCGGAGAACTCCTGGCGGAGGTTGACCAGGCGGTGACCGACCAGGGACAGATCGGCATCGTGCAGTGCGTCCCTCAGCACCGTGAATATGCCGTCCACCTCGCTGCGGCCCGCCGCTCTCGACCAGACATGCAATGTGACCACGTGCTCGGAGCCTGTCTCGGTCGCGGTCGACCAATCGCGCTCACTGGTGAGACCGAATGTTATGTATGGAAATGACGCGCCACGCGGAACGTCGTCGTAGATATGCGCACCACCGAGCAATCCCGCCAGCTCTGCATTTCCCGTCAGCGCCGAGTAGATTGCCGCCTGAAGCGACCAGGCTGCGCTTGCCATGCGCCGTCTCCATCTATTGCGGAATTTCCGTACTCTTCCGGGTGACCCAAAGAGTCCATCGATGCGGCAGGCGGGAACCGCCTTGCCGTCGAAAGCGCGGCTTCGATCAGCCTGCCTATCCGACGCCTGCCGATGCCTGGTCCCAGCCCTGAAATTCCTATGCCGAATTTCACGCCTGGCGCTCCTCGCAAAGGCATCTCAGCCAGCGTCTTCGCGCGTCGACGTCCAGCACCGCATGAATATCGAGCACGCGGCCATCGAGGCGAATGCGCATCCGCGGCTCGAGATCGGAACGCCAGCGGATCACGATCTCGTGCGTGAGCCGTGCCGAAACACCATCGGCCGATACGATCTCCCGACCCGCGAGCGGCTTGACCTGCGCGAACACATCCGCAACGGGATTCCAGGCTACGCTGGCGGCGCCGCCTTCGGTGGCGATGCGCTGAGGCGACTCGAGCGTGATGCGATGGCGGAGCGTTCCGATCACGGTCATAGCCGCACCAACCTGTACGGCATCAACAGGTCCGAGACCGTGTCGGGAATGCGCTTCGGCTCGCCGTTACGTGCCGTCGATACGACGGGCTCCCGGTTCTCGTACCAATGCGCTACGAGGAGGAGCAGTGCCTGCCGGATCGGCTGCGGCACTTCGGCGGCGGTGCTGCCGAAGCCTGCGGTGAAGCGAATCTCGATGCCGAGCGCACGCGCACCGGGATCAGGAAACCGTGTCGCCGTCGGCAGCAACCGCGGCGGCGTTGCGCCGCCATCGAGCACGTAACGCCAGGTCTCGAGTTCGGCGGGGGAGCCGTCGGCCGCGAACAGAGTGATCGACTCGATTGAGTCCACCGGACGCATCGGGAGTACGACCGATGAATCGGAGGGCCATGCATCGAGCGTCCAGGCCCAGCTCTGGCTCACGAGCGCAAGCCCAAGAGCCTGCTCGACATGCAACCGCGAGGTTACGATCAGACTGGACAGGAAAGCGTCC
>JBFWYV010000042.1:0-23436 GCA_050186055.1 Hyphomicrobiaceae bacterium | reverse complement strand
GCGGCGAATGCAGCTATAGGCTCGGCACCGGTTGCGCCAGCCGTCCTGTCCGGCGATCATGCGGGCATTGCCTCGCCTCGAGAGACCGCCATGTCCGCCCCTGCGACGACCTCTGATCCCGCCCGTTCGTCTCACTACGTCACCGACGCTCTTTACGCAGCCATCGTCGAGGACTTCACGGACTGGCAACGGGATGAACTGCTGGTCAACGACCTGCCCGTGCGCGACGCGGCGCGTAGGCTGGTGGAGCGCGAGGCGCGGCTGCTCGACCAGCATCGCTATGAGAATTGGCTGTCGCTGCTTTCGGCCGAATGCATCTACTGGATCCCCGGCACGCCCGGCGCCGGCGATCCGCGGCGGGAGATCGCCGTCATGTTCGACGACCGGCGCCGGCTGGAGGATCGCATCTATCGGCTGCGCACCGGCTACGCCTGGTCGCAGGCCCCGATCTCGCGCACCGTCCGGTTTGTCACCAACGTCGAGGTCTTCTCGACCAGCGTGCCGGATCGGCACATGGTTCGCTGCAACGTTCTGATCCCGGAGTTCTGGGGTGACGAAACACGAATCCTCAGCGGCTGGTGCGGCTATAAGCTGGCGGGCCGGCCGGGGGAATGGCGGATCGAGGCCAAGCAGGTCAATCTCATCGATTGCGATCAGTCGATCCGTAACCTGAGCATTATTCTCTAGGCCGGATCGGACGACGCCTCTCGCACCGCAATTCTCTTCGCCCGTCATGGCCGCGCCGGGGCGATGTGGCAACGTCGGCCCGGAGGACGGCGGCCATCCACGTGGCTCACCGCGGGCACTGAGCAAGCGGATGCCTGTCGCGGTCAGGCGCCCTTCTCGGCCTTCTGCAGGAATTCCACCAGCCGCGCCGGGACATTGGCTTCCGTCTGATCGGCAGGCAGGACGTCCCAGTACTCCGATCCTGCGATGCATTCCTCCAGATAGCGTGCTGCCGACGTGGCGTGCGAATTGTCCTTGCCCGGCACGATCAGCGCCGGAATGTCGAGCTGCATCAGGTCCTCCGGCTCCGCCCCGGGGGCCGTGTCGCGGTCATACAGGATGCGGCACGTGCCAAGCACGATCTGCTTGTAGCGCTGCTTATCCTGGCGAACGAAGGCGGCGGCGAAATCCTTGTCGTGTTTAAGCATCAGCGCCCAGGGACCGCCCTTGGGATCGTTTCCGAACGTATCGCCCTTGCTGGCGACGTATTCGACCACACCCTCGAATCCGACGTCGTCGAGGAATGCGATATGTGCGCCGAACCGATAGAAATTGCCGATCCGGAACCGGGCCCCGCCAACCGGCCAGTAGAGCACCATGCTCTTCACCCGTTCCGGCTTCATGACGCCCATCGCCGCCACCTGCGGGCAACCGATGCAGCCGCCCATCGTATGAGCCCGGTCGACGCCGAGATGATCCAGCAGGCCGGCAGCCTGGTTCACGAAATGCCGCCACGAGATGCGCTCGATTCGCCCGCCCGATTCGCCGCACTCGCGCCTGTCGAAGACGATGCAGGTGAAGTTCTGCCGCAGCGCCTGCATCATCCTGGTCCTGGCATACACGCCCTGGGTGTCCCATTTCTCCAGCGAGGCGTTGTAGCCGGCCGGCGCGAACATCAGGAGCGGCGGTCCCTTGCCTTGCACCTCGTAGCGGGTCGCGATCCCGTCGATCTCAACTGTCGGCATGGCTCACCTCATCCCTTGATCTGGCGGCCTTCGCGGATGTCCGCAATCAATTGCTCGAAGGCCCCAAGCCCGGCCTTGGCCGTGTTCACGTAGGTGTCGGTCCTGGAATCGATCCACTTCGCCCCATAGCCGATGGCGGTGTGCGCCATCCGCACCCGGCCATCGAGCCATGGGCCGCCGCCGAACCCGCCGATGACCGGGATCTCGACGGCTTCGACCACGGCCTTGCCCGCGACCGGACCGGAGTTCGTGAAGTCGAGCAGCGCCGCGCCTGCCGCCTCCAACATCTTGGCTTCCTCCACCAGCTTTCTGGCGGCCTCCGGTGCGGCCTGGGCGCCGGCGGAGTTCTGCGAACTGTACGGGATTCCGTATTTCAGCGCGGTCTGTGGTGTGAGGCCGAACTGGGCAAAGACCGGGATGCCGGCGCGCGTCAATGCCGTCACCGCTTCGGGATAGTCGGCAGCGCCATCGAGCTTCACCATGTCGGCGCCGCCTTCCTTGACCAGGCGGATCGCTGCTTTCAGCGCGCTTTCGATCCCCTCCTGCAATGGCCCATACGGCATGTCGCAGCTCAGCAGGGCCCGCTTCGTCCCCCGCCGCACCGCCTTGCAGAACACCAGTATCTCGTCCAGCGTGATCTCGAGCGGGTTGGTGTGTCCGAGCAGGTTGGCGCCGACCGAGTCGCCGACGGAGATGAAATCGACGCCGGCACGCTCGGCAATCAGCGCGATCTGGTAGTCCCAGGCCACCACGCCGGCACTTTTCCTGCCCTCGCGCTTCATCTGCTGCAGCAGGGGAATGGTGACGGCGTCCTCGGCCATGGTCGTTCCTCGTCGAACCTCGATCGCTTTCGGGAATTGCGGTTGTCCTCCACCCTCCCGCGTCCGTCAATGGCCGCCGCCTGCCGGTCTGGTCCGGCGTGAACCCGGGGCGGCTCATGCGCTCTTGTCCCGGGCCCGCAGCACCACTAGGTTCGAGAGAGTCCTGGCAGAGTTCGGAGAGTGCAGGTGCCTCGCCATCCCAATGTCGTTGAAGCCGTCGGCCGCACGCCGCTGATCGAGCTGAAACGCGCCTCGCGCGAGACCGGCTGCACCATCCTCGGCAAGGCCGAGTTCATGAACCCCGGCCAGTCGGTCAAGGATCGGGCCGCGCTCTTCATCATCGAGGACGCGATGCGCAACGGCCGGCTCAAGCCCGGCGGCACCATCGTCGAGGGCACGGCCGGCAATACCGGCATCGGGCTGGCGATGATCGGCGCGGCCAAGGGCGTGCGCACCGTCATCGTGATCGCCGACAATCAGACGCAGGAGAAGAAGGATACCCTGCGGATGCTGGGTGCGGAGCTGGTCGAGGTGCCGCCCGCGCCGTTCTCCAACCCGAACAACTTCGTGCGCTATTCGGGCCGCCTCGCCGAAGCGCTGGCGAAAACCGATCCGGGCGGCGCGGTGTGGGCCAATCAGTTCGACAACCTCGCCAATCGCCAGGCTCATATCGAGACCACGGCCGAGGAGATCTGGGCCGATACCGGCGGCAAGATCGACGGCTTCGTATCTGCGGTCGGCTCCGGCGGAACGCTCGCCGGCGTCTCGCTCGGCCTCAAGGCCAGGCGCACGGACATCCAGATTGCCCTTGCCGATCCGCCCGGCGCCGCGCTCTACAGCTACTACACCACCGGCGAACTCAAGGCCGAAGGCTCGTCGATCACCGAAGGCATCGGCCAGAGCCGGGTCACGAAAAACCTCGAAGGCGCCATCGTCGATCACGCGTACCGGATCGAGGATACGGAATCGCTGGAGATCGTGTTCCGGCTGATCGAGGAGGAGGGGCTGTGCGTCGGCGCATCCTCGGGCGTGAACATCGCCGGCGCCATGCGCCTTGCCCGCGAGCTGGGCCCCGGTCATACGATCGTGACCATCCTGTGCGATCCAGGCTCGCGCTATCTCTCGCGGCTGTTCAATCCGGCGTTTCTACGATCGAAGGACCTGCCGGTGCCGGCTTGGCTCGAAAAGCCGCGCGGTGACATTCCCAGCGTCATGGTCGCGCCCGACAAGGCCTGAGGCGCGGGCCGGCAGCAAACAAGCGGAGGAACGATGTCCGATCTCAGCGGTCGCTACATTGTGGACACGTCGTGGCTGGCACAGCAGCTCGGCAGCCCCGATCTCGTCGTGCTCGACGGCTCCTGGTACCTGCCGGCCGAGAAGCGGGACCCCAAGGCCGAGTACGCGGCCGAACACATACCGGGCGCGGTGTTCTTCGACATCGACGAGATCAGCGACGAGACCTCGCACCTGCCGCATATGCTGCCGTCCGCCGTCAAGTTCGCGAGCCGCATGAAGAGCCTCGGTATCGGGGACGGCAGCCGGATCGTTGCCTACGACGGCTCGAGCCTGGGGCTGATGTCGGCTGCCCGGGTCTGGTGGATGTTCCGGGCCATGGGCCATGAGGACATTGCTGTGCTGGATGGCGGCCTGCGCAAGTGGAAGGCCGAAGGGCGGCCGGTCACGGCCGAGCCCTCGGCATTGCGCAGCCAGCGTCACTTCACGCCGCGTGCCAATGCCGCCCTCATCCGCGATCTCGACGACATGCGGGACGTCGTCGCCAAGGGGCGTGCTCAGATCGTCGATGCGCGCGGTCCCGGCCGTTTTGCCGGCACCGAGCCCGAGCCGCGGCCGGGTCTCAGATCCGGTCATATTCCGGGCGCCCGCAACCTCCCTTTCGGCACGCTGCTCAATCCAGACGGCACGCTGAAGAGCGCCGGTGAAATGGCCGCCGTGTTCGAGCGTGCGGGGATCGATGTCGGCAAACCGATCGTCACCTCGTGCGGGTCGGGCGTCAGCGCTGCCGTATTGTCGCTGGCGCTCGCCGTATTGGGGCGGCCCGATGTCGGTCTGTATGACGGCTCATGGTCGGAGTGGGGCCAGCAATCGCTGGATACCGAGGTCGCGACAGGCGCCTGAGCCCCGGCGGTGGGACCGGCCGTTTCACGCCGTATACGTCCTGCAATCGGCCGGTGCGAATATCAGCGATTGCGGGACCGGCTGCTGCGCACCTATAACCTGAAACGGATTTCCAATCTGGCTCCAGCGCCTCGACCACCCGAAAGGAAACTTGCGGATGCGGGAACTTGAGATCGACGTCAAGGGACAGAAACTCAAGCTCAAGGAAGATGGCGAGGGACAGCCGCTGCTGTTCCTCCATGGCGCCGGCGGTTCGTCATGGAACCCCATGCTCAAGCTGCTCGCGCAGCGCTTCCGCGTGATGGCGCCGGAGCACCCGGGGTTCGGCCGTTCCCAGATCCCTGATTGGATGATGTCGGTGGGCGATCTTGCCTTCTTCTATCTCGATGCTCTCGAGACGATGGATCTCAAGGGCGTTCATCTGGCGGGGCATTCGCTCGGCGGATGGACCGCCGCCGAGATTGCGGTCCGCAACACGAGCCGCCTGAAGTCGCTGACATTGATGTCGCCGGCCGGCTGCCGCTCGGACGACGTCCCGTTCGGCGATATCTTCCTGTGGGACGCCGAGACCGCCACGCGCGCCCAGTTCTATAACCAGAAGCTGGCGGAGGACCGCATCAAGCTGCTGCCCAACGCCGATCTTGACGTGGTGCTGCAGAACAAGGCTGCCGTCGCGCGGCTCGCATGGTCGCCGCGGCTGCACAATCCTCAGCTCAAGTACTGGCTCCATCGGATCGACGTTCCGGCGCTGCTGATCTGGGGGCGCGACGACAGGATCGTTCCGTTCGATTGCCACAAGGCCTTCGTCCGGGAGATCAAGGGCATCAGACTGCTGGCCTTGCCGGAGAGCGGTCATTCGCTCCACACCGAGCGCGCGGCGGAATGCGACGCGGCGATCGCCGCCTTCGGCAAGGAGATCGGCGCATGAAGATCTATTTCTTTCACCTGATGCCCTACGGCGCGGCCGACATCGCCGACCTGGAGCGCTACGACACCGCCTGGCTGACCTTGCCGAACGCGCTGTATGATCCCGCAAAGGGCGTCGACATCTACGCCAGATACATCCGCGAGCTGGAGCTGGCCGACGAACTCGGGTTCGACGGCATCTGCGTCAATGAGCACCATCAGACGGCCTACGGCCTGATGCCGGCGCCGAACCTGATCGCCGCTGCATTGGCGCGCACGACCAAGCAGGCCAAGATCGCCATCCTGGGGCGCGCGCTGCCGCTGGTCTCTAATCCGGTCGCGATCGCCGAGGAGTTCGCCATGCTCGACAACCTGTCGGGCGGGCGCATCATCACCGGGTTCGTGCGTGGCATCGGCACCGAGTATTTCGCATCCGCCTCCGATCCCAGCCTCAGCCATGCCCGTTACTACGAGGCCCACGATCTCATCCTGCGCGCCTGGACGGAACGCGGACCGTTCCGCTACACCGGCCGTCACTACGAATTCGACTACGTCAACATCTGGCCGCGTCCGGTCCAGCAGCCGCATCCGCCGGTCTGGATTCCCTCGCAAGGCAGCAAGGAGACGGTGGAGTGGTGCGCCGATCCCGCGCGCAAGTACACCTACCTGCAGACCTTCTCGCCGGTCGCGACGGCAAAGAAAGTGTTCGACATGTACAGGGCGGTGGCCAGCAGCAACGGCTATACGTCCTCGCCCGACCAGCTCGGCTGGGCGCTGCCCATCTACGTCGCCGAGACCGACGCACAGGCGCGCGCCGAGGTGGCGCCGCACATCGAGAACTTCTTCAATCGGTTCCTTCACTATCCGCTCGAGGCTCGTCTGCCGCCGGGCTACACCTCGATCGCCTCGACCAAAGCGCTGATCGAGCAGAAGTTCAAGCTGCGCAAGAGCTTCCAGACGGCCGAAGCGCTGCTCGAGATGGGCATGGTGATCGCCGGCAGCCCGAAGACCGTGCGCAACGAGATCATCGCGCGCCGCAAGGAGCTCGGCTTCGGGCATCTGATCGGTATGTTGCAGATCGCAACCCAGCCTCCCGAGCAGACGGAGAATAGCCTGAGATTGTTTGCGACCGAGGTTGCGCCTGCGCTGCGCGAGCTGGACTGAGGTTACTCGACCGTTACGCGACGCCGGATTTCCCCTCCCCACAGCCGTCACGGCCGCGGAGGCGGCCGCCTACGACAGGCATCCGCTTGCTCAGTGCCCGCGGTGAGCCGCGTGGATGGCGGCCGTTGTCCGGGCCGACGCTTCCGCGTCGCCCCGGCGGGGCCATGACGGACTTTCGTGGGGCGATCATCTCACCTCCCCCCACAGCCGTCACGGCCACGAAGGTGGCCGCCTACGACAGGTATCCGTTTGCTCGGTGCCCGCGGCGAGCCGCGTGGATGGCCGCCGTCCTCCGGTCCGACGTTGCCACGTCGCCCCGGCGCGGCCATGACGGGCTTTCGTGGGGCGATCATCTCACCTCCCCACAGTCGTCACGGCCACGCAGGTGGCCGCCTACGGCAAGTCTCCGCTTGCTCAGTGCCCGCGGTGAGCTGCGTGGATAGCCGCCGTGTTCCGGGCCGACGCTTCCACGTCGTCCCGGCGCGGCCATGACGTGCGTTCGTGGGGCGATCATCTCACCTCCCCGCAGCCGTCACGGCCGCGGAGGCGGTCGCCTACGGCAAGCCTCCGCTTGTTCAGTGCCTGCGGCGAGCCACGTGGATGGCCGCCGTCCTCCGTGCCGACGCTCCCCGCGTCGTCCCGGCGCGGCCATGACGTGCGTTCGTGGGGCGATCATCTCACCTCCCCGCAGCCGTCACGGCCGCGGAGGCGGTCGCCTACGGCAAGCCTCCGCTTGTTCAGTGCCCGCGGTGAGCTGCGTGGATAGCCGCCGTGTTCCGGGCCGACGCTCCCGCGTCGCCCCGGCGCGGCCATGACGTGCGTTCGTGTGGCTGGAACACTCATCCTCACAGCCTCCATCAGGGGTTGAGCGGGCTCGGGCTGACTACAACTGAACACATGTAATTAACCGTCGCTTATTTGTTGGGCCGTACGCTGACCGCTGGCAGATCGCATACGATTCGCGGATTACGATGCTGAGTGGCTCTTTCGGTTCGAGATCCAACTCGTTGATGAGCGAATATTCTTCGCTCCTTGGCGACGCGATTTTGCGTCATCGCACGCGGGTCGCGGAGCATTCCGCCCGGATCGAGGCGGACCTCGCCAGCAAGGTCAAGTCCGAGTTCATCGCCAATATGAGCCATGAGCTGCGGACCCCTCTCAACACCATCATCGGGTTTTCGAAGCTGCTCGCCGAGCAGGAGCGGCGCAAACTGCCCGATGAAGAGATCGTCCAATATTCTCAACTCATCAACGACGCTGCGGGTCACCTGCTGGCCGTCATCAACGATATTCTCGACATCTCCAAGATTCAGAGTGGCAGGTACACGCTTGACGCACGCCAGATCGCGCTGGACGACATGCTCCTGGCCTGCATCGGCGCCGTCGAGCAGTATGCGGAAGACACTGGCCTGAGGATCGAGAAGCGCATCGATTTCGATCTGCCGCAGATCCGCGGCGACGGCGTAAAGCTCCGCCAGATCTTCGCCAACCTCATCTCCAACGCGATCAAGTTCACGCGGCCGGGCGGAACCGTGACGATCGCGGCGGCCCGCCAGACCGACGGCGGTGCGATCGTGCAGATCAGCGATACCGGCATCGGCATGACCGAGGAGGAGATGAAAGTCGCCCTCACACCGTTCGGGCAGGTCGATGGCGGCCGCTCGCGGTGGCGTGAGGGGACCGGGCTGGGGTTGCCGATCGCGAAGGCCCTGGTCGACTTGCACAGCGGCAAAATGTCGATAACGAGCCAGAAAAACGTCGGGACCACAGTTAGCGTTCTATTGCCGTCCCGGCACGCCGTCGAAGCCGCCAGTTCCTACAAGCGCTCGTCGAGCGAACAAGAGATTGCCGCCCGGTAGGTGGAATGGGCGAAGGGGAAGACATCATGCACTCATTCATGGCGGCGGAGCCTGTGCGGACACAGGAAGACAGGTCGATCGGGCGCATCGTATCTGTCACAGGATCGAAGGCGATCGTTCTCCTCGACGGTGCATCCGAAAGCCTCGGAGCGGGCAGCCGTGGCCGGCCGGAGATGGGGACATTGCTCGCCATCGAGCAGTCGAGCACGGTGGTGCTCGCGATCGTGTCCGCCTTGAGCGTCCCGGTCCCTGCGCAGCGCGACGGCGACGCCGAGGTCTGGATCGCCGAACTGGGGCTCGTCGGCGAGCTGTGGTTGTCCAGGCAGGGCGAGCCGGCGTCATTCAACCGCGGCGTGACGGTATATCCGTCGCTCGGCGACCGGGTCCGCGTCGCGTCGAAAGGCGAGCTGCAACTCGCATTTTGCGGAGACGGAAAGTCCGTCGTCAGAGTCGGCTGCATTCGCCAGGATGCAGCCATTCCCGCCATGGTCCGCGTCGACGACCTGCTCGGCAAGCACTTCGCGATCCTGGGGACCACCGGTACCGGCAAGTCGTGCACCACCGCGCTGATCCTGCGTTCGATCCTGCATGAGAACCCGGCGGCCCATATCGTGCTGCTCGATCCGCACAACGAGTACGCGACGGCGTTCCCCGAGTGGGGCGAGGTCATCAACCCCCGCAATATGCAGCTCCCGTTCTGGCTGCTGACGTTCGATGAGGCCGTCGAGGTGCTGATCGGCGATGTTGCGAACCGCCGTGCCGAGATCGAGATCCTTCAGGAGCTGATCCCGCTGTGCAAGAGCCGCTATCAGGCCGGCAGCACGGGGCGGAAGGAGCCGACGTCGGTGCGTCGCGGCGCGCTCGATCCGGGCCGCTACACCGTCGATACGCCGGTTCCGTACCGGATCTCCGATCTGACGGCGATGATCGACGACCGCATGGGCAAGCTGGAGAACAAGAAGGACCTGCATCCCTATCGCCAGTTGAAGGCACGCATCGATTCCATCAGCCAGGACGCGCGCTACGCTTTCATGTTCGGTTCGCTGACGGTCTACGACGGCATGGCCCAGATCCTCGGCCGCATCTTCCGGGTGCCGGTCAACGACAAGCCGATCACGATCCTGGAACTGACCGGCATTCCGACCGAAGTGGTCAACGTCGTGGTCTCGGTGCTCTGCCGCATGACATTCGACTTCGCGCTATGGAGCGAGGGCAGCGTCCCGGTCACCCTGGTCTGCGAGGAAGCGCACAGGTATGTGCCGGCCAATCCCGCCCTGGGCTTCGAGCCGTGCCGGCGCGCGATTGCCAAGATCGCCAAGGAAGGCCGCAAGTACGGCGCCTCGTTGTGCATCGTGACGCAGCGCCCGGCGGAGATCGACCCGACGATCCTGTCCCAGTGCAACACCGTGTTCGCGTTGCGCATGTCGAACGACCGCGACCAGGCGATTGTGCAGTCCGCCGTATCCGATACCGGCTCCGGGCTGCTCGAGTTCCTGCCGGCGCTGGGCCAGAGGGAGGCCATTGCGTTCGGCGACGGCGTGTCGCTCCCGGTGCGCATCAGGTTCGACGAGATGTCGGCCCAGCACCTGCCGCGCTCGTCCACGGCGCGTTTCTCCGAGCGGTGGCAGGCGTCGATCGGCGACGAGAACTTCCTTGAGCAGATCGTCGAGCGCTGGCGGTCGGCGGGCCTGGGTTCGGGCGGCGACCAGAACATGGCGATGTTCGCGGAGGCGATGGGACTGGCGCCGGAAGCATCGGTGCCGCCGGCGACGCCCACGCCGGGCCGCCCTGCGGTTGAAGATCCCGCGCGCCAAGGTCTGCGGCGGCGCGACATGTTCGATACCCCTCAGAGCGGTCCGCCGCCGATTCCATCGGCCCGCGAGATGCCGCCGTCGTCCCAGTCCATGCGACCGGACGCCCCGCGCCCGCAGGGGCAGGCCGGTTCGATGCTCCGCCGGCCGCTGGTCCAGGATGGCTCGACTGGCCAGCCGTCCCCGCCCTCGGGCGACAGTGCCAGCCGCGCCCTTCGCGACCGTCTGCTGCAGCGCCGCTGATGGGCTGCGGCGGCAACGGCGCCGTACGGCGCTTTTGATCCGAAACCGTCAGCCGGCAGTCGTGTGCGCCTGCAATGTGCGGGGATGTGTCTTGAGCAGCAATTTTCCGGCTGCTAGACACTGAGATGTCGTCTGCTTAATTGCGTCAGGCTTGTGTCGATTGCGAATGCTGCGCAGCAGGTTCGCCGCGCGCGTCACCGACAGATGCGCGTCGTCCTGCTTCGTGCCGCACTCGTGTGGTCGTTGAATTTGAAGACGGTTGCCGCCCCGAGTGAGGCCGAGATGAATGCCATTTATCCAGTCATTTTATCCGGCGGCTCCGGCACGCGGTTGTGGCCGTTGTCACGGGCGATGTACCCCAGGCTGTTCATTCGGTTTTTCAATGGTCAGAGCTCGACTTTCCTGGGCGCCACGCTGAAGCGCCTGACGGTCGAGGATGGTTTCCAGCCGCCGCTTTTGATGTGCAACAACGACCACCGTTTCCTGATCCGGGACGAGATCGAGCGGTCGGGCATAACGCCGCGCAACATCGTCCTCGAACCGATCTCGCGCAATACGGCGCCCGCGCTCGCCGTCGCCGCGCTGGAGATCGCCCGCGAGAATCCCGGCGGCGTGATGGTCGTCATGCCGTCTGATCATGCGATTTCGAATCCGGCGAGGTTCGTGGAGGCGGTAGGCAGGGCTGCGACGGTTGCTGCAACCGGCAAGCTCGTCCTCTTCGGGATCATGCCGGACACGCCACATGTCGGATATGGCTATATCCGCCAGGGCGCATCGCTGGAGGGCTTCAGCGGCGCCGCCTTCAAGGTCGACGCCTTCGTCGAAAAGCCCGACAAGCTCACTGCCAAGTCCTACATCGCCGACGGCGGTTACTACTGGAACAGCGGCATCTTCGTCCTCCACGTGCGCACGTTTCTCGACGAGCTGGCGCGGCTGGACCCGCGCATTCTCGAAGCCGCCCGCAATGCACTGAACCGGGCCGACACCGATCTCGGCTTCTTGCGGCTGGACAAAGCGAGCTTTGCCGCCGCACCGGCAATCTCCATCGACTACGCCGTGATGGAGAAAACCGATGCGGCCGCCATGCTGCCGATCGATGTCGGCTGGAACGACATCGGCTCCTGGGCCTCGCTGTGGGATATCGCTCCGCATGACGAGCGTGAGAACTTCGTGAACGGCGAGGCGCTGCTAGAGGATACCTCCGGCTGCTACATCCACAGCGAGAAAAGCCTGGTCTCAACCATCGGCGTATCCGACCTCGTCATCGTCGATACGCCCGATGCGCTGCTTGTCGCGGACAAGTCGCGCTCGCAGGAGGTCTCCGCCATCGTCGAGCGGCTCAAGCGGCTGAACCGCAAGGAGCAGGACCAGCACCTGCGCAACTTCCGGCCGTGGGGGTTCTTCGAGACGCTCTCGGTCGGCGGGCGTTTCCAGGTCAAGCTGCTGCACGTCAAGCCCGGCGGCAAGCTCAGCATGCAGATGCATCACCACCGCTCCGAGCATTGGGTCGTGGTCCAGGGAACCGCCAAGGTCGTCGTCGGCGACACGGAGAAGCTCGTTCGCGAGAATGAGAGCGTCTACATTTTCGCCACCCAATGGCACCGGCTCGAGAACCCCGGCAAGGTTCCGCTGGAGCTGATCGAGGTGCAGATCGGGACCTATCTGGGTGAGGACGATATCCTCCGCACCGAAGACGTCTACAATCGCGCTGCGGAAGAGACGAGATAGCGCCGGCCTATTTCGCCTTGAAACGCGCAACGACGGGATGATGGTCGGAGTAGGCGAAACCCAGATCGATCGTCCGCACCGCCTCCGCCGATACGTTCGGCGAAACCAGAAAGCCATCGATGATGGTGACGTAGTTCTCCCCCGCCACGTAGGGCTTCTGCAGCGTTCGCACCGTCGGCCGCTCCGGGTCGATCACCATCTGCCAGCCTTCCGGAACGGTGCCTTCCGGCATCGCGTGCACCCACGCGGTGAACGCCGCTTCCGTCTTGTGCGGGAAAGAGCGGCCGCCGAGCACCATGTTCCAGTCGCCGCCGACGACGACCCAGTTTCCATTCTGATATTCGCGCGTGGCGAACGCGATCGCCTTTGCGAGCTGCTTGCGGCGCGTTGCTCCGCCGTCGTCAAATGCAGCGAGATGCATGTTGACGATGACCCATTGGCGGGTATCTCCTTCGACCGGCATCCGCGTGACAAGCAAAGCGTACTGCTTTCTGAGCAGACCCAGCCAGTGGCTGCTCTCCAGCGGCAGGGCGACCGATTCCGCCTGCCCGATCCTCACGTTCGAGTACGTCGCCAGCCCGTGCTCCAATCGAACCGGCCACGGAAGCAGGCGCGTTGCGACATCGGCCAGAAAGGCATGGCCGGCCCCGCGCCGAAGGGATGTGATCGCATCCATGACTGCGCGCCAGTAGTTGAGCGGAGAGGTAACGGCGACCTCCTGCAACAGCAGCACGTCCGTAGTTTTGTGCCCGGCAAGCACGAGCTTGATGCCGGAGAGGTTCTTGTCGACGATGGCAGCGCTGGGCGAGAGAACGCGATTGCCGCCGTCAGCCACGAATTCGGATTCTGCTCCGAGCCCGGCATACCCAAGATTCCAACTGAGAACCTCCAGCGATCGCTCCGCGACAGGCAGGCTGTCTGAGCGATTGACGACGCCGAGGGGACCATTGTCCGGCTCGGCCAGCCGGTTCACTATAACGACCGCTGTCACATAGCCGAGGGCCGCAAGAGCGGCGCAAATCAGCAGCAGCCTCACCTGTTGCTCCCCGGCTCAAGGCCGCGAGGCGGCAGCGGCATCGGAATCTCCCTTGGGTTTGAGGCCATAGCGCTTGCGCTCAGTGAACATGAACTGAAGAGCGCCGAGCAGCAGCAGCAATCCACCGCGTTCGGTACTGAGCATCAATGCAAAGCCCGTTATGCCTTGCTTGCCTCTCAGATCATTCAGCACTTCGTAGTAGCGCCTCATCAATTCCCAATCGTCGGTGATCACGCGCTCTTCGGCGCCGGCCACGGCTGCGATCGCCTGGCGCATCAGCCCGAGGTACTGCGTATAATAGATGTACCAGCCGATCAGGAGCACGAGGACCAGCACGAGCACCACGCACAAATGGGTAGTGCTGACGCCTTCTGCACTGTAAGCGGAGCGAACCGGCGTGAACTCGATCAGGAAATTGATCGCAAGCACGAAGAAGAAGACCAGGAATACGGTGTTGATCTGTTCAACGATCGTTTGGATGCTGCCGATCAGCAGACTGTTGACTTGCTCGACTTGGGCCTGAACTGCCGAAGGCGTGGCGGCCGCCGTCACGCCGATTGTCGAAAGCCGCGTCAATGCGGCATCCAGAATTTCCCGGTTGCGTACAAACTCCGCATGGTCGGCGATGAACTGCTGTACGACGACGGCACCCGTCATCAGGAAGTAGCCGAAGATGATGGTGGAGAAGAGATTGTAGATCGCATACCCGCGCGCCAGATCCCTGCGATAGTGCTCATAGCTTTCTTCCGCCGCTGGAAGGTTCTTCACAACCCGGCGTGAATGGAAGAGGACGATCGCATAGACCAGGACACCGAGTGCTGCGACCAACAGCCAGTTTCCGGCGACAAGCCGCGGAAGGTCCGCATCGGGCGTGAGATTGTCGACGACGGTGACCAGTAACGCCGTATAAGTGATGACGGCCAATTCCGTCCACTTTCCGCTGATCGTGCCGCGCCCCTCCAATCGTACGGCGAATTTTTCCTGCCACGCTTGCCGGCCGACAGCATACCCCGCGAACAGGAACCCTGCTGCTGCAACCCACAGCGTGAAAACAAGCATGCCCGACTCGCCGAGAAAAGACGCAGCGAGATGGCTGATGGCATCAG
The DNA here is from genome assembly GCA_050186055.1 of Hyphomicrobiaceae bacterium. Classification (GTDB taxonomy): domain Bacteria; phylum Pseudomonadota; class Alphaproteobacteria; order Rhizobiales; family Hyphomicrobiaceae; genus CAMDPA01. Next base: position 8,935 of record JBFWYV010000042.1, on the reverse strand, counting down.
CCTCGTCGCACGCTGCGCCGCACCCGGAACGGGCGAGCCCAAGCCCAAACACCCAGCGAACAGGCTCATCCCCCAAGGCCGTGACCACCCAATAGCAACGCCGTTCTCAGCCGCGTCTCACATCCCGGGGTCGTTCGTTCGACTCCAGGTCGGCGATCACCGTCTCTCCGGCGATTGCACGCTGGCCGACCGCGGCGAATGCTGCCTTGCCGGGCGGCAAATAGACGTCGACGCGGCTGCCGAATCTGATCAGCCCAAACCGCTGCCCCGCCGCCAGCGTATCGCCTTCGCCGGCGAACGTCACGATCCGCCGGGAGACGATCCCTGCGATCTGGACCACGGCAATTTCTACACCGGCGGGAGTCGCGATGATGATGCCGCGCCGCTCGTTGTCCTCGCTGGCCTTGTCCAGGGTCGGATTGTAGAAAGCGCCGGGGACGTACACGCTGCGGGCGACACGGCCGGCGACCGGGGATCGGTTGACGTGGACATCGAACGGCGACAGGTGGATCGACACACGCGTCCGAAGCTCTTCGCCAAGCCCCAGCTCTTGCGGTGTCCGCACATTTTCGACAGCGATGATCCGCCCGTCGGCCGGGGCGATGACGAGGCCGTCCCGCAGCGGCGTCACCCGGTCCGGATCCCGGAAGAAGAATGCGAGCCAGAGCGTGGCCAGCAGCGCCAGCATTGCCAGGCGTGGCCAGACAAAAAAGAGGATGAAAGTAACGATGGCGCCTGTGGCCAGGAACTTGTGGCCGTCCCGGTGAATGGGCACCAGCAAATCGAGAAGGGAGGCCATCACCCCCTTTTGCTCCATCACACGTTCCCTTCAAGCGCGACGAGGAAACTGGCGCATATGCCCGCGCGCCGGCCCCTCCGATGTCTCCACTCCGGTCTTACTGGAACGGCAGCGCTATGCTGCGAACCTCTCCCTTCGCATTCTCGACGCGCAGGAGGATCTGCCGCCTGCCGCTCTTGCGCACCTTCTCGATACGCTCTGCGATCTCGCTCAGCTTAGTGACCGGTTCGTCCTGCACCTCGACGATGACGTCGCCCGGCTTAAGGCCCAGATCCTTGGCCGGGCCGGTCTCGTCGACCTCGGTGACGACGACACCTTTGGTCGTGTCCTTGAGCAGGTATTTTCGCTTGAGCTCGTCCGTCAGCTCCGACAGCTTGAGGCCCATCAGGCGACGTTCACCGGCCTGACTGTCGACAGGAGCCCCGGTATCGTCCTCTGCAAGCCGGCCGACCGAAATGCTGGTCTGCTGCTTCTTTCCTTTGCGCAGGAACTCCACCGCGACGTTCTTGCCGACCGGCGTCTCCGCCACCACGCGGGGCAGTCCGCGCATCGTCGATATCGCATGCCCGTCGAACTTCGTGATCACGTCGCCGGTCTCGATGCCGCCCTTCTCAGCCGGGCTGTTGGGCGAGACGCTCGCCACGTGCGCGCCGACGCCTTCCTCGACGCCAAGCTCCTTGGCAAGCTCCTCGGTCACGCTCGAGACATTGACGCCGAGCCACCCGCGGCGAACCTCGCCGAACCTGCTGAGCTGATCGATGACCTTGACTGCAGTGTCGGCCGGCACGGCAAAGCCGATGCCGATCGATCCGCCGGTCGGAGAAATAATGGCCGTGTTCACGCCGACCACGTCGCCGTCCATGTTGAACAGGGGGCCGCCGGAGTTGCCCTTGTTGATCGCGGCATCCGTCTGCAGGTAGTCGTCGTAGGGCCCGGTGTTGATGTCGCGCGCCTTGGCGGAGATGATCCCAACGGTCACCGTGCCGCCCAAACCGAACGGATTGCCGATCGCCATCACCCAGTCGCCGACTTTGATCTGCTCCGAGCTGCCGAACTTGACCGACGGCAAAGGCTTCTTCGGCGTGACTTTCAGAACCGCGAGGTCCGTCTTCGAATCGCGGCCAACGACCTTGTCGACCTTCAGCTTGCTCCCGTCCGAGAAGTTGGCGACGATCTCGTCTGCGCCTTCGATGACGTGCACGTTGGTGACGATCAGCCCTGCCTTGCCGTCGATCACGAACCCGGAGCCGAGCGACGAAACCTTGCGTTCCGGACGCTGTCCGCCGGCCGATCCCGAGTTGAAGAAATCCTTGAAGAACTCCTCGAACGGAGATCCCTTGGGCACGCGGGGCAATGGGGTGCCGGACGTCCCCTTCACGGTATGGCTTGTCGAGATATTGACGACAGCGGGAGTCAGCCGTTGTGCTATGGGCGCGATCGTCTGCGGTCCGGGCTTCTGCGCCTGCGCGGGCTGGACCAGGCCCGTGACCGCCAACGCAAGGCCTGCGATGGCTGTCGATGTCGGCAGAAACCTGTTCATCGGGGACCGTCGCACAGTCCAGTCGGCACGCCCAGATCGGCCCGGCCGGCGTTTGGCGGCACCAGTGGCATCGGTTGGCATTCGTGTGAACCTCGATCAAATCCGGCGCGAATTGCGAGTCTACGCCGGTGCCGGCGTGTGCCGGATATCAAGCTATCATTTGGTTCGGCGGCAGTGTCTGTCAACGGCTCCGGCTTCTGATCGCCATGGGTAAAACGGCCTATCCTCGCACGATCCACACGAGCAGCACACCGGCCGCGACCGATAATGCTCCGGCCAGTCTGAGCATCTGATATGGCGTGGATACGGCCGCTGCCAGCAGCCGCATCCCGAACGAAGGTGCCAGCGCCCAGATCAAGCCTTCGATGACCAGCACCAGGCCGAGGCCGACGATCAGGTCGCCCATGGCCGGCCCGTATCAGCGGCGCGAGTTGCCGGATCCACCGCCTTGGTTGGCGGCGGGCGGCGGCGTCCCGAGCGGGTTGTTGAAGTATCGGAAGAACTCGCTGTCAGGCGACAGGACGAGACGCGTGTCGCCCGACTTGATGCCCTCCCTGTAGGCCTGCATCGACCGATAGAATCCGAAGAAGTCGGGGTCCTTGCCGAATGCTTCGGCAAAAACGCGATTGCGTTCAGCATCGCCTTCGCCTCGGGTCTGCTCGCCCTTCTTGGTCGCCTCCGCCTTGATGACGGTAGCCTCGCGGTCGGCAGTGGCGCGAATCCGGTTGGCCGCCGCCGAACCTTCCGCGCGGGCTTCGGCCGCCTCGCGCTGACGCTCCGTCTGCATCCGCCTGTAGATCGCTTCGCTGTTGGCGTCGGGCAGATCGGCGCGCTTGATCCTGACGTCGATGACCTGGATTCCGAGATCGGCTGCCTCCTGGTTGACCTGTTCCGTGATCGTGGACATCAGGGCTTCGCGCTTGTCTCGCACGACGTCGGTGAAGGTCGCAGCACCAAGCGCTCGCCGGAGCGCCCCTTCCAGCAGTGCGCCCAGCCGCTCGCGCGCCGTGCGCTCGTCGCGGACGGTCTGATAGAACAGCAGCGGATTGACGATCTTGAACCGTGCGAATGCGTCGACGACCAGCCGCTTCTGGTCGGAGGCGATCACCTCCTGCGGCGAGCTGTCGAGGTCGAGCACGCGTTTGTCGAAGTATTCGACGGTTTGCGCTACCGGTATTTTCCAGTGCAGGCCCGGCGTGGAGATCTGACTCACCGGTTCGCCGAACTGGAGCACGATCGCCTGCTGGGTCTGGCGCACGATGAACGCCGAAAAATAGACTGCGGCTGCGGCAGCGCCGAGGACCACGAGTACGAATGCGAGGAGTCCTTTCAACATCCTACTTGCCTCCCTGCGTCGTCGTCGGGCTGCGCTGCTGATTGAGCTCGTTGAGCGGCAGATACGGAACGACGCCCTGGCCGCCCTTGTTGTCGAGAATGATCTTGTCGGTGCCGCCGAACACGCTCTCCATCGTCTCCAGGAAGATCCGGCGCCGGGTCACCTCCGGAGCCTTCCGGTATTCTTCATAGATCTGGTTGAAGCGCGCCGCCTGACCGACGGCCTCCGCCACCGTCTGCTGCTTGTAGCCCTCTGCGCCTTGCAGGATGCGCTCGGCCTCGCCTCGGGCCTCCGGCACAACCCGGTTCGCGTACGCCATGGCTTCGTTCTGCAAGCGCTCCTGGTCCGCGCGCGCGGCCTGCACGTCACGGAACGCGTCGATCACTTTGCCCGGAGGATCGACCTTCTGCAGCTGGACCTGGGTGATCTCGATGCCAGAATTATAGCTGTCGAGCGTCCTCTGCATGAGCGCTTGCACTTCCCGCTCGGTTTTCTGGCGGGCGCCGGTCAGCAACGGCGCGATATCGGACTTGCCGACGATCTCGCGCATCGAGCTTTCCGCCACTTCCTTGACCGTCGTCATCGGGTTCTGAATATTGAACAGGTATTGTTGGGCGCCGGTCTGGCCCGTCTTGGCATCCGCCAGCGTCTTGATGCGCCAGAATACCTCGAAGTCGACGTCGACGATGTTCTCGTCGCCCGTCAGCATCAGGCTCTCCTCAGGAACGTCCCGCGCCAAAGAGCCCGAACCGCGGCCGCCCGCGGTCCTGAAGCCGATCTTGGTCGAGTTCTGGGCGGTGACGCGCGGGGTGAGCACTTCCTCGATCGGGTAAGGCAGGCGGAAATGCAATCCGGCCGGCTCCCAGCGTACATACTGCCCGAACCGCAGCACGATACCCTGCTCGTCCGGCCGCACCTGGAACGTGAACAGATAGAAGGCAGCGATGGCCGCCGCTACGATCACGCCGAGGAAGATCAGTGGTCCCGGAATGCCGCCCGAGCCCGGCATCACTTGTTTCAGCCGGTCCTGCCCGCGCTTTAGAATATCCTCCAGATCAGGCGGCTGACTGCCTCCGCCTGGACCTTGCCCCCAAGGACCTTGCCCCCAGGGGCCGCCCCCTCCGCCGCCGCTTTTCCAGCCGCCGCCGTTGCCACTCTGATTGTTCCAAGGCATTCGTAATGCCACTCCTTGCGCTTTGGGGATCTGGCCTGTCGGCTGAGGCCTCAGCGGTTCATGACGTCGCCGTTAAACCTGGCGCTTGCCGCTGCCCGTGGACGGACAGCAAATTGAACGACGCTTATAGGGCACGCAACCAACACGCGCAAACCGCAAGCTTCAGATTGGTAGCCGGACGCTCCCGGTCAAGTCTCGCCGCCGGAATACGGGCGTTTGACGGCATTTTTTGTTATGTTTTGCTATAGGCGCCGGCGTTCAAGCACCATCAGGGTTGCTGCGTGGTCGTCGCCGTCGGCCTTGAGCAGGGACTCGCGGCGCACCTCCGCCCACGCCGCCGGGTCGGGATCGGCGAAGAACGTGTCACCCGGCAGGGTTGCGTGTACCCGCGTCAGGTAGATTCGATCCGCCATCGGCAGCACTGCCGCGTAGACCTGGGCGCCGCCGATCACCATGATCTCGTCCACGCCGCGCCTTGCCGCACAGGTGCGTGCCAACGCGATGGCGGCCTCGACATCCGGAGCCGCATGGGCACCGTCCGGCTGAAAGGCCGGATCACGGCTGACCACGATATTGTCGCGCCCGTCGAGCACGTTCGGGAGAGACTGGAACGTCTTGCGCCCCATCACCACCGGCTTGCCCATGGTCAGCGCGCGGAACCGTCTGAGGTCGGATCTCTGATGCCACGGAATGCGGCCGTCACGGCCGATCACGCCGTTCTCTGCTGCAGCGACGATAAGCGAAATGTGCATGTTGCCGCCTGATCAACTTCCGGCCACGGATCAGACCGCTACCGGCGCCTTGATGTGCGGGTGCGGATCGTAGCCGACGAGCTTGAAGTGCTCGTGGGTAAACTTGAAGATCGACGTCACCTCCGGATCGATCCACATCGTGGGCAGCGGCCGCGGCTGGCGGGATAGCTGCAGATCGGCCTGCTCCAGATGATTGAGGTAGAGGTGCGCATCCCCGAACGTGTGCACGAACTCGCCCGGCTTCAGGCCCGTCACCTGCGCCATCATCATGGTGAGAAGCGCGTAGCTCGCGATATTGAACGGTACGCCCAGGAAGACATCGGCGGAGCGCTGGTAGAGCTGGCACGACAGCCGCCCATCGGCTACGTAGAACTGGAACAGGCAATGGCAGGGCGCCAGCGCCATGTCGGGAATGTCGGCCGGATTCCAGGCCGAGACGATGATGCGCCTGCTGTCTGGATCGGTCTTCAGGGTCTCGACCGCTTCCTGGATCTGGTCGATGGTCCGGCCGTCCGGCGCCGCCCATGACCTCCATTGCCTGCCGTAGACCGGCCCCAGATCGCCGTGCTCGTCCGCCCACTCGTCCCAGATCGATATCCCGTGCTGGTTCAGATAGGCGGTGTTGGTGTCGCCGGCGAGAAACCAGATCAGCTCGTGAACGATCGATTTCAGATGCAGCTTCTTGGTGGTGACGAGCGGGAAGCCGGCGGCTAGGTCGAACCGCATCTGGTGACCGAACACGCTCAGTGTGCCGGTCCCGGTGCGGTCCGTTTTGCTGGCTCCCGTCTCGCGCACGCGGCGCATCAGGTCGAGGTATTGTTGCATGCGCTTTATCTAGGCGATTCCGATGGTCTCGCCAACGCGGGGCCCGGCCAAGCGCCAGTTATCCCGTGGTCAGTCGTCGTGGATCTGGCCGCCATCGTATCCGCAGGCGATGCGGCCAAGCGTGGCGCGGGCCTCCTCGCTGTCGAGCCAGTCTGCCAACCGCTCGACCTCAGCGCTGTCTTCCAGACCGCGGGCCTTCGCCAGCACCGTTGCCAGCACGCCTTTGTCGATCATGGGCAGGCTCGCGAGGAATCCCTTTTCAAGCTCCCTGGCAAGCGCATGATCGGGGTGCCGCGCGTTCTCCGGCGCCCGGCCGATCTCGTACATGTGCCGCACAGCCGCCCAATCGGCGCGGCCGCGCGGCGCCCGTTCCAAAAGCTCGGTCTGCTCGTTGGCGACGTAGAACCGGTTGAGCGTATCGAACAGCGTGAAGGTGTAGCCGTGGGCCAGGAGGTGCGGCTCCCACGCTTCCCAGCCTGGGGCGTCGCTGCCGGGCACGATCGCCTCCGCGACGATCATCTTCGGCCGGAAGCGCTGCCAGTCGTTGCCGGCGAGCACGTCGGGCTCCCCGCCCTCGACGTCGATCTTGAGGAGGTCGATTTCCGATACGCCCCGGCCCTCGCACAAGTCGGCCAGGGTCACGACCGGCATCCGCACCGTGCGATAGCCCGCGCCGTGCTGACCGGCGCCCTGTGCGTGGCGTTCCACCGTGGTGGAGAGACCGTGCAGCCGGTCGACAATATGGAAATCGATCTCGCCGCTGGCGCGCCCCACGACCAGGTCGAGCACGACGTCGCGCGGGCGCACATACTGATAGAGCGCGGCGAGTGCCGGCTGCGGCTCGACGCAGATGCCCTGCCAGCCGCGCTCATACAGCCAGAAGGTGACGTTGTCCGCGATCGGGTGACCGGCGCCGATGTCGATGTAGAAACCGTCGCTCCTGCCGCCGAAGGCCTGCCAGATATGGACGTCCTCCATGTTCTGACTGTAGGAGAGGTCGGTCACGGGCGCCACCGCAGGAAATTGGCAATCAGCCCCAGTCCCAGCCGCTGGCTCTTCTCGGGGTGGAACTGGGTGCCGGCGATGTTGTCACGCGCCACCATCGCCGTGACGGGGCCGCCGTAGCCGGTAAGCGCGACGATGTCCGAGCGGCGCCTGGCGGCAAGGTGATAGGAGTGCACGAAATAGGCGTGCAGTCCCTCCGGTCCGCTCGCCAAGCCTTCGAGCAGCGGATGTGGTCGAAGCAACTCCAGGGTGTTCCAGCCCATGTGCGGGATTTTCAGCGCCGGGTCGGAGGGGACGATCGCCGTCACGTCGCCCTCGATCCAGCCGAGCCCGGCCGTCTCGCCGAACTCCAGGCCCTGCGTTGCCAGCAATTGCATGCCGACGCAGATGCCGAGGAACGGCCGGCCTCTGCGGCGCACGACGTCCTCCAGCGCGTCCACCATGCCGGGGATTTCGTTGAGGCCGCGCCGGCAGTCCGCAAATGCGCCGACGCCGGGGAGCACGACCCGGTCCGCAGCAGCCACGTCGCGAGGTGATGCGCTTACCGCGACGCTCGCATTTGCATCGCTTTCGCGCGCGGCGCGTTCGAACGATTTATGGGCGGAATGCAGATTGCCCGATCCGTAGTCGATGATGACGATGCGTTCGGCCATGCTCATCCATGCTTATCGATGCGGTCTGCTGCGGCAGCCTAGCGGGACAGGATCGAACGCCACCCGGGTTTCACGGTCTGCATGCGGCCCGAGGTATTCATCTGCCCCGCCAATCCGGCCAGCCCTGCCGCCGGCTCTGTCAATCTCGTGCCTGAGATGTGCGGCTCGCCGGGGAGCCAGCTTTCGAAAAACCGTCGCTCGCAGTCTTCGGCGCTGCGGCCGGTCACCACGCCCAGCATGTGCCAGCCTTTGCGTTCCAGCGTCCAGCGCTCGATGCTTGCCGCCTCAAACCCGATGATGAGGTGCAGACTGCACAAAAGCAGCGCGATCCATCCGGCCCCGATGCCGGCCGCCATGACGGCAACCACGATCAGCACCGCGGCCAGGAGATATGCAGCGAATGCCAGCCAGAACCGGCTTGCCAACAGCCAGAGCGGGCCGAACAGAAGCGCGCCCCAGGAGAAGCGGTCGCGCACGAAGACCAGCGATGCCGCGCGGTCGAGCTTGTCGGCGGGCGGATCCGGCGGCTCATGGACGGTGTAGACGATCATCAGCGTTCGCTTGTCGTGGCGGTTCCGGCTGTGGTGGCCCCGGGCGCACACCGATGCGTATCCGGTGCACGCTCACGGCTTCCTGCAGGCGGGACATCCTACAGGCTGCCCTTGGTCGATGGTACGCGACCTGCCTGCCGTTCATCGATGCCGACCGCCTGACGAAGTGCCCTGGCCAGTCCCTTATAGCAGGTCTCGGCGATATGGTGGTTGTTTTCCCCGTAGAGCGTCGCGATGTGCAGCGTGATGCCCGCGTTCTGCGCAAACGCCTGGAACCACTCGCGGAACAGCTCGGTATCC
>JBFWYV010000041.1:0-23505 GCA_050186055.1 Hyphomicrobiaceae bacterium | reverse complement strand
CCGATAAGACTCGCTTGCGGCCGGCTCCCCGAAGGGGAGTCGCAAGCGCAACTAAGAAGAAGCACGACAAAAAGCTAGGGCCTCGAACTGAGGTGAATTTCAAGTCCGTTGCTTTAGCGTGCCTTCTTCTGTTTCGCTTCGACGTGACGGGCAAAGCTGTCGAGAATGGCTTGCCAGCCTGTGCTTTGCTGCTCGATGGAATGCGTTGACTCGCTATCGAATGTGACGGCGACGTCGGTCCCGCCTGGGACCGGCGCGAACGTGACCTGAGCCGAACGGTCGCCGAATGAATATTCGATCAGCTCATGCTCCTTGATCGCCGTGTAGGTCCCTTCGAAATCAAAGCCCATGCTCCCGTCTTTGGCCTCCATGCGTGAGGAGAAGACGCCTCCCGGGCGCAGATCAACAGTCGCAGTCGTCGTATGCCAGTCATCGGACGCGGCGTTCCATTGCCTGATGTCCTCGGGCGTCGTGTAAGCGCGCCAGACCTGGTTGATTGGAGCTGCCACGGTGGTTTTGACGGTGATCTTCATGCCCTGTCCTCAAATAGACGTGTTATCGCGCTTAAGCCGCGACCTGACTGGCAGGATTCGTACGACCCGATCGTCTCTCCCAACGGCAGGCTGCGGCGGGATGTTCCGCCTTCGCACATCCCGCCATGTGGTAGGCTCCCGGCCTGTGACGGAAAACCCGTGGAACTGACGCTCGACCTCGATGTGACCGCCCGCTGAGGACGTTCCAGACCGGACCGAAAGTAGAATTAAGCTTGTCGGATCAGGCGTTCGATAATAGATTAGATGTTGTTCGTAGTAAAATACGAGAGATCTTCATGAAGCCGGGTGGTTCAAACCGGACGTCGACAGCGGGGAGTCGCTTGAGGTTGGTTTTGACCATCGTCACGGGCATTGTGGTTGCTGCGCTTGCAATCTTGGATCCCGTCGACGCGATATCGATCCAGCAGCCGGTGACCCGTTCGGCTCTCTATGCTCTGGAACTGCTGATTGTGTTCGGCTTCGTCGCACTCCTCGTCACCGGGCTCCGGGTGCATGGTGGAGCTGACAGCTAGAGTGTTTCCGGAACCGGTTTCCCGGTAAGAAGCACGATGAAACCACGATAGAACAAAGAGCTAAGGTCTTCCGGCCCAACCGGAACCACAAAGGCCTGACGTCCCGGTCATGCTGCGATTGGCCCGCGACTCCAAAGAAGCGCCATCGTGAACTGGCAATTCAGCCGGCCCCACGACCACCCGGCGAACTTGACATAAGTCCGCTGTTCGCTGTGTGCTGCTTGTCCTTCCATCCCCGAGCCGGTGGGTCCCGGATTTCTCAACGGCGCCCGCCGGTCATCGCCACCTCCTCTGATCGGATCATTCGATGTCGACACGTCCGGAGTTGAAGGGCGTAGCTTTGATGCTGGTCGGCATCGCGTTTCTGAGCGCCAATGATGCGCTTTCGAAGTACCTGGCAGAACGCTATCCGATCGGCGAGGTCATCTGTTTGCGTCAGATCGCATCGCTCGCCTTCATCCTGCCCTTTGCGCTCATGACGAGCGGGTTCTCCTCGCTCCGCATTGTCAACGTAACGGGTCAGCTCTGGCGTGGCATCGCGTTCATCGGCACTGCCGTGTTCATTGTGGCAAGTCTTGCACAACTGCCGCTGGCGATCGTGACCGCGATTGCATTCTCGAGCCCGCTTTGGGTCGCCGTTCTTGCCGGCCCCTTGCTGGGAGAGACGGTCACCCGCACGCGCTGGATCTCAGCCTGCATCGGCTTCGTTGGTGTCCTGATCATCATGCGTCCGGGTGGACCGTCCTTCACCTGGGCGCTGCTGCTGCCGCTCGCCGGCGCCCTGGCGAACGTGGCGCGGGACATGATGACCCGGAGCCTCGCCAGAACCGAGACCTCGATATCGATCCTGTTCTGGTCGATGCTGTTGAGCATTCTGGTCATGGGCATGACGTTCCCCTTCGGCTGGACCCCCATACTGGCGGTTGACTGGTTCTGGCTGGTGCTCGCCGGACTGGTCAACGCGATCGCTCACTTCACGATGATTGCAGCCTTCCGCTTTGCGGACGCGTCCGCGCTTTCACCCTATCGCTACACCTCGCTGATCTGGGCCTTGGCGCTTGGCTGGCTGATCTGGGATCATTTCCCCGACGCCCTGTCTCTGTTGGGAGCGGCGATTATCGTGGGGGCGGCCCTTGTCGCCGTCCGGCAATCTGAAACCAGGGCGGTAAGGCAGGGATCGGTATAGTCCCGCGGGTGCCCCATGCTTCGACTTTGACGCGTCCAAGAGATCTCGACGGGCGGCTGGAACGGACTCATACTCGCTCGGGCCCTGGAGCAGGCCGTATGCTGCGGAATGAGATGCATCAGGGAGTAGCGCTGGAGTGCTGCCGGCGCCGTTCCATGCTGTAAACTGGAGTGCTAAAGCGTCGGACCTTAAATGCGACCCACGCCTGGGTCGATCTCGAAGTCGCATTCAAGGTCCAAAGACGCTTTAATGTCATAGTGTCCTAAAGCAACTTTGGACTTGAAATTCACTCCCCGCCTGGCCTCGAACTGAGGTGAATTTCAAGTCCGTTGCTTTAGGCGCACGGAGAACGCACATGAAGATTCGAGCGGCAGTGCTGGAGGAAATGGAGAAACCGCGGCCCTACGCCGCCTCCAAGCCGATGGTGGTCGGCGAGGTCGATCTGGCGCCGCCGGGTGAGGGCGAGCTCCTGCTGCGGATCAGGGCGGCCGGGCTATGTCATTCCGACCTGTCGACGATCAATGGTGACCGGCCGCGCCCGCTGCCGATGGTGCTCGGCCACGAGGCCGCCGCCGAGGTCGAGGAGGTCGGCAAAGGGATTGCCGACATTGCGGTGGGCGATCACGTCGCCTTGGTGTTCGTTCCGAGCTGCGGCCACTGCAATCCTTGCATGGAGGGGCGTCCGGCCCTTTGCGAACCCGGCGCCAGGGCCAACGGCGCCGGCACGCTGCTGTCCGGCGAGACACGGCTCAGCCGCCGTGGCGACCCCGTTCTGCATCACATCGGCGTATCGGCATTCGCCGAATATGCGGTCGTCTCGCGACGGTCGGTCGTCCGGATCGACGAGAGCCTCCCGTTCGAGGAGGCAGCGCTGTTTGGCTGCGCGGTCATCACCGGCGCGGGAGCGGTGATCAATACGGCCAAGGTCCCGATGGGCTCCAGCGTCGCCGTGGTCGGGCTTGGCGGAGTCGGGCTGATGGCGCTGCTGGCGGCGCGCGCGGCGGGCTGCCGGCAGGTGATCGCAGTCGACCGGATGGCGTCGAAGCTCGACCTGGCGCGTCAGCTCGGGGCGACGGATGCCATCGACGCCTCCAAGGTCGATGCCACCGCCGCGGTGAAGGATCTGACCGGCGGCGGCGTCGAGTTCGCGTTCGAAATGGCAGGCTCCGCAAAGGCGCTGGAACTCGCCTATCAGATCACGCGCCGCGGCGGCACGACCGTGACGGCGAGCCTCCCGCATCCAACGCATACGGCCGCGATCCCCGTCACCAACCTTGTTGCCGAGGAACGGACGCTGAAGGGCTCCTACGTCGGCAGTTGCGTGCCGCAGCGGGACATCCCGCGCTTCATCTCGCTTTACCGGCAGGGGCTGCTGCCGGTCGATCGCCTGATGAGCGAGCGCATCACCCTCGACCAGATCAACGAAGGGTTCGACCGGCTTGCCGACGGAGAGAGTGTCCGGCAGATAGTGGTGCCGTAGTCCGGGCTTGCCGCAATGCCCGGGCCGGCTGCAACCGTCGATCGACCGATCTGGCCCCGCGTCCGCACCTCGGCTAGGGTGGCGGCTCGCTCCCTGCCGCAGCCCGCCAAGAGGCCAAACCCATGAGCAGCCGGCCCGCTCCCGACCCGCGTTCCGCCTATCGGCATTTCCTGCCGATCACGACGCGGTGGATGGACAACGACGTCTATCGGCACGTCAACAACGTGGTCTACTACTCCTATTTCGACACGGTGGTGAACGAGTACCTGATCCGTCAGGGTGCCCTCGACATCGAGCGCAGCGAGGTCGTCGGCCTGGTGGTGGAAACCCAGTGCCGCTATTTCTCGCCGATCGCGTTTCCCTCGCTGGTGCACGCCGGCCTTCGCGTAACGCACATCGGGAATTCCAGCGTGCGCTATGAGGTCGGGCTGTTCAGCGACGACTCCGACGTCGCCGCGGCACAAGGCCATTTCGTGCACGTCTATGTCGATCGCGCCTCCAGCAAGCCGGTGCCGCTGCCGGCCAGGCTGCGACTAGTGCTGGAGCAGATCCTCAGACCGGCCGGAGCGGAGAACTGAGGCGATGAACGAAATCACGATGGGGAGGGAAAGCAGCATTGCCGTCGTGACGATCGACCGTCCCGGCAAGCGCAACGCCATGACGCTGGCGATGTGGCGCGCAGTAGGAGAGACATTCGTGGCGCTCGGCCGCGAACACGACGTGCGCGGCATCATTCTCACCGGCGCCGGAGGCTCGTTCAGTGTCGGCGCCGACGTCAGCGAGTTCGAGGCCGCGCGCGCGAGCGCGGCGGCTGCGAAAGACTACGAGCTTGCCGTCGACGCGTGCGCGGACGCGATCGCGGCGGTGTCCAAGCCCACCGTCGCAGCCATCAACGGCTATTGCCTGGGCGGCGGCTGCCACCTTGCGCTGGCATGCGATTTCCGGATCGCGGCGCCGGGCGCGAGCATCGGCATTCCTGCAGCGAAGCTGTCCATCGTCTACGGCGTCAGGAGCACGCAGCGCTTGCTGTCCCTCGTCGGCCTCGCAGCCGCCAAGCGCATCCTTTATTCCGGCCGGCGTTATGGGGCGGCGGACGCTTTCGCGATGGGGCTCGTGGAAGAGGTGACGGCAGATCCTGTCGAGGCAGCACGAACCCTGCTCAACGAGATTATTCAGAATGCGCCATTGTCCATCGGCGGGGCCAAGGCGATTCTGACCGGTCTTTCGATGGGTTCGGGGGTGCTTGATCTGCAGCACGCGGACAAGCTTATCGATCAGGCCGCTGATAGCGCCGACTACCGCGAAGGCCGGCTGGCGTTCGCCGAAAAGCGTGCGCCGCGTTTCAAAGGCAGTTGAGGACAGCCCGGCATGAAGATGCATATCCTGTCCGGTGGGCGGCTCAGAATGCGCAAGAGCATCTTCCTGCCGGTTGAGGATCGGACCGAGACGATCGAGCTGCCGGTCATCAGCGTGCTGTTGCGCCACCCCGGCGGCAACGTGCTGTTCGACACCGGGTGCCACCCTGCTCTTCCAGGCGATGCAGACGGACGATGGGGCGACCTCGCCAAGGTTGTCGTGCCGATCATGGCGCCGGGCGAACACGTGCTTGCGGGCCTCGCCGCGCTTGGCCTGAAGGCCGAGGACATCGACGTCGTCGTCAACTCTCACCTGCACCCCGATCATTGTGGCTGCAACGCCTATTTCACGAAAGCTACTTTCATCGCGCACGAAAAGGAGTTGGCCGCGGCGCGCGCCGACGGCGCGGAAGCCGCCGGGTTCCTCAAATGCGAATGGGACAACCCGATGGGTTTTGAGCCCATCGCCGGCGAGAAAGACCTGATGAGCGATGGGCGCATCGTCCTGCTGCCGCTGCCGGGACATACCCCCGGCTCGATCAGTGCGCTTGTCGGGCTCGACCGGTCGGGGACCTTCTTGCTGGCGTCGGACACGGTATCGCTGCGAGAGTGCTTTGACCGGGAGATCCTGCCGCGCAATACATGGAACAAGGATATTCTGACTGCATCCTATGCTGAGATCCGCCGTATCGAGGCGGACGGCGCAACCATCGTTTGCGGGCACGATGCAGCGCAATGGGAGACGCTCAAGGTCGGGGCGGAGGCGTATGACTGACGGTGCCGACATCCGCACCCTGCGTCCCAAGCATGTTGGCGCGCGTGTTCCGCGCACCGAGGATCCGCGCCTGCTCACCGGCAAAGGGCAGTTCGTCGACGACCGCAACGCTGCCGGCCAGCTCCACGTCGCTTTCCGGCGCAGCGAGCACTCGCATGCCCGCATTGTCGCCATCGACTGTGAGGCCGCGCGCAGCGAACCGGGCGTCATCGCGGTGCTCACGGCCGACGATCTCACGCGCTTCATTGCGCCCGTGCAGGCGACGTCGCGTATGAAGGGGTACTACGCAACCCCGATCGAGGCGCTTGCCCGCGGCAAGGTCCGCTATGCAGGCGAGCCGGTCGTCGCCGTGGTAGCGACGTCGCGCTATCTTGCAGAAGACGCGGCGCGGCGTGTGGATGTGGAGTTCACCCCGCTGCCGACGGTGATCGATCCGGAGGCGGCCGTTCTGCCCGGCGCTGCGCTGTTGCACGAGGCAGCCGGCAGCAACGTGATCGTGGCGCGCGAGTTCCGGCGCGGCGAGGTCGAGACCCAGATGGCCGCGGCCTCCGTGCGTGTACGTCAGCGCTTCCGCATGCACCGCAAGACGCCGGCAGCGATGGAGCCGCGGTCCTACCTGGCCGATTATGACGGCGGACGGGACGAGCTCACCTTGCGCGCGACGACGCAGGTGCCCGGCATCATCCGCAATGCGCTCGCCGAAGCGCTCGGCATGCCCGGCTCGCGCCTGCGCGTCATCGCGCCCGATGTCGGCGGCGGCTTCGGCGGCAAGGGCTCGCTCTATCCCGAGGAGCTTCTCGTCTGTGCGGCGGCGCGCCTGCTGGAGCAGCCGGTCAAATGGACGAGCGACCGGGCGGAGGACCTTGTCGCCACCAGCCATGGGTTCGACGAGATCGTCGATGCCGAGATCGGCGTTGCCGAGGATGGCCGGATCGTCGCGCTGACGGCCGACGTGATCGGCGATATCGGTGCTTACTCCATCTATCCGTGGACGGCAGGACTGGAGCCCGTGCAGGTGGTGAGCTTCCTGCCCGGCCCGTATCGCATCGATGCCTACCGCGGCGCGGTCAAAGCCGTGGCGACGTCAAAGGCCCCGACCGGACCTTATCGCGGCGTCGGCCGTCCGATCTCGACCTTCGCAATGGAGGGTCTGATCGACATCGCCGCAAGGCGGCTCGGACTTGATCCCAAGGAGATGCGCCTGCGCAATCTCGTGCGCAATGAGGAGTTTCCTTACAAGGCGGCATCGGGGCTGGTGTGGGACAGGTCGGCGTTCGTCGGCGGCCTCGAAGCCGCTTGCGAGGCAATCGGCTATGCGCAGTTGCGGCAACAGCAGTCGCGCGCACGTGCAGCGGGATGCCTGTGCGGTATCGGCATTGCAACGTATGCGGAGCTGACGGGGCTGGGATCGCGCATTGCGGTCGCACCCGGCATGCCGCTCAACACCGGCACCGAAACGGCCAGGATCATGATCGATGCGACCGGTGGTGTGACGGCGGCATTCGGCGTCGCAGCGCACGGACAGGGGCATGAGACGGCCCTCGCCCAGATCATCGCCGATGATCTCGGCGTCGCCATTGCGGATATTCGCATCATCCAGGGCGACAGCGCGGCCGTGCCCAATGCGACGGGCTCGTTCGCGAGCCGCAGCACGGTGCTTGCCGGCGGCGCTGCGCGCATCGCGGCGCGTGAGGTGCGCAGCAAGGTCATGCGAGCGGCGGCACATCTGCTCGAGGCCGACACCGATGCGCTCACCGCCGAGGATGGCCGGATCGGCATTCCCGGCAGCAACCGCTCGGTGAGCTTCAAGGAGGTTGCGCGAGCGGTCTACCTGGAGATGAGCAGACTGCCGCCGGAGCTTCGGGAGGAGCTGTCGGCGACGGGCAGCTACGATCCCGTGTTCGGCACCACTTCGTCGGCGACGCACATCGCGACCGTCGAGATCGACGCGGAGACCGGCGAGGTCCGGCTCGAACGCTATGTCGTTGCCGAGGACTGCGGGCGTCTCGTCAACCCGATGATCGTCGATGGCCAGGTGCATGGCGGCGTGGCGCAAGGCATCGGCGCCGCACTCTACGAGGAAGTCGTCTACGACGAGCACGGACAATGTCTGACGGGCTCGCTGGCCGACTACGTGCTTCCCGGGCCGGGAGAGGTTCCCGCGATCGCGGTCTTCCACCTGGAGACCGAAGCGCCGACCATCGGTGGTTTCCGCGGCATGGGCGAAGGCGGCACGATCGGCGCGCCCGCCGCCGTGGCCAATGCCATTGCCGATGCGCTGTCTCCGCTCGACATCATAATCTCGGAGCTGCCGGCAACCCCGGTGCGGGTGTTCGAACTCATCAAAGACGCAAAGGCGAAACGGAACGGAGAGCGGTCATGAAACTCGGACTTGACGGACGGACGGCACTGGTGACCGGCGGCGCTCGCGATGTCGGCCGCGAAATCGCCCTGACCCTGGCGGCCGAGGGCGCAGCAGTGGCGGTGAACTACCACAGTTCGCCGGAGGCGGCCGATGCGGTCGTGGCCGAGATCAAGGCGGCCGGCGGCCGGGCGATCGCACGCCAGGCCGACATCTCCGACCTCGATCAGGTGAAGCGAATGGTCGACTCGGTCGCCAGGGAATTCGGTGGGCTCGACATCCTGGTCAACAACGCCGGCCTTGTGATCCGCAAGCGGTTCGTCGAGACGACGCCGCAGGAATGGCGCCGTCAGATGGATGTCTGCCTGTACGGAACAATTCATTGCTGCCATGCCGCGGCACCGCTGATCGAAGCCGGCAAGCATGGGCGCATCATCAGCCTGATGGGTGATTCCTCGCGCGTCGGCGAGTCGGGCCTGGCGATCGCCGCGGCTGCGCGCGCCGGCGTCATCGCCCTGATGAAGTCCTTGGCGAAGGAGATGGGGCGTTCCGGAACAACGGCCAATTCCGTCTCGCTCGGCCTCGTGGAGACCGCGCACGATCGCGATTGGGTGGAGGCGAACCGCGAGAAGCTTGTCCGCTTCTATCCGCTGCGCCGGCTCGGCCAGCCCGGCGACGTGGCGCCGATGGTGGCGCTCCTCGCATCCGACCAGGGAAGCTGGATCACGGGGCAGGTGATCAGCGTCAGCGGCGGCTTCAGCATGGTCTGACGCAACGAAGCAAAGCCGCGCCACCGGCCGCAAAGGATATCGCCGGGGCGGCATGAAGAGGAAACGACGGGAGCGCAAACATGCTGCGGACCGACTTGATCGCACCGATCCCGGAGCTGCTGGCACGACAGGCCGCGGCGCACGGGAACAAGGTCGCCTACGAGGACGCCGCCGGGGCGGTGACATATGCCGAGCTCCGGCAGCGGACGGGAAACCTCGCCGGCCACCTGGCCGAGACCGGCATCGGACCCGGCGACAGCGTGGCGATGCTGATGCCCAATTCGGTGGCCTGGGTGGAGACCTCGTTCGCGATTACGCGAGCCGGCGCCATCAGCGTGCCGATCAGCTACGACTCGACGGAAAGCGAGATCGCCTATCGGCTGGCGGACGCCGGATGCCGTGCCATCGTCACGACGGACGAGAAAGCCGAACTCGTCGAAGCCCTGCGCCGGCAGGCACCGGCGCTCGGCGTCGCCATCTACATGGATCGCGGCGAACGCAGGGCGCACGGCCTCCGCCTTGCCGACCTCCTGGCACGCAAGCCCTGCACTGCCCCGCGTGATCCCCGGATGCTCGATGAGCCGGCGTTCATCGTCTACACCTCGGGAACCACGGGTCGTGCCAAGGGCGTGATCCTCACTGTTCGCGGCATGCTATGGGTGGCGTCGTCGTGCTGGGCGCCCATTTGCGGACTGTCCGCCGAGGACAGAGTGCTTTCTCCGCTGCCGCTGTTTCACTCCTATGCGCTCAATATCAGTGTCATGAGCATTCTCGCGACGGGAGCGAGCGAGTTCATCATGGAGCGGTTCTCGACCGCGGAGGCGCTGGAGCGGCTCAAGTCGGGACGCTACACGGTGATGCCGGGCGTGCCGACGATGTTCCACTATCTCCTGCAACGCGCTAGGGAATCCGACGCGGGCGCTCGAGATCTTCGGCCGTTGCGCCTTTGCATTTCGGCCGGCGCTATCATGCCGGCCCCGCTCAACCGCGAGTTCGAATCGCACTTCGGCGTTCAGTTGCTTGACGGCTACGGCATCACCGAGACGTCGACGATGGTGACGATGAACTGGCCGACCGGCGGCCGCGTGCTCGGCTCGTGCGGGCTGGCGCTGCCGGGGCTCGCCGTCCGTATCGTCGATCCGGTCACGGACAAGGACGTGGCGGTCGGCGCGGAAGGCGAGCTCATCGTGCGCGGGCCGAACGTCATGCCGGGCTATCACAACAAGCCGAAGGAGACCGAGGCGGCGTTGCGCGACGGATGGTACCGCACCGGCGACCTCGCACGGGCGGACGAGAACGGCTTCCTGACCATTACCGGACGGCTGAAGGAGCTGATCATCCGCGGCGGACAGAACATAGCGCCGGCCGAGATCGAGGAGGTCGTGACCGAATTTGGCCCTGTGCTCGAATGCGCCGTCATCGGAATGCCGCACCAGGAGCTCGGCGAAGTGCCGGTGCTTTGCGTCGTGCCGCGATCCGGTGAGAGCATCGAGACGCAGGCTCTGATCGCGCATTGCCGCACGCACCTGTCAGCCTACAAAGTACCGCAGACCGTACACATCGTCCGCGAGATCCCGCGCACTGGATCGGGCAAGATCATGCGCTTCAAGCTGAAGGAAGCGTTGGCCGCTGCATCGGCGGGTAAAGCCGGGTGAGTTCTCGCGTGGGGGCGGGAGCCTGCATACTGGCTATGATACTTTTGGGGCAGTCCGAGTCGCGCGCTGTCAGGTTCGTCACGCTGCAGTGGCGGCGGCTTCCAAAACAGTTGGACGCAGCGTCGGATGGAGACTGAATCCCGCCTGCTGCAGCAGGATCGGCACGGGCGCGGCCCGCGGACACGCGCCGTCGTCCGGCATCAAGCGCGCAGCCAGGCGATCGGCATCGGCATCGCCGACCGGCTCGCCGGTGATGATCTCGATACGCTGGCGCTCCAGGCGTGCCAGCGCGCGCGCTTCCGCATCCTGACGAACATAGCAGCCGAGCACGCCGCGCTGGTCCACCGCCCCCATCGGCTCGCGCTCGGACAGCGCTTCCTCCCGGCTCGGGCAGGCATAGCCTGACGCATCGAGCACGGCATTCGCGATCGACTTGATGACGAGGTCGGACCACGCATCGAGCGCGATGCCGTCCTCTTCGGAGGCCTCGGCCGGCAGCGCCGCATCGATATCCAGCATCAGCTCGGCTTCGATCTGCGTAATGCCGCACGGGCCGTCGGCGCCATACGCATAGAGCAGGGCGCGAAGCTGCTCGACCTCGCCTGCGGTAATGATACCCGCCTGCAGCATGCCGTCGGACCGAAGAGGTCCCTCGCCGCACGTCACCGCATCCCTGATCTGGGCGATCGCGAAGGCCAGCAGAGTCTCCGGCACCCAGCGCGCCTTGTCGATGACATTGAGCAGCATGTCGTGTTCGACGCGCGAGCGGACCCGTCCTGCTGTCGAGACCCGCGCGATCAGCCATCCCGCATGGGCGGCCGTCATATAGCCCGATGGCTCCAACTCGCGGACGACGTAATCGGTCATCGTTTCGATGAAGAAGTCGGCCCACGAGGGGTCCTGCACCCGCGCCAGGGTATGGATGCGAAACAGCGCATCGACATCGCCTGCCGTCAGGTGCGGCTCGCGTGAGAACGCCTGCCTCAGCATCTCGACATCGCCGTCGCGAATGCTGCCGCGCTGGCAGATCTCGTCGATCGCCATCATCCTGAGCGTGCTCATTGCTACGAACCCTTGGGGAATTCCTGCGCTGCCTTGGAGGCTAGGAAAGGTTGGTAAACAAGTTGCTAACGAAGCGAGCTCGAGCCACGGCCGTAACCTGCCTGCATCACTGGAGGGCTCGGCGAGAACTGCCCTTGCTCCCGCAGTCGCTATTCTCCACAGTTCGCACGCAACCGCGCGACAGCGCCCGGCACTGATCATCGGAACCGCAGTATGACAAAGGCATGACGGAATCAGACGAATCGATCTGGCGTGGCGCATTCGATGCGGCTCAGCGAGCACGGTCGGCCAACGTCGTGTGCATGAAGTGGGGTACGCGCTACGGGCCCGAATGGGTCAACCGGCTACACGCCATGGTCCGCCGCAATACGACCTGGCATATCCGCTTCGTTTGCTTCACCGACGACAGTAGCGGCATCGATCCAGCGATCGAGTGTCAGCCGCTGCCCGAGGTCAAATTCGATGCGGAGCGCATCGGCAAGTATTGGCCGAAGCTCGGTCTGATGCAGGAGAACCTCGGCGGCCTGTCCGGCATGACCCTGTTTCTCGATCTCGACATCGTCATCATCGGCGGCATCGATGATCTGTTCGAGCTGCCCGGCCGGTTCCTGATCATCAGGGAATGGAAGGACCCGCATCTCGGCTACGGCAACAGCTCGGTCGTGCGCTACTTCATCGGCATGGAGAAAGCCGTCCTCGACCGTTTCTATGCGACCTCGCCGGAGGACATCATCTCCCGCTACGCCGGAAAGGAGCAGAACTTCCTGACCAAGGCCGTCGATGAGGCCACGTTCTGGCCGGAGCAATGGTGCGTCCCGTTTTCGCTGGCCTGTCTTCCGCGCAATCGCGTCCTGCGCTTCTTTTCCAGCCCTGCCAGGCCGGCAGGGGGCAAGATCCTCGTGTTCTTCGGCTCGATCACGCCGCAGTCTGCGATACTCGGCCGGCACGAGGTGAAAAAGCGCGTGGGAAGGGGGAGCTTTTGGCGGCCGACGCAGCGGCGGTTCAGGCCCGCCCGGTGGATCGAGGACTATTGGCGGGAGTAGCGCACAAATGAATTGGCCGCCTGGAGAGGCGGCCAGTTGAGCAGGTACAGCAGAGCGAGCATGCTTTGCCTGCCGGGTTTATCCTTGGTTGCTTTCCTTGGTTTTCCGTCAGCGGAACCACCGGCGCTTCTGCCAGTCATGGCGCTGGTGATGGATTTTTTGGCTGGCCCGGATCTGCATGCGCTGCAGCGTCAGCCGCTCGCCGCGCGACAGGTGACCGTCGGCTCTCGCCTGCCGCTCGTAGCGCACAATTCGTCGTTGTTCGGCGCGTAGCCGCGCGGCTTCCAGGCGCGTCAGCGAGCCATTGCGGATACCGGCATTGATGCGGGCATGCTGATTGCTCTGGCGCGCATTGACGCCCTTTCCGCGATAGATGTCCGCGCTTGCGGCTGTCGCGGCGACGGCCGTTGCGCCGGCCAGAACGAGCCCAAGTGTCAACGCAATACGATTGGTCATGATTCGAGGTCCTTTTCATCTGAGCTACACCGATCTCGCGATCGGTCATCGATGAAGCAACATTCGCTCAGCCGCACTGAACCCGTTGTGAACTCAGGCTTTATCTGATGTTCATCCGGCGGGGTGTGCGCCAGGGAGCAGGAACCACATCCCCGCCATCGCAGTTTTTGTCCCGGACTTCAAAAAGTGTCATATTGGGCGGCTATCGCAGAGCAGGCGGATTTGCCTGCGATCCCGTGCGATCGCTCGATTGCTGCCTGATTTTGACATGGAGGAGAATGATCCGGGCCCGACATACGTTCTGGCATTGGGACGGATCTGTTTTGGCAGGAAGTGAGGAGGGAAGACATGTTCATTCCAGAGCCATATAGCTGGGCGGAGCCGGTGGTGGTTGCCGCAATCGTCGTCTTCATCGTGTCCTGGATCGGTAACGCGCTGACATTTTCCAATCGTTTCGCCAATGCCTTGGTCACCTCGATCGTCTTCGCAGTGATCTTCGGCGCAATCACGTATTTCGGATATGGCGGCGTAGCGATGTCGGTGTCGACCACGGCAGCGCCCAACGCCCCGGCCACCAAGGCGATGCCGAAGTAGCAACGTGGTCCCGGAGAACGGCGGCCATCCACGCGGCTCGCAGCAAGCACTGCGCGTGCGGACAGTTGTCGTAGGCAGCCGCCGCCGCGGCCGTGACGGCTGAGGGGAGGCAACAGCATCGCCATCCTCCGCCCACGCCGCGCCGGTGCGACGTGCAACGGCGCGCCGGAGAACGGCGGCCATCCACGCGGCTCGCCACGGGTGCTGCGGGTGCGGATAGTTGTCGTAGGCAGCCGCCTCCGCGGCCCAGGCGAGGCCGCGACGCTTTAGGAGGAAGCGTGAAGTTGCGTCGCGCCCTCTTGTTCCGCCCAGCGGAAGAGCAGGAGTATCGACAGCATGAGCGCCAGCGCGCTCACAGCCAGCGACCAGTGAATCCCGACTAGGCCTCCGCCGAAGCCGACCGTAATGCCGCTGAATGTGCGGCAGCCCAGCGAGCCCACGTTGAACAAGCCGATCGCACGGCCGCGGATCGCGGGCGGCGAATAGAGCTGCGCCAGTGTTCTCGTCATCGAATTGAACGACAGGTCGAGGAACCCGGCGCATACCAGCAGTACGAACGATAGCGGATAGTACGGCGAAATGGCAAAGCCGAAGATCGCCAGGCTCCAGCCCAACCCGAGGATGAAGGCGGTGCGGGGATGGGCATTCAGCAGGCCGCGTGATTCCAGGATGATGCCGGCGGTGATCGCGCCGAATGCATTCGCCGTGAGCAGCAGTCCATAGAGCAGACCCGGATCGCCCGAGCCCAGATCGCGCGCGAATTCCGGCATTTGCGGATCATGCGCGTTGCCGACGAAGCTCGCAGCCAGTGCGGCCAGTGCCGTCATGGCGAACACGACGGGAATGCCGTGGATCTGCCGGACGGTCTGAAACATGTCCGACAGGCTCGACGCCACCCGCGCCGAATGTCCGGACTGCGTATGCACCTTGCGCGGATATCTGATGAGCCACAGCGTCAGCGGCACATAGATCAGCACGTTGATCAGAATGCCGAGCGACGGTCCCGCCAGCCACAGCAATGCGGCGCCGATGGCCGGACCGAGTAGAAACCCGAGGGTTCGGAACGTTGCGAGCAGGCGGATGGCGCTCTGAAGCTGGCGCTCTTCCACGATGTCATGCAGCAGGAGCTGGCCGGCCGGTGACCATAGCACGCCGGCAAAGCCGTGGATCACGAGCAGCACGACGGCGTGCCACCACGCGATGCTGTCCGTCAGGAACAGCAGACCCCATCCCAGCGAGACCAGCATGAACAGCCCCATGCCGATCTGAATGACACGGCGCGGGTCGTAGCGGTCGGCAAGCGATCCGGCCCAGATCGAGAACAGCAGGAACGGGACCCAGTGCGCGACGACGGCAAATCCCGCCAGCGCCGGCGAATGGAACTTCGTGAAGATCATCCAGTAGCTGATCACGTGCTCGATGCTGTCGGCCATCATGGCCAGCGCCGAGTAGCCCAGATAGGAGCGGGACATCGGAACGCGCAGGGCTGCATACGCGCGCATGTCCTGCTGCACTGGGCGTGGGGAAGGGGGCGCGGCGTCGTTTGCCATCCGTGCTGGATCACTCGTATTGAGATTTTGATTGGGTTTGGAGAGGTTGGTGCGGTCCCGCTGGGATTGGCAGTATTGCCCCGCCGCAACCCGGTAGTCTACTCTGATACCCCGACTCTCGCACCACGCGATTCAATCCCCATCATGCTCCGCCCGCCAAAGGATGCAACATGACAATTCGCCCCTACGCCGACCTGCGCGAGTTCATCGAGCGCGTCGACGAGATTGGCGTTCTCCGCCGGATCGACGGCGCTGATCCTGACTGCGAGCTCGGCGCCATTACTGAAGTTGCTGCCGGCCGGCCCGATTGCCCGGCGCTCCTGTTCGACAACTTGAAGGGCCTGCCGCGCGGATTCCGGGTGCTGACCAATACCACGACCACGCCGCAGCGCGCCGCGCTGGCGCTTGGGCTCGACCCTGCCTTGCGCCCGCTCGATGCATTGAAGGCCTGGAAGTCGCGCCGGCGCGAACTCGAGCTGAAAGAGCCCGTGACCGTGAACGAGGCCATGTTTGTCCAGAACGGGCTGAGCGGCCGGGACGTCGACCTGTCCGTCCTCCCGGCGCCGCAATGGCACAGGGCCGACGGCGGGCCGTTCATCGGTTCCGGTTCGACGGTTGTGATGCGCGATCCCGAGACCGGCTGGATCAACGCCTCGATCTACCGCATCCAGGTCCACGGCAAGGACCGGCTGACGCTGCAGTTCGATCACCAGGGCCGGCACGGTGCGATCATCGCCCGCAAGTACTGGGAGGCGGGAAAGCCGTGCCCCGTTGCTGTCGTTTGCGGGGCCGACCCGTCGATGTTCATCGCCGGCTTCGAGTATCTGCCCGAAGGCGCTTCGGAATATGCGTTTGCCGGAGCCATAAAGGGGCGGCCGATCGAAGTCGTCCCGGGACCGCTCACCGGCCTGCCGGTGCCGGCACGGGCGGAGATCATCCTCGAGGGGCACATGTACCCTGACGAGACCCTGCCGGAGGGTCCGTTCGGCGAGTTCACCGGCTACTATGCGTCGGAGAAGCGGCCGTCGCCCGCGATGCGGGTCGAAGCCATGCATTGGCGCAACGATCCTGTTCTGCTCGGCTCGCCGCCGATGAAGCCGCCGAGATTTCACTTCGGTTTGCCGTTCCGCGCTGCCAGCATCTGGAGCGAGCTCGAATCGAGCGGCGTGACCGACGTGGTCGGCGCCTGGCAGCACGTCGCACAGCTCATGACGGTGGTCGCTATCCGGCAGCGCTACGCCGGGCATGCCAAGCGTGCGGGCCTTATAGCGGCGGCCCAAAGCTATATGGGGCGCGTCATCGTCGTCGTCGATGACGACGTCGACCCGTCCAATCTCGCCGACGTGATGTGGGCGGTAACCACGCGCTCGGAGCCGTCCGAGCAGGTCGACATCGTGCGGGGCACCTGGAGTTCGGCGCTGGACCCACGCATTGCGCCGGCCGCGCGCGCCGCTGGCCAGACGTCGCACTCGAAGATGATCATCGACGCCTGCATCCCCTTCGGCATGAAGGCGGACTATCCGAGGACGTCCGCCATCTCGATCGAGGAAGCCAAGGCGATCGAGGACAGGTGGGGCGAAGCGCTCAAGGGTTAGCGCACTGGCAGCTCTTCTCGCCCTCAACGCACCACGATCAGCATGCAGCCCGCCACGATCAGGGCGATCGCGATCGTGGTGCGTAGCGTGATGACCTCGCGCTTGAAGTAGAAGTAGCCCGTCAGCAGCGTGAAGACGGGAGAGGCCGCGATGATCGGCGACACGACGCTGACCGATCCGATCTGCAATGCCAGGTTCAGCAGCACCATGCCGACGCCGTTGATGAAGCCCGCCAGCGCAAACCAGAAGTGGCCTCGGCTGATCGCCGGCATCCTGTGCCCTTCCAGCTTCGACCAGCCGTAAAGCACCACGATCGATACCGTGGTTGAGACCAGCATCGCCGTCATCGGGCTCGGCAGCAGGAGCAGGCCGAGCTTGATCAACGGATGCGCAATTCCGCGCATGATCGCTGCGACGAAGGGAAGACTGATGGCCCACAGCGGCCAGGTCTTCTGTGTCCCCTTCGACCGCACCGCGACGAGCATGACGCCGGCGACCACGGTCACCGCGCCCAGCAGGATCTGCGCGGTCACGACTTCGCCGATCCAGATGACGGCAAGCAGCATGGCGAACATGGGACTCGTTCCCGCCAGCCCCGATGTCAGCGATGGACCGATCAGGCGCACGCTGACAGTCGACACCGCCATTGAGATGGCCGGGACCACCAGACCGGCCAGCGCGAAATAGCCCGCCGCCTTGGTCGCGAGGTCAGCCGTATCGAGGAAGAACGGCGCAGCGATCCAGGCAATGAGACATGACGTGCCGACATTGATGATGGCCCCCGTCCTGGGATCGGTGTGCTCCAGCCCGATGCTCTGGAGGTTGGCGCAGACGCCGAACATGGCGCTGACGGCCGTCGCAATAAGTGCCGCCGTATAGACAGCCTCGCTTCCCTCCACGTTCCTCGCCCCTGCTTGCCGCCAAACCCCGAACCCTACCACGTCGCGCAGGACTGCTCCAACGCCGCCGTCGGGCGTGCGGCGTAGGTGCAGCGATGCTCGATTGGCTTGCGCCTCGCCTTTCGCGATGGCGCCGGACGACGCCCACCGGCCTGAAACGCAGCAAAGGGACGGGACGGATGCTCGGTCGCGCCGACTCACTCAACGGCGCGTGACCACGCAGCCTGTGTTTCTAGGCCGGTGCGCCGATTGTTGCGGGGTCCGCCCCGACGCGGCCGGTCTTGCGATCGGCATCCGACATCCGCGACAGGCGGAAATCGTAGCGGATCGTCGGCAGGCCCTTGATCGGACAGTTGGTGTCCCCCTCCACCGGCAGCGCGACCAGATCGGATGACGAGGAACCGAACACCACGTCCGTCGCGAGATACTCGCTGTCCCGCATGTACAGCGCCGTCACCAGTTCGCGATAATCGGGCGCGCTCACCAGGATGTGGATGTGAGCCGGACGCATGCCGTGCCGCCCCTGACGCTGGACGAGCTGTCCTGCCGGGCCATCCATCGGGATCGAATAGTCGCGCGGCTTTACCGTCCGGATCAGATAGTTGCCGTTGGCGTCGGTCGTGAAGATCCCGCGGCTGTCCATCGGCCCCGTCGGATCGTTCTGGATGTCGTAGAGGCCGTTCGGTCCAGTCTGCCAGATGCCGACCTCGGCATTGGGCACCGGCTCGCCGCGCGCATTGATGACCGTCCCGTAGAGCACGATCTCGCTGCCGCTCGTATCCTTGTTGATCTGCTCTCCTGCCTTGAAGCGTGGCGCGTTCTCGCGGAAGAACGGCCCAAGCAGGCTGGTGTCGGTTGCTGCTTCCAGGGCCGTGCCGTCATGCATCATGTTGACCAGTGCCGACAGGCCGACCGTATCGGACAGCAGAATGTACTCCTGCCGGTCCGGCGTGCACATCTGCCCGACCCGGGTCAGGAAATCGATGCCTGTCAGCCATTCCGCCGGAGTGAGCTTCACGTCGCGGGCGAACGCGTGCAGGTGGCGGACTGCGGCTTCCGCAATCTCTTTCAGTCGGGGATCGGGAGTCGTCGACATCTGATCGAGCACTGCGTCCGTGATGTTCTCGACCGTTAGATGCGCAATGTCGGGCATCCGCTCGACACCTTTGCCTCCGCCGCCGCCGCTAGGGCTATGAAGAGCTGACGGCCCGGCTTGATCGGACGCCGCATCTTTGCCGCCAAAGAGCCATTTCGTCATTGAGGTAGCCTCCCTGAACTGTCGGCAGGCTTGCAGATGGCCGGATTGCCGATGCTATTGCCAATCCACAGCAGCCATTCTGAGACGCCATGCCGGGCGCCGCCTTGCTTGGAACGCGAGTCTGGCGTCGTTCATGGGGTTTTGCAATCGAAATGCCCCAAAGTGCGTCCATCTTGAGCGGCGAATCGCCTGCGCGCGTGCATCGCGGGCGGTCGGGGGAAATATTGGGTAGTACGATCATGCCCCTGCCGGCGACCCGCCGCCCATCGGCCGCCGGCACAGCCGTCGTCGCCGATGTGGCTCGACGGACACATATCGCTGCGCGCCTGGGAATAACCGATGGCCCGGGCCGTTATCGTAGCAATCCGAGCGGGAAGGTCTTCGTGTGGCGGACGATGCAAGGTCACAGATGGTGGCGCTCCTGCCGCGCATGCGGCGGTTCGCCTACTCGCTGACAGGCAATCTCGATCAGGCTGACGACCTGGTTCAGGAGACGTGCATGCGTGCGCTCTCCAACCTGGACAAATGGCAGGAGGGGACGAGGCTCGACAGCTGGATGTTTCGTATTGCCCAAAATCTATGGTTCGACAGGCTGCGAGCGATGCAAGTGAGAGGTGAGAGCATTGACGTCGACAGTGTGCACGAATTGGCGGGCCAGGATGGTCGGGAAATCACCGAGCACAAATTGACGCTCGCCGCCGTGGACGCCGCGCTGGGCAAGTTGGCGGCGGAACAGCGTGTCCTGGTCGGTTTGGTGTGCGTCGAGGGGCTTTCCTACAAGGAAGCCGCGGACGTGATTGGTGCCCCGATTGGCACCGTGATGAGCAGACTGGCGCGCGCCCGGCGCGCATTGGCAGAGGCATTGGGTGAGACCGCAGTGGACTTGTCCCAGGTAGAGGTCGGTGGCCGCCGTGGATGAAGTTTCTGATTTGGATCTGATGCGGCTTGCGGACGGCAAGCAGTCGCCCGAGGACGGGCGGCGGCTGCATGATCTGATCGATGCCGATCCTGCGCTCAAGCAGCGCTATGAGGCGTTCCTGGCGACCACGGCCGAGCGCCTGCAGCCCGTCTATCGCGATGTATGCCAGGCCCCCGTTCCGGACTGGCTGGAGCAGGCAATCCGTCAGCATCCTGGCCCGACGCCCGCCGCGCCTGCCCCCATTGCGCCCGCCGTTGAGCGTGTCGTGAGCCTGGACGAGCATCGGCATCGCGGCGCCGGCGGGCTTGCCGGCAGCGTCGAAGGACACCGGACGTTTGGCGCCGGCGCGCTTGCGATGGCGGCAACGCTTGCTCTCGTTATCGGCGCGACCGGGGCTTGGCTGGCCGGTGTTTCGGGCGGCGGCGAGTCGCTCGCACTCGGTGGAATCGCACGCGGCAGAACATTGCAGTACGCGCTCGAGAATAGCGTGAGCCAGGACGCCCGCGCCAAGGTGGCGAGCGGCATGGTGGCTCCGGTGCTCAGCTTCCGCAGTAAGCAGGGCGGATATTGCCGCGAGTACAAGTCGGCTGACCGCAAGTTCGAGTATCACGGATTGGCATGCCGGAATGAGAATGGCCAATGGCGCGTGCTCGGGCACGTTGCAGTTGGCCTTGCGTCGGGGGGCGCAAGGACCGGCTGGTCTGAGCCTGCGGGTGAGATGCCCGCGCTCGACCAGCTGGTCCGTCAACTCAGATCCAATGACGATGTGCCGGGACCCGAGGAGGAGAAGGGACTGATCGGACGCGGTTGGAAATAGGTATCGGGATGGCCGCGCGCCACATGGCGGCATCCCATCGACGAATTGACCGAGGCACCGGCTTTGCCGCCCGCAATCCAGAGCAGGGGCCGAGGTCGATACCAGAGCACTCGATGTCGGTCGGGCTGCACTGGTGCTAAGGCTCGCTGCACATCTCAACGCCGGCCACCCCGCTTACGGCGCTATGTGCAGCGAGCTTTATTGCGTTCTGGCTGAGTGTTCGCCCGCGTCAGCCGCCTGGACTGACGCCTTTTGCAATCAGACGATTGATCCGCCGGGCGAATGCAGCCGGATCCTCAGGCACTTCGCCATCCAGGATTTGCGCTTCCTCGAACAGCAGGGACGATAAGTCCTCCACCTCCGCATCGCGGCCGGCAACCTTCGCGCTCGCAATCGCGGCGACGATGGCGTGGCGCATGTTGAGCTCGAGCACCGGCCTGGTTCCCATGCCGCCCTGGTTGGCTCGCGCCAGCAGCCGCTCCAACTCGCGATCCGGGCCGGAACTGCCGGCGACGAGGCAGGCCGGGCTGTCGGTGAGACGCTGTGAGGCCCTGACATCCTCGACACGCGATCCGAGCGCCGTTTTGACACAGGCCAGCACCAGGGCGTCGTCGACCGTGCTCGCTTCTTTCTCGTCCTCCCTGGCCGCCGCGTCCTCGGCCAACGGCACATCGCCGAAGTCTGCGTCGCCCTGGCTCAACGACTTGAGCGGCTTGCCCTTGAATTCCAGCGGCACAGATGTCCAGAACGCATCGACGTGATCGCTGAGCAAGAGCACCTCGATTCCGCGTGCCCGCGCCGCTTCAAGCTTCGGGTTGGCGCGCAACCGCTCCAGGCTGTCGCCGGTGAGGTAGTAGATCGCCGCCTGGTTCGGCCGCATCGCTTCCACGACCTGATCCAGCGAGCGCCCGCCGTCGTGCGTCGTCGTCGTGAAGCGCGCGAGGCCGAGAAGCTGGTCGCGCCGCTCCGGATCTTCGTAGATCCCTTCTTTCAGCACGCTGCCGAATGCCGTCCAGACCTTTTCGTAAGCGTCCGGGTTCTTCTCCACGAAGCCCGTAAGCTCGGATATCACCCGGCCGGTGACGGCCTTGCGGATCAGTCCGACCAGCGGATTGTTCTGAAGCATTTCGCGCGAGATGTTCAGCGGCAAGTCCTCGCTGTCGATCACGCCGCGAACGAACCGCAGATAGGCCGGCAGCAGATCAGCGTCGGCCGTGATGAAGACGCGTCGGACATAGAGTTTCACGCGCCCCTTGCGCTGCGGATCGAACAGGTCGAAAGGCGCGCTGGTGGGCACGAACAGCAGCACCGCATAGGACTGCCGGCCTTCCGCCTTGTAGTGCAGGGTCATCGCCGGCTCATCGAAACCGCCCGTGATCGAGCGGTATGCATTTGCATAGTCCTCCGGTTTCAGCTCCGATTTCGACCGCTGCCAGATCGCGCTGGCGGTATTGATCTGGCGCAGTTCGCCCTTGTCGTCGGCGATCTCGATCGGGAATTGGATGTTGTCGGAGTACGTGCGGACGACGTGCTCGATCGTCGGCCGTTCGAGATAGCGCTTCGCATCGTCCTTGAGATGCAGAATGATCCGCGTACCGCGCGCAAGGTCCTTGGCCTCTTCCGGCGTAGCGGCTGCGATCTCGAACCCGGAACCGCTTTCCGACCGCCACACCCATGTGTCGTCCGATCCGGCGCGGCGGCTGATCACCTTGATCAGGTCCGCGACCATGAACGCTGAATAGAAGCCCACTCCGAACTGCCCGATCAGGCCACTGCCGTCCTTGGCTTGGGCGAGGCGGGAAAGAAAGGCGCGCGTTCCCGAGCGCGCAATGGTGCCGAGATTGTCGATCAGCTCCTGACGGTCCATGCCGATGCCGTTGTCGCTGATCGTCAGCGTGCCCGCACCGGTGTCCGGAGTGATCCGGATTGCGAGCTGAGCGCCATCTGCAACCAGATCGGGCTGCGAGATCGCCTCATATCGTAGCTTGTCGCAGGCGTCGGAGGCGTTGGAGATCAGCTCGCGCAGGAATATCTCGGTTTCCGAATAGACCGAGTGCACCATCAGACGCAGCAGCTCGGCCACTTCGGCCTGGAATTGATGGGTTTCGACGGAGGGCGTGGCCTCGGTGCTCATGCCGGAACCTCGCGGGTTTGAGCCGAATGAATTGGAGTGGACGCGCACGAAATAGTGGGAAGTCGCCGGGCCTGCAAGGGGGAGAGACAAGCTCATCCGGTCAAGGCCGGGAATCTCCGGTCGCGCCGGGACCGGTTCGCGAGTTTGCCGGCCGGCTGGATTGCCGAGCGCGGCCCGCACGCCTACTTGCGGCCGTTCTTCTGCTCGCGCTCGCACCGCTTCTGATAGGCAATGAATGCCGTGAACGTGTCATCGAGCATGCCGCGCGCATCGGCGAGCTGGCACAAGCCCAGATCCGGGGTCACATTCATCTCGACGATCACCGGTCCGTCCGGTGTCGATGCCATGTCCCAGCCGATCAGTCCGACCTCGTGCATCAGGCGCGCGCCCTCCAGCGCGGCCTGCTTCATCCGGTCCCAATTGGGGAGATGGGCGCCGACAAGCGCAGCGCCGGTATCGGGATGGTGCGTCACCTCCGCCAGGGAGAGGCCGTCTCCGGACAGGACCTTCTTGACCTCGCCGGTCTCCA
>JBFWYV010000040.1:0-23628 GCA_050186055.1 Hyphomicrobiaceae bacterium | reverse complement strand
CGCCCGTCAGGCAGCCGATGAGCGCGGGCAGGCGGGCAAGCATGTGATCACGCTGTCCCGTTCCAGCGTTGAGCCCTTCCTGCAATTCTCCGCCCGCCGCGACCTGCGCAAGGCGGCGTTCGAGGCCTGGATCCAGCGGGGCGCCACGGGCGGCAAATCCGACAATCGCGCCATCGTTGCCGAGATTCTTTCCTTGCGTGCGGAGGCCGCCCGCCTGCTCGGCTACAGGACGGCGGCGGATTCAACCCTCGAATTTTCCATGGCGAAGTCACCGGCGGCCGTCCGGCAGCTCCTGATGGAGGTGTGGGAGCCCGCCCGCACGCGCGCTCTGGAGGAACGCGATGCCCTGCAGGAGGCCGCCCGCAGGGACGGCGCGAACGTCCGCATCGCCGCCTGGGACTGGCGCTACTACGCCGAAAAGGAACGCAAGGAGCGCTTCAACGTCGACGACGCCGAGGTCAAACCGTATCTGGTGCTGGACCAGGTCATCCTCGCTGCCTTCGACGTCGCCGGGCGCCTGTTCGGGCTCCAGTTCGAGCCGAGATCCGACATTCCCGTCTACCATCCCGACGTGCGCGCCTGGGAGGTGAAGGATTCCTCGGGACGGCACGTCGGCATCTTTCTGGGGGACTATTTCGCCCGGCCGTCGAAGCGATCCGGAGCCTGGATGTCCAGCCTGCGCGACCAGGAGAAGCTCGCCGGCGACATTCGGCCCATCGTCTACAACGTGATGAATTTCAACAAGGCCGCACCAGGCAAACCGACGCTTCTCAGCATCGACGACGCACGGACATTGTTTCACGAATTCGGCCACGGGCTGCACGGCCTGCTGTCGAACGTCACCTATCCAATGGTGTCCGGCACCAGCGTGACACGCGATTTCGTGGAGCTCCCATCGCAACTCTACGAGCACTGGCTGATGCGGCCCGAGATCCTCAGGACATTCGCGCGCCACGTCGAAACGGGCGAAGCAATGCCGGCATCGCTCATCGAACGGCTGAAGGCCGCACGCGGGTTCAATCAAGGCTTCGCCACGGTCGAGTATCTCGCCTCGGCCGTCGTCGACCTCGATCTGCACGAGCTTTCAAGCGATGAACCCGTCGACGTGGATGCGTTCGAAGCGCAGACGCTCGCCCGGATCGGCATGCCCGAAGAGATCGTGATGCGTCATCGCATCCCCCATTTCCAGCACATCATGGGAGGTTATGCCGCCGGCTACTACAGCTATCTCTGGTCGGAGGTCATGGACGCGGACGCCTTCCGCGCCTTCGAGGACAGCGGCGACATTTTCGATGCAAAGCTGGCCAAGAGTCTGCGCGACAACATCTATAGCGCGGGCGGACGCCGCGATCCGGCCGACGCCTACATCGCGTTCCGCGGACGCCTGCCCGATACGCAAGCGTTGCTGGAAAAGCGCGGCCTCATAGCAGCGCCAGGCAAGAACGCCGCGGCCAGCGGCTAGAACGGAAGCATCCGGCCGCCGGGCTCCTCGCGGTAGTTGAAGCAGGCCTCGCGCACGCGCAAATCCGCGCCGATGAAGCGGCACACCCGGGCTTTTTCAGTCGGGTTGTTGCGCATGGCGTCTGCGGTCACCCGCATCCCGTAGCTGCGCGCCACCTGCGCCAGGTAGGTATCCCGGCAATAGGGCGTCGACTGCGGCCGGCCCTGAATGATCTGGAACTCGCCATCGCAGACGATGCGCGCCTCGGCCGGCGCACTCGACAGGATAGCGAGCGCCAGCGCCACGAGCAGGGACGACGTCTTCACGTACGTCATGTGCCGATCTCCCGTATGGGTCGGTTGCACCTTTCTGCAATATAGGGCGCGTCTCCGCCGCGTCCTATAGCGGCAGGGATCAGCCGGCCGGGATATCGTCGCGCACCAGCCCCCAACGTAGGGTCGTCCGCTGCTCGATCGGACGCAGGATGAGGCGGTCCATGATGAGCCACGTGATGCCGATCGCCAGCATGCCGACCACGATACGCGCCGACTGGAAATATTGCTGCGCGTTGAAGATCGCATAGCCGAGGCCATCCGTGCTGGCGATCATCTCGCCGCCGACCAGTGAGCGGAAACCGAAAGCGATGCCGAGCCTTATGCCGGTCATCAGGTTCGGCAACGTGGCGGGAAAGATGACGTGGCTGATGACCGCGGTGCGGCCAGCTCCCAGCGTCTGCACGGCCTCGATGAGAACCGGCTGCACCATGCGAATACCGGTGAGCAGATTGTGCAGGACCGGGAAAAAGACCGACATCACGATGATGAACGTCACGGCTCCCTGGCCGAGGCCGAACCAGAGGATGGCAAACGGTATCCAGGCAAGACCGGGAATGGCCTGCAGCAGATTGACGAGGGGGTCGAAGAAGTCCCGGCTCTTTTTGTTGAGACCCATGAGATAGCCGAGGGGAATGGCGATCGCGGACCCGACGACAAACCCGATGAGAAGGCTCTTGAGACTGACGCCGAGGTTGACCAGCAGCACGCCGCTGGCGATGTCGGCTGCGAACGCTTCCGCGACCTCATAGGGCGAGGGGAACAGCACCCGCGGCCAGATGTTAAGCAGCGACACGATCTGCCAGGCGAGGATTCCGACGCCGAAAGGCAACAGGTCGGACAGCCACGCGCGGCGCTTGCGCACGGTTTCGCGCGGGGCCAGCGAGCCCGTCGTTGTGTCGATGGCGTCAGTGGTCATGATCGTCTTTCCGCGGGCCGGCCGACGAGTGGATGCACTGCGTCAGCTCGTCCCGATAGCGAATGAATCGCGGATCGTGGATGAACTGCTCCCACTGGCGAGGGCGCGGGAGGTCGATGGGCATGTTGGCGACAATACGACCCGGGCGGCCGGACAGCGCAACCACCCGATCCGACAGGAACACAGCCTCCTCGATGGCGTGGGTGACGAACAGAACGGTCGTCCGCTCCGATGCCGTGATCGCCGTCAGCTCTTCCTGCAAACGCTGCCGCGTCATCGCGTCCACCGCGGCGAACGGCTCGTCCATGAGGAGCACGGTTGGATTGTTCGCCAGCACGCGGGCGACGGCCGCACGCTGCCGCATGCCGCCCGAGAGCTGGTGCGGATATTTCTTTTCGAAGCCACGCAGACCGACGAGATCAATGAACTTCTGCGAGATGACTTGCCGCTGCGCCTTGGGAACGCCCTTGAGGCGCGGGCCAAAGGAGATATTGGCTTCCGTGGTCTTCCACGGCAGCAGCGCGTACTCCTGAAAGACCATGCCGCGATCGGCACCCGGGCCATCCACTTTGCGGCCCGAGACCCTGATTTCGCCCGACGTGGGGCGGTCGAGACCCGCGACGATGCGCAGAAACGTCGACTTGCCGCACCCGGACGGACCGATGACCGAGACGAACTCGTGCGACCTGACGCTCAGCGAGACATCGCTGAGCGCCACGACCTCGTCCTTTGCGATCGGGTCGAAGTAGGTCTTCGATATCTGGGTGGCGACAAGGATATCATCCTTGTCGCCGTGGCCGTTCGTGGTCATTTGGGAAATTTCGGGTATTTGGCCTGCGCCTCTTTCAGCACGCGCTCATAGTCCGCGAGGTGCTTCTTGGTATCAACGGCGGCAGGAATGAGCTTCTCCGCCAGGAGATAGTCCGCCGTCGTGACAAGCGATTTGCTCGTAAAGTCGTCGATCAGCGGATCGTACTGAAGCCACTTGAACGTCACCTCGACGATGCGCGGCTCGACCTTGAGGAACTCGGCTTCGATCGCGGCGGCTTCCTTGGGATTGTTCTTCACCCACTCCTGGGATTCCCACAAAGCGGCCAGGGCGTCGGCCAGCTTGTCGGGGTGTGCCTTGGCCCAGGCGTCGGAGATCAGGAAAAATCCGCCGCCCTGCACGTACTTGCCAAGGCGCATGATGATCTCGCCCTCGCTCCCGAGCTTCTCCGCCGTCAGCGTGAGAAACGGCTCGAGGCCGGCCATCGCGTCCACATTGCCGGAAACCAGCATCTGGCCCATGTTGCCATAGTTGGCATTCACGCGCTGGACCGCGTCGCGCGCCAGACCGGCAGCCTGCATCACCTGGCTCAGACCCTGGGCCGGTGCCGTGCCCTGCGGAACGGCGACCTTCTTACCCTTGAGATCGGCAGGCGTCTTGATGTTCGACGATTTGCGAACCAGCAGCCCGTAAGAATCGCCGCCCTTCGCATACATGCCGTAAACCTTGAACGGCAAGCCTGTTGCCCAGGCGACCACGGTGGACTCGACGCCGCCGCCTGCCCAATCGACCTGCCCTGCCGCCAGCGCCTGGTTTGCCTGCACGCCCGTCGCGAGCGTCTTGGTCTCCGTATCGAAGCCGTACTTCGCGAAGATGCCTTTCTTGACGCCGACGTAGTATGGCGTCTGCGAGGCCGTCGTCAGGATCCCGAAGTTGACCTTGACGCGCTCCTGCGCCGATGCCGTAACCGCGAGCGCCATTGTCGCGGCAATCGCCAGCAGTCCGCCAGAAATGACTGTTCTTATTTTCACCGTTTCCTCCTTTGCATTTAGGCTTTCGTTCTCTCCTTCAGGGTCTTACCCCGAACTTCGCTTTTGGCCCCAGCGTCGTTTTGAGGCGCGCCTGCGCCACATCGATGAAGCGGCACAGATAGGGACGCGTCTCGCGCGGGTCGATAATCTCCTCGACCCCAAAGGCTTCCGCCGTGCGGAACGGGGATGCGAAAGCTCTGAGCTCGGCCTCGATTTCCTGCTCGCGCGCCTTGGCATCGGCAGCATTGGCAATA
The DNA here is from genome assembly GCA_050186055.1 of Hyphomicrobiaceae bacterium. GTDB lineage: Bacteria > Pseudomonadota > Alphaproteobacteria > Rhizobiales > Hyphomicrobiaceae > CAMDPA01. Next base: position 18,882 of record JBFWYV010000040.1, on the reverse strand, counting down.
TCGCGCCGGAAGGCCGCTGCGACGCCACCCTCGATCGGCAGCGAGCCCCATTCAGCGGACGGCCAGGCGATCTTGAAGTCGAGGCCGTTCTTGTCGGTCGTTCCCATGCCGGCCATACCGTAGCATTTGCGCACGACGATCGTGTACATCGGGACCGTCGCCTGCAGGCCGACGAAGACTGCGCGCATGCCCTCGCGCAGAGTGGCCGCAGCCTCGGCGTCCTTGCCGACCATGAAGCCCGGGACGTCGACGAGGAAGATCAGCGGGATGTGGAAGCAGTCGCACATCTCGACGAAATGAATCTGCTTGCGCGCAGCTTTCACATCCATCGCGCCGCCATAGACCATCGGGTTGTTGGCAACGACGCCGACGACCTTGCCGTTCATGCGTGCCAGACCGGTGATCAGCGCCTTGCCGAACGTGGGCTGGATCTCGAAGAACGAGTTCCGATCGACGATGTGACCGATCAGCTTCTTCATATTGTAGGGACGGCGGCGATCCTTCGGGACGATGCTCGCCAGCTCGTCGTCGCAGCGGTCCACCGGATCGGTCGCGGCGACAGTCGGAGGCAGCTCCCAGACATTGGATGGCATGTAAGACAGGAACCGCCGGATTTCGGCGAAGCAGGACTCTTCGTCCCGCGCACGGTTGTCGATCGTTCCGGCAAGATCGACGGCAAGCGGCGAGCCGCCGAGATCTTCCTTCGAGATGATCTGCCCCAGCGACCGCTCGACGACCGGAGGGCCGGCCGCAAAGACCTGACTTGTCCCTTCGACCATCACCGACCAGTGCGACAGGATCGCGCGCCCGGCCGGGCCGCCCGCCGCCGTGCCCATGACCGCACACACCACGGGCACCTTGCCGAGCAGCTCAACGGAGCGCTCGAAGCCATGGACGCCGGGAAAAACCGCATGGCCGCGCCGGGTGATCGACGTGACGCTGCCGCCGGCGCCATCGATGAGGTTGACGAGCGGAATGCAATAGGATGCAGCGAGGTCTTCGACGAAGCCGCCCTGGCCACCCTTCTTGCGATCGCCCGACCAGCTGGAACCGCCACGGATCGTGAAGTCCTCGCCGCCGATGGCGACCGGCCGACCGTCGATTTGCGCAAGGCCCATCACGTAGGGCGCAGGCGTCACCCCTTTCAGGGTCGCACCTTCGTACTTGCCCTGGCCGGTGAGCGTGCCGACTTCCTGAAAGGAGCCCTGATCCACCAGACGGTTGACACGCTCGCGGATCGTGAGGCGGCCGCGCTCGTGATGCCGCGCAACGGCCTCAGACCCTCCGAGGGCGTGCGCCTGCTGCCTGCGGAACGTGAGCTCATCGAGCTCCTCCTTCCAGGCAGGCGCGGATTTGGCGGCGTTGGCCAGTTTGGATTGATCGTTCACGGGCGGATGCCTTGACACATTGATTACGTCGTCAGGAGAGCCACGACCTGGCCCTCGCTCACCGGCGTCTTTTCCTCGACCAGGAACTTGGCTATCACGCCGCTTTCCTCGCACATGACCGGAATTTCCATTTTCATGGATTCGATGATCATGATCGTGTCGCCGGCCTCGACCCTCTGGCCGACCTCGGTGGTAATCTTCCACACCGCTCCCGTGACTTCCGATTTCGCCTCTACCTCTGCCACGCCAATCGTCCTCTCTTCCGCTTCCTAGCGCCTGCCTTGCGGGCCGCGTTCCAATTCTTTCTTCTAAGCTTTACACCTTAGCGCCAATGATCTCGCCGACCAGCCCCGTATGCGGCCTGCCGTCGCGAAAAGCCTCGCAATCGAGCAGTGCAAGCAGAGCGGGAATGTTGGACTTCACGCCCTCGATCGCGAACGCCTTCAGCGCCTCCATCAGATCGCGCCGCGCTTCTGCGCGGCTCGGCCGGCACACGATCACCTTGGCGATCATCGGATCATAGTGGGGCGTGACCTCGCCGCCTTCGCGATAACCGGTCTCGACGCGCACCCCGGCAGCGATCGGCGGCCGGAACACGGTCAGTCGGCCCGGGGAGGGGAAGAAGCGCTTCGGATCCTCGGCATAGACACGCGCCTGGATGGCGTGACCGTTCGCGACGACAGGCTGCGGCAGAATGGCACTGAGCCGCTCGCCCGCGGCAGAGCGGATTTGCGCCTCGACCAGATCGACGCCGGTGATCTCCTCGGTTACGCCGTGCTCGACCTGCAATCGCGTGTTCATCTCCAGGAACGACAGCTCGCCATCGGCGTCCATGAGCATCTCGACGGTGCCGATGTTGTCGTAGCCGGCGGTTGCCAGTTTGTCGGCGAGCGATGCCGCCATCTTCGCGATGCGATCGCGCGCAACGGCCGGCGCCGGCGCCTCCTCGATCATCTTCTGGTAGCGACGCTGAACGGAACAATCGCGTTCGAAGAGATGGGCCACGGAGCCGTGGCGATCGCCAAGGATCTGGAATTCGATGTGTCTCGGACGTTCGAAGAATTTCTCCAGATAGATGTCGGCAACGCCAAACGAGCGCTCGCACAGCGCCGCGGCGCGTTCCACGGTCGCGTGCAGATCGGCCGCGGAGCGCACCGGCATCATGCCGATACCGCCGCCGCCGCCGGCGGGCTTCACGAGTACCGGATAGCCGATGGCCGCGGCAGCGCGCTCGATTTCGCCCTTGTCCCGACCGAGGATGCCGGAGCCGCGTCCGACCGGCAGCCCATACTTCTGCGCCAGATCGCGCGCCCTGGCCTTATGGCCCATGTCCGAGAGCCAGCGGGGAGACGGGCCTACAAAAGTTCCGCCCGCATCGATCACACGCTGCGCGAATTCCGCATTCTCGGAGAGGAAGCCATAGCCGGGATGCAAGCCATCGGCACCGGTCTGCCGCATCGCGGCGATCACTGCGTCCTGGTTGAGGTAGCTCTCTCGCGCCGGCGCGGGACCGAGCCGGACCGTCTCGCCTGCCGTCGCGAGATAAGGCGCGTCGGCATCGGCGTCCGAATAGACGGCGACGGAGCGGATGCCCATCGCATCGAGCGTGCGCAGGACACGCGCGGCGACCGCGCCACGGTTGGCAACCAGGATTTTGCCGAACGCGGCCACGTCGATCTCCTAGAAGCTTGTCGGCCAGGAATGCATGAGATGCTGCCCGACGCCATTGGTCATGCGCTGCCGGTGCACCTCGAGCATGCGGATAAGGTAGTCGCGCGTCTCCTCGGGCCGGATCACGCTCTGCACGGCGTAGATCGATGCGATGTCCCAAGGCTCGCTGTCCTTGTTCATGCGTGCAAACGCCTCGTCGAAGCCGGCATCGCCCGGCTCGAGCCCATGCACGATCTTCACCGCGAACGTCGGGTCCATGAAGCTGACTTCCGCCGACGGCCACGCAGCCACCTCATCGGAATTGCGGCCGCCTCCCATGTTGAGATAGGCCTGCCCGTAGCTCTTGCGCAGGATGACCGAGATCTTCGGGACCGTGCAGAGCTGCAGCGCCTGCATGAAGTTCATGATCTTGCCGGGCGCGCGCTTGCGTTCCGCGTCGGTTCCGATCACGAAGCCCGGCGTGTCGACGAGCATGACGATCGGAATATTGAAGCTGTCGCAGAGGACGAGGAAACTCGTGACCTTCTCGCAGGAGTCCGTGTCCATCGCGCCGCCCTTGACGAGCGGGTTGTTGGCCACAAATCCGACGGTGCGCCCGCCGAGGCGCGCGAGACCGGTGACTGCGACCTTCCCGAAGCGCGCCTTGAGCTCGAAGAAGCTGTCGCGATCGGCAATCGCCCGCACGATGGTGCGGACGTCATAGACCTGGGTTCGCTTTGCCGGCAGCAGCTTCGCGATGCCCGCCATGCTGTCGCCGGATCCGGGCGTAACGGGGCGCTCCGGCGGCGCCTCCCGGCAATGGGAAGGGAGATAGGAGAGAAAGGTCTTGATCGCTGCGACGGCCTCGGCATCGGTATCGACGACGACGTCGGCGAAGCCCGTCACCTCGGCGTGCACCTTCCAGCCGCCCATGACCTCCGGGTCGACGGCCTCCTTGATGGCGAGCGATGCAAGCTGTGCGCTCGATACTGCGAGCACGGCACCCTTCCGTATGACGCTGAAGTCGGACAGCACGGCGTACCAGGACGATGAGCCGTAGGAATATCCCAGCGTCGCCGAGGCCCAGGGTGTCTCGCGCATGCGCATGTACTGGATGGGATCATTGCCGAGCAACGATCCCATACCCCGCGCGCCCATGTGATCGGGCATGCGCGCTCCCGACGACTCGCCCAGAAACACGATCGGCAGGCCGCGGCTCGATGCGACGCGCTTGATGTGCCCCATCTTGCGGCCGTTGGTGGCACCCGACGAGGCGCCCATGACCGTGAAGTCATTGGCGACGGCAGCGCATTCGCGGCCATCGATCTTGCCGAAGCCGGCGACTTTGCCGTCGGCCGGCGACTTATCGCGATCCTCGGGGCGGGAGCCCGAGGTGCCGAACAGACCGGATTCAATGAATGTGCCCGCATCGAACAAGGCATCGACACGCTCGCGCGCATTGAGCACGCCGGCGGCCTTGCGTCGGGCAAGTTTATCGGGGCCGCCCATGGCCTTGGCCCTGGCTGTCCGCTGGGCGAACTCATCGGCTGCCGCAGCTTCGGTCGGATTCGACAACGGTTTGGTCATGCCGACACTCGCGTTTCACCGGCAGCCGCCGTGTCTCGTTCCGCCACGATGCCGCTGTGTACGAGGCTGTCGATCATCTTGTCGTCGAGACCCAGCACATCCTGCAGCACGCTGCGGGAATCCTCCCCGACGTCGCGGCCGGCGTGACGGACTTCACCGGGCGTCTCCGACAGCCGCGGCACCACCGCGGCCATGGCGACCGTGCCAAGATGCGTATCGGGCGCATGGACGATCGACTGCCGCGCGCGGTAGTGCGGATCGTTGAAAATGTCCTCGATCGTGAAGATGCGGGTCGCGGGGATGACGGCCGCTTCGAGAATGGCCTCGAGCTCCGACAGCGGCTTCCCCGACGTCCATTCGGAGATGATCGCATCGAGCGCCGCATGGTTCTCGTTGCGGTCGACGTGGTCGGCAAAACGCGGATCGGTCGCGAGCGATGGCTGACCCATCGCCTTCGCGAGACGGCGGAAGAGATTATCCGCCATCGCCGTGATGTGAATCCAGGAGCCGTCGGCCGTCGGATAGAGATTGTTCGGCGTGCTGCCGATCAGACGCGCGCCCGTGCGATCAGGAATGAACCCGAGCTTGTCGTAAGCCGGGATCCACGCTTCCATGAAATTGAAGGCACACTCGTAGAGCGCCGCGTCGATCACCTGGCCGCGGCCGGTCTTCTCGCGCATCATCAGCGCCATCACGGCGCCATAGGCCCCATGAAGGCCGGCGATATAATCGGTCATCGACACGCCGACGCGCGATGGCGGACGGTCAGGATCTCCGGTCAGATGGCGCAGGCCGCTCACCGCCTCGCACACCACGCCATAGCCCGGCCGATGTGAATATGGTCCGTCCTGGCCGAAGCCCGAGATGCGAACCATGATGAGCCGGGGATTGATCGCCGACAGATCGCTCCAGCCCAGGCCCCATTTCTCAAGCGTTCCGGGCTTGAAATTCTCGACCACGATGTCGGACTTCGCCGCCAGATCGCGCACAAGGGCGCGGCCCTCGTCCCGTCGCAAATCGAGCGCGAGCAATCTCTTGTTGCGGAAGATGCTGGCGGAATAGAGCGACTGCCCATCGATCTGCTTGCCCATCGTCCGCACCGGATCGCCTTCGGCCGGTTCGACCTTAATGACCTCGGCGCCGAAGTCGGCGAGCATGCGACCGCAGAACGGTCCGGCCACCGTTGATCCGATCTCTAGAACCCGGCAGCCGGACAGGGGTTGTACGGCGCTCTTGTGTCGTTCGGCGGTCACGTCGGCTCCAGCTTTCAGAGAACGTACTTGCGGAAACGGCGCAGATATTCCTTCGCGCCTTCGAGATTTTCGCGCTTGAGGCGCTCCGCTTCGTCGGCATTTCCGGCACGCATGGCGGCAACCGTTGCCCGATGCTGACCGAGGCCCATGCGGGCGCGCCCGGGCAGAATCACAATGCGGCGGATCAGAACCTTGGTCTTCTCATAGATGCTGTCGAGCATCTGAGCGGCAAGCGGATTGCCGGCGCATTCGATCACGCGGGCCCGAAACCGCTCGTATCCGGTCAAAAACGTATCGAAATCCCCGGCGTCGAGCCAGGCTTCCATCGGCGCGTCGAAGAGATCGACAAACTCCTGCCAGGTCTCGGGTGGGACATTCTGCGTGGCAAGGCGCACGCACAGGCCTTCCAGCACCGCGCGCACGTCATAGAGATGGAAGACCTGATCGAGTTCGAGGCGTGACACGACCGCGCCGCGATTGGGGATGCGGGTGATGAGGCCCCGATTCTCGAGCTGGCCGAACACCTCGCGGATGCGCGTGCGCGGAACGCCGAATTCCGCCGCCAACTCGTGCTCGCGCAGCTTCGAACCCGGCGGCACGTCCTGCCGGGCGATCCGTTCGCGCAGAACCTGCAGCACTTCCTGTGTTGGCGCGGCAGCGCCTTCGCGACGCCGGCGGCCCTTCGGGCGCTGTCTGGCTTTGAGGGGTACGACCTTTGACATTTCTGCTCCCGGAACCCGGCTGCGCGGGCCTTGGGCGCTGTTGAAGCGCCTTCCGGAATAATAGTCAACATTATTGTTGCCAAAATTGCTGGCGCATAGCCGGAAGGCTCGATGCAGCGCTTCTTTCGCCCCGTTTTCCAGGGTGCTAAACAGGCGCGATTTCGCGCCGATGGCACCAGTCAGAGGCGCGATTGCAACGCCAGACGGGAAGTGCTGCGGATGGATGTGTCGAAAGCCATCAACGTCGACGATTTGCGCAAGCTGGCCAAGCGACGCCTTCCGCGCATCGCCTTCGATTTCATAGAGGGCGGCCTCGAGGACGAGGACGGTCTGTCGACCAATTCACGCGCCTTCGGCGCCTGCCGTCTCGTGCCGCGCTACGGCATCGACACCTCCCAGCGCGATCAGAGCATGACGCTGTTTGGACGGACCTACGATGGTCCACTCGGCATCGCGCCCACCGGACTGGCCGGGCTTTTCCGGCGCGGCGCCGATGAGATGCTTGCCAGGACGGCACGGGCCGCCAACGTGCCCTTCATTCTCTCGGGAACCGGCACGGGACTGATCGAAGACCTTGGCAGGATCGCGCCAGATCACGGATGGTACCAGCTCTATGTCGCTCGCGACCGGGCGATATCCGAAGACATGATCCGGCGGACGCGGGACGCAGGTCTCTCCACCCTGGTGATCACCGTGGACGTGCCCATCAACTCCAAGCGCGAGCGCAACCAGCGCAACGGCTTCGTGCGACCGTTGAGGCTCAGCCTGAAAACACGGCTTGAAGCCTGCCTGCACCCGCAATGGATGGCGGAATACCTGCGCCACGGAATGCCGAAATTCGCGTCCTGGCAGGCCTACGCACCGATAGCCGCCAATGCCGAAGGCATCGCCGATTTTGTCGCGTCGCAAACGCCCGTGGCGGTGACATGGTCCGACATTGAGCGCTTTCGCCGTCTCTGGCCCGGCAAGCTCGTGCTCAAGGGCATCATGCATCCCGACGATGCCATCCAGGCGGCCGCGCTCGGCGTCGACGGCCTCATGATCTCAAATCACGGCGCACGACAGCTCGATCGCGCGCCCTCTCCCCTGGAGGTTCTGCCCGCGATTGCCGCCGCGGTGGGGGACCGTGTGACGCTCATGCTGGACAGCGGAATACGGCGCGGATCGGATGCCATCATCGCCCTGTGTCTCGGCGCCAAGTTCGTCTTCGTCGGACGCCCGACACTCTATGGCGTCGCGGCGGGGGGAATGGCCGGCGCAAAGCGGGCGCTCGATATTTTTCACGACGAGATCGATCGTACGATGGCTCAGATCGGCGTTTGCGATCTGCGCGGATTGAGCACCGCGAACCTGCTTTGGAATTCTCCCCCCGATTGGCGCAGAAACGAGCCCCGCGGCCCGCTCGGCTAGCTTCTCCGCGCTGGATTCTGTCGCCCGCCGTGCCGGCTGGACGGCGTCCTCGATCAGCGCACCAGCAACAACGGGCAACGCAGAACAGAGAAAATCGGCCGCAGATCGTTGCGGTCCGACATGACCAGGCCTCCGAACTGCCCGATCACGAACCCCGGTGACAGGCGGCGAAGAGCCTCGGCAACGACTGCGGGTTCGTCCCGCGCCACCTCAGCATTGATGATGCGGATCCCTTCCATGCCGCCGATGGCCAGGCGTGCATGCGCATCAAGGTCGTGCAACTCAAGCTCGTCAGTCGCCACAAGAAGAACGACGATGCCTGCCGGCGCATCGACCACCAGACGTTGGGCGGTCCGCAGCATGCCGGGCAGGGTGTCGACCTGTTCCACGACGAGAACCACCGGCCCCTCGGCGGCACGCGCGAGATGTCCAACCAGGACAACACCTGTTGCCCCGTCCACCTCGTCGAGAATTCTGCGCAGCACGGCCCCATCGGCACTGCCAACGGGCTCGGCAAGCGCGATGACGTTCCATGGGCCACGCTCGGTGCAGGCGATGGCGAGTGCGTGCAAAGTCTCGTCACGAACGACATTGCAACGGACCGCCACGTCCTTCAGCCTGCCGAGGCGTTCGATCTGGCGGCGCGCTCCGGCAGCGGCATTGGCCAGCGCGGTGCCGACGCTTTCGGCGGTCAGGGCGCGCGACTGCCGCCCGGACAGGGGAATTTCCCGCACGAAGGAATAGGCCGCGACGTCGAAAAGCTGCGCATCCTCGACGAAAAGACACTCGATCTCGGACTCGAAAGCGCGCGCGATGCGGAACGCCGCGTCGAGCGCGACAGGACTGGGATGACGGGATCCCATCTGCAAGACCACTCGGCCGCGATCCTCACCGGCCTGGGCAACATGCGCGATCATGATCCGACTTTCGGTCCATCGTTCGCCGCGCCTTTCGAGAACGACCGGCTGCGATCAGCAAACCACTTCAGCTTGTCTTCGACGAGCCGATTGATGGTTGCCGCCGGAAACCGACCCTCAGGCCCGCGCTCGCCGGCCTTCACGCCGGTCAGCAGCTCGATGCCCTCGTCAATCGTGGCAACCGGATAGACGGAAAATTTCTCCTGTCGCACGGCCTCCACCACATCTTCGCGCAGCATGAGATGCTGCACATTCGAGCGCGGAATAAGAACGCCCTGATCGCCGGTCAAGCCGCGCGATGAGCAAACGTCGAAATAGCCTTCGATTTTCTCGTTTACGCCGCCAATGGCCTGCACTTCGCCCCACTGGTTGACCGAGCCCGTGACGGCCAGCGACTGCCGGATCGGCACCTCGGACAAGGCGGACAGAAGAGCGTAGAGCTCGGCAGAGGATGCGCTGTCGCCGTCCACGCCGCCGTAGGACTGCTCGAAAACCAGCGACGCTGCGAGCGCCAGCGGCACCTCCTGGGCGTAGCGGCCCGCGAGGAAGCCCCAGAGGATCATCACGCCTTTCGAATGCAGCGGTCCACCGAGCTTGACCTCGCGCTCGATGTCCGTGACGCGGCCTGCCCCCATGCGCACACGCGCGGTGATGCGGCTGGGCCGGCCGAATGCGAACGAACCGAGCTGCAGTACGGAAAGCCCATTGATCTGCCCGACCTTGGTGCCTTGCGTATCGACGAGGACTATGCCGCGATCGATGGTTTCCTGCGCACGGTCCCGCAGCCGGTCGGCGCGCTGCGTTCTTTCCGTCACCGCGCGCGCGACATCCTCACGCGTCGTCACGGGGCGGCCGGCCTTTCCCGACCAGTAGTCGGCCTCACGAACGATGTCTGCGATCAAGCCGATCTCGATCGACAGTTTTTCGCGATCGTTGGCCAGACGCGCTGCCTGATCGATGACTCGACCCACACCCGCCGCGTCGAACGGCTTGAGCCCGTGATCCTTGACGATAGACGAAACGATACCCGCGAACGCGCGGTCATTCTGCGCCGACCGGGCGATGCTGTCGTCGAAATCCGCCTGCACTTTGAAAAGGCCGTCGAAATCCGGATCGTTGGCGCTGAGCAGGTAGTACAGCTCGCGATCCCCGAACAGCACCACCTTGACATCCAGCGGGATCGGCTGGGGATCAAGGCTCTGCGTCGAGATGAACGACGTCATCTCCGACGGCTGCTCGATGCGGACTTCCTTTGCCTTCAGCGCGCGCTTCAAAGCCTCCCACGCGTACGGCGACAGCAGCAGCTTGCGCGCATCGATCAGCAGATACCCACCGTTGGCGTGATGCAGGGCACCCGGCTTGATGAGCAGGAAATCCGTGACGAGAGCGCCCATCTGGGCAACGTGCTCGACGCGCCCGATCAGATTGCCGTAGTTCGGATTGAGCTCCTCGATCAGCGGCGCGCCGTTGTCCTTCTCGCGCCCGTCGGTCACCATCACGTTGACCATGTAGCGGCGGAAGCGCACGTCGCGTGCGGTGTCGGCCGGTTGCCTGACGACCGCGTTCTCCTCCTCGCTGCTGGGAAGAAACAGGGCAACGTTTCGAATGAGATCGCGGCCGGCGGCCTCCAGATACGCAACAACGGCGGGAATATCCGAAAAAGAAGCCAGGACGTCGTCGAGCGCGTCCTTGACGGCGGAGCGGGCAACATCCTCGTTGAGCTCCCCGAGCTTCGCACGCCGCTGCTTGTCCGACTTCGGCACCCGCTCGAGAAGCTGCTCGAGCTCCTTCTGCAAGACCTCGATGCGGGCCTCGACGTCCTTTCGCATCGCTTCCGGAAGACCGTTGAAAATCTCCGGCTTGACAACCTTGCCCTCGTGCATGGGCGCCATGGCAAACCCTGTCGGGGTCCGCAGGATCGCGATGTTCTGCGCCTGCGCCTTGGCGTTCAGCGCCTCGAAGCCCTTGTCCTGACCGCTGCGAAACTCCTCGTCGATCGAGCGGCGGCGCGTCTGGTAGTCCTCGCCCTCGAACAGCGCCGGGACGACCGTGCGCAATTCGTCGATGGCGGAGACCATCGCCTTGGCCAGGATGCGCGCACGCCCCGGCGGCAACTGCAGGGCGTTGGGCTGGTTCGGAGTTTCGAAATTGTAGACGTAGATCCAGTCCGAAGGCGCCGGCATTCCCGCGGCCTTGGCCCCCAGATGGGAACGCACCGCGGTGCTCTTGCCCGAGGCTGGCGGACCCAGCACGAAGAGATTGAAATCCGGGCTGCGGATGTCGGCGCCGAACTGTATCGCGTGCAGCGCGCGCTCCTGCCCGATCAGACCGGTGATCGGCTCCACCTCGGCGGTTGTGGAGAACCCCAAGGTCGCGGGGTCGACCATGCGGCGCAGCTCGGAGACGGCGAGCGAACGCGGCTTCTCGACGATCGAGCTCGTCGTGCCGGCATCCGTCTTGGCCGCTGCCTGCTTGTCGTCCTGTCCGCGCCGGAAAAACATATGCTTGCGCCACCTCTTACCAACGCCCGGAGTCCGGACCACCACATTTCGCGCGGCACAAGGAACCCCACGCGCTGGCACCGGTCAACTGCCCAACCACAGGACATACATTGTCGGCCCGGGACCGTTGCAGGTTCGCATACTCCCGGGCTTTGCGAGAAGACAAGATGGCGCTACCTATGCGCCATGGGTCTTTCCCTTCGCAATCCGCTCGATGACGGCCGACAGTCGCAGGCCGCATTGGCCATCGCCCGTGGGGCGAGCCGGCTGCTCCTCGCTCACGGAATGGCCTGCGTGCCCGAGCTGTCGCTTGCCAACGGCCGGCGTGCGGACCTGGCCGCCATTTCCGACAAGAATGAGATCTGGATCGTGGAGATCAAATCCTGCGTCGCGGACTTTCGCGCGGACCAGAAATGGCCGGATTACCGGGCCTATTGCGACCGGTTGTTCTTCGCCGTGGCAGGTGATTTCCCCCGCGACCTTCTGCCCGAGGACACGGGCATCATCGTTGCGGACCGGTACGGCGGCGACATCGTACGGCCAGCGCCCGAACACAGGCTGGGGCCGGCTGTCCGCAAGGCTGTGACGCTTGGGCTGGCCCGGACGGCGGCCTGGCGGCTGCTTGGCGTGTCCGACCCCGAACTGCGGCTCGAGGAGCCCCTGGCGCGATAGCGGCCGGCTACTTGGGTGCGCGCTTGGCGAGTATGCGTTGCAACGTCCGGCGATGCATATTGAGGCGGCGCGCCGTCTCGGAGACGTTGCGATTGCACAATTCGTAGACGCGTTGGATGTGCTCCCAGCGGACACGATCCGCCGACATCGGGTTCTCCGGCGGCGGCGCCTTCTCGTTGCCGGCCGCCAGCAACGCATCGGTCACCTCATCGGCATCCGCGGGCTTGGCGAGATAGTCGACAGCCCCCAGCTTCACAGCCGTGACCGCGGTGGCGATGTTGCCATATCCCGTGAGCACGATGGCGCGCGCATCGGGGCGCACTTTGGCAAGCTCGGCAATGACATCGAGACCGTTGCCGTCCTCGAGCCGCATGTCGACAACGGCAAAGGCCGGCGCTTTCTCGCGCAGCAGGTCGAGACCCTCCATGACGGAGTGCGCCATCCTGACCTCGAAGCCACGCGTTTCCATCGCCCGTCCGAAGCGGGCCAGAAACGCCTTGTCATCATCGACAATAACGAGCGAGCGGTCGTCGGGCAGCTCGTCCGGCTTGAATGTCAGGTCCTCGGTCACAGTCATTCTCCTGGTTCCCCCGACTATAGCCGCCTTGGCCGGCCCAACTCCAGACTTAAGGAGACAAAAACCGGAACATCGCAAACCCACGGCCGGCCGGGGCGGCCGAGTTGGCACCACTTGCAACCGCGCCGGGCGTGGTGTCGTCGCTCTCGAACGTGGAGCGCGGCCAGACGATGCGAACAATGGCGCCCCGGGCCGGATAGGGCCGGTTCCCGAGGGTGACGACTGCCCCTGACCGCTCCAGCAAGGTTTTCGCGATGAAAAAACCCAGACCGAGACCGGATGCTTCAGAGGAACCCCCGTCGCTCCGCGCCGCGGCTCGGGTCGTGATGTAGGGCTCCCCGAGCGTATCCATCACGTCGGGTGGAAATCCGGGCCCATCGTCCTCGATCGTGAGAACAACCTCCGCATCCGACCAGGTGGCGGCTATGACGACATTCTCGCGTGCGAAGTCCACGGCATTCTCGACCAGGTTCCCGATGCCGTAAATCACGCCCGGCCGGCGCTCGCCAACGGGAGGCTGTCCGAGCGGGCCATCCAGGCCTGCCGCAGGCTCGAACCGCATCGATACTTTGGCGCGCAGGGCCTTGTAGGGCTCGGCCGCCTCCTCGACCAGCTGAATGACCGAGAGACGCGAGTAAAGGGGATCGCGCTCGCTGGGACGCCGCGTGAGCTTGCTCAGAATATCGCGGCAGCGCAGAGCCTGAGACTGCAGGAGCGCCAGGTCGTCGGCCATCGGGCTGTCGGCAGGGATCTCGCGAACCAGCTCACGCGCGACCAGGGAAATGGTGGATAGCGGCGTTCCCAGTTCGTGCGCGGCCGCGGCGGCCAGGCCGTCCAGCGCGTGGAGCTGTTGCTCATGCGCGAGAATCTGCTCGGTTGCCGCCAGCGCAGCTGACATCTCGCGCGCCTCCTTCGACAGCCGCCAGGCATAGAGGGCGAGAAACAGCATTCCGCTGACGACGGAGGCGAGGAGCCCGAGCTTGTAGACGGTCGGCAGGCTGAACTGGGCATCGGTGTGCCACGGCAGCGGATAGTGGAAGAACACCAGCGCAAGGCTCGCGGCAGCGGCGAGGACACCAAGCAAAATCGTGTTTCGCGGCGGCAGCGTCGCCGCGGAGACCGTCACCGGCGCCACCAACAGGAAGGCGAACGGGTTCTCGACCCCGCCGGTCAGATAGAGAAGGCCCGCAAGCTGGGCGATATCGTAGGCCAGAAGCGTCGTCGCGAACATCAGGCTGAGCCTGTGGCGTGCCGGATATCGGATGCGCAGGAACACGTTCAGCCATGCCGACAGAGCGATGAAGGCAAGGCAGATCCCGAACGGAAGCGGAAAATCCAGGACCAGATAGACGAAGCCGACCGTGACGAGCTGGCCAACCACGCCGAACCAGCGCAGCCGGACGGCGGTTTGCAAACGCAGGTTGCTCCCCGTCAGCTCGGCGGAACGGGGGGTATTGCTCAACATGGCGGGAGCCCTAAGCCACATGGCGATGGTCCGCATCTGCGACCGATTGCCGACTCATCATCCTCGTTCCTTTGGCGCAGTTTCGATCCGCGCTATCCTGCCGTTGGCCAGTTCCGATAGCAGACCAGCGGAAAACCATGGAAAAGGCGAGCAAATATCATGAGGACGGCCATCCTGGCAGCCGGGGGACTGATCGTGGGGGCGCTGGCAGCGCTGGCCGTCTTTCCGCAGGCCCGCGAGAAGGTCCTGCCGTCCGCTATCATCCAGAGTACCGGCAAGGCCCTGGTCGGCGGGCCGTTCACACTCAAGGATCAGACCGGCAAGGTGGTGACGGACAAGGATTTTCGTGGCCGGTATATGCTTGTCTTTTTCGGCTTCACGAACTGCCCTGACGTCTGTCCCACAGCCCTGCAGGTCATGTCTGCCGCGCTCGAGAAACTTGGGCCAAAAGCCGATCGCATCGTCCCAATTTTCATATCGGTCGATTTCGATCACGACGGTCCGAAGGAACTCGCCGGCTATGTGCAGAGCTTCGATCGGCGGCTCGTTGGGTTGAGCGGCACGCAGGAGCAGATCGAAGCGGCCGCAAAAGCCTACCGCGTCTACTTCAAAAAGGTGCCGGACCCGAAAGCAACGACGGGCTACACCATCGATCACTCGGCGATCATCTATCTGATGGGGCCGGATGGCGCCTTTGTCACACATTTCACGCACACGACCGATCCGGACGCGCTCGCGGACCGCCTCGCCAAGCTGCTCTAGCGTGCTTTAACCAATTGCCGAATCAGTGCAGGCTTCACCCTGAGGGAATGTGACAATAAGACGTCGGCAGCCGGATCAACGCTCATCCGCCAATAACGAGCGACAGCTAGCCGCCGGGCTTTGATCGACAGACAAGGGGGATCACCTTTGCTCTACCACTGGTATGAGCTGACCCATGCTGCCGTGAAGCCGGCACGGGCTGCAGCAGACGGATGCCGGCTGTTCTTCAACAACCCGTTCAATCCCTTGACGCATACGCCCATGGGGCGCAGCGCTGCGGCCGCCTGCGAGGTATTCGAGCGCACCACCCGCCGCTACGACCGCCCATCCTTCGGCGTTACCAGCACCGTTGTCGACGGACTTCCGGTGCGGGTCGAGGAGGAGATCGTCTGGCAAAGGCCGTTCTGCCGCCTCGTCCGTTTCAAGAAAGACCTCGCGCCGGAGCGCAGCGAGCGGACACCGCGCATCCTGCTCGTCGCGCCGATGTCGGGCCATTTCCCGACATTGCTCAGGGGCACGGTCGAAACGTTCCTTCCCGATCACGACGTCTATATCACCGACTGGCAAGACGCCCGCGACGTTCCCCTGTCGGCGGGCTCCTTCGATCTCGACGACTACATCGATGTCGTCAGAGACATCTTCCGCCACTTCGGCGGGGATCTGCACGTCTTCTCGGTTTGCCAGCCTTCCGTTCCGGTACTGGCCGCAGCGGCCCTCATGGAAGCGGACGGCGATCCGTCTGTCCCGCTGACGATCATGATGGCCGGCGGGCCAATAGACACCCGCATTAATCCGACCGTCGTCAACACGCTCGCTGAAAAGCGCGGGACGGAGTGGTTTGCCCGCAACGTCATCACGCCGGTGCCGTGGCCAAACCGGGGCTTCGGGCGCAACGTCTATCCGGGATTCCTGCAACTGTCGGGCTTCATGACGATGAACCTCGACCGTCATATGCAGGCGCACAAGGACCTGTTCTTCCATCTCGTCCGCGGCGACGGAGACAGCGCGGAAAAGCATCGCGAATTCTATGACGAGTACCTCGCCGTCATGGATCTGGCGGCAGAATTCTATCTGCAAACCGTCGACACCGTTTTCGTGCGTCATCTGCTGCCAAAGGGCGAGATGACGCATCGGGGACGAGCGGTCGATCTTTCGGCGATCCGGCGCATCGCGCTGATGACCATCGAGGGTGAGAAGGACGACATCACGGGCGTCGGCCAATGTCGCGCCGCGCTCGATCTGTGCCCCAATGTTCCCGCCGGCAACAAGATGCACTTCGAGTGTCCTCAGGTGGGCCACTACGGCATTTTCAACGGCTCGCGCTTCCGCTCGGAGATTGCGACGCGCATGGCGCGCTTCATGCGGGACCACGATCCGCGTTCGGCAGGCGGGCTGCCTCCGATCAACCGCGAGATGGCGATAGCGCGCGCCAATGGTCATTCGCGCGAACTGGAAGGCCTCGCGTTCAGCTTCGCGGCGGCCAACGACGGCGCTCCCGATCCGGTCGCGGAGAAGGTGCGGACCCACGGCCTGACGTCGATCGGCACTCCGATGCCGTCGCTGCTGCCGCTCGGCTTCAGCGCGCAGGCCGCAACGTTGCGCATGATGACCCTGTCGGGAACGTTCCTCTTCGACTGTTTGTCGCGCGTCATCGGCTCAAAGTAGCCGCGTTCTCTGTCAAGACTGAGCGCGATGTGCGACGCCGACGCTGTCGCGCTCCGGCAACAGCGCGACCATGTGCCTTTTGCGGCAACGCGCCGTCGTGATAGAGCACAGTGGAGAATGCACAGAGGGCCAGCGCGAATCGCCATCGCATCGCAGTAGGGATGCAGCGACAGCGCGGATTTGCATTCGGGCAACGAGGGACAATGACGCGGCGGTCCAACGTAAAGCTGCTCGCCAACACGAGCGATCTCAACATCCAGGGGCTGAACGCCCCGATCGAGTTCAGGCACCATCCCTGCGCCCGGCGCATCACGCTGCGTATCAGCCAGACGCGGCGCGCCGTCATCGTCACGATTCCGCCACGGTGCCGGCTCGCGGATGCGGATCGCTTTTTCCGCCACAACATCGACTGGGTGCGCGAACGCCTGGGCGATCTGCCGCAGCCGCTGCCGTTTGCGGACGGCGTGGAAATGCCCGTCCGCGGCGTGATGCACCAGATCCGGTTCACCGGAACTGCCCGCGCGGGAGGCGTCGTGCGCGTCGAGACGGCCGGTGCTGTGCGCCGCCTGCTTGTTTCAGGACGGCGCGAGCACGCACCGCGCCGCCTCAAGGACTGGCTTCTGGCCCAGGCATTGCAGGATCTTGACGCCTGCGTCCTGCGCCATGCCGCAGCACTTGGCGTGCGGGCGCGACGCATTTCCCTGCGCGACCAGACGTCTCGATGGGGTTCCTGCTCGAGCACCGGGCTGCTGTCGTTTTCCTGGCGGCTCATTCTCGCGCCGCCGGCCGTGCTCGACTATGTCGCCGCACACGAGGTCGCCCACCTTGCCGAGATGAACCATGGGCCGCGGTTCTGGAAGCTGGTCGCCCGGGCAATACCCTCGTTCGACGAGGCGCGACGCTGGCTGACGCTCAATGGGGCGACGCTGCACCGCTACGGCTGCGAGCCGGACGCTGCGGGCGCCTGACGGGAACTCTCGCTTAGAAGTGGGGCTCGGCCCGGTATCCGAATATCTTGAACATCAGCATGATGACCAGGCCGGTCAAAATGCGAACCACGATGACAAATCCCATCAACAGCAGCTGGCGGTCCTCGAGCAGAAAGCGGAGGATGGTCTCGGCACGGTTCGACCAGGCCTGACCGGCGATCCATTCGCGCACCTGGGCCGCGCCACGCTGAAGCTGAACGAACTCGTCGGGGAAGTAGTACCAGAAGAAGCCCATCGCCACCGCGCCGAGGATCAACGAGAAGAATACGTTACCCAGCGATATGAAATAGCGACCGGTCAGTCTCACGCGCCGTCCCTCCAAGATGGCCCCCGCCCTCGATCCGGCGGACCATAGCATCGCGATCACGATTGCCAAAACCGGCCGGCTTGCGCACCCCGACCCTGGCTTGTTGAGCGGCCTGCGGGCGCGATAAACTCGCGGCGGGTCGCCCATGTTGCACAGAATGGTCCGGGAGGAAGGGATGCCAGAGGTCAAGCTCCAGGAACTCACGACCGGTCTCCGGTTTCCGGAGGGCCCGATCGCGATGGCTGACGGCTCGGTCATCCTCGTCGAGATCGAGGCCGCGCGTCTGACACGCGTTGCGCCGGATGGAACCAAGACGACGGTCGCGCAGCACACCGGGGGCCCCAACGGCGCGGCCATCGGCCCCGATGGCAAGGTCTACGTCTGCAACAACGGCGGTTTCAAATGGGCTGAGCATCCGAAATACGGACTGCGCCCGATCGGCGAGCCGGACGACTACTCGGGCGGGCGCATCGAGCGGGTCGACATAAAAACCGGCAAGATCGAAATGCTCTACGACCAGTGCGACGGCCACAAATTGCGCGGGCCCAACGACCTGGTATTCGACGCGCACGGCGGCTTCTACTTCACGGATCTCGGCAAGACGCGCGCGCGGGATATGGACCGCGGCGGCGTCTACTACGCAAAGGCTGACGGCTCATTCATCAAGGAGATTGCATTTCCGACCGTGACTGCGAACGGTTGCGGCCTGTCACCCGACGGCAAAACGCTTTATTTCGTCGAAACGGAATCAGCGCGGCTTTGGGCCATGGACATCACGGCACCCGGCGAGACGAAGCGCGCACCATGGCCATCGCCCCACGGCGCACGGCTCGTCGCTCAGGTGGGCGGCGCGTTCCAGCGCTTCGACAGCCTCGCCGTCGACAGCGCCGGCAACGTCTGCATCGCCACGCTCGTCAACGGCGGCATCACCGTCGTCAGCCCGGACGGGAAATCAATCCGGCACATCCCGCTGCCCGATCCCTACACGACAAACATCTGCTTCGGCGGCAAGGACAT
>JBFWYV010000039.1:0-23837 GCA_050186055.1 Hyphomicrobiaceae bacterium | reverse complement strand
AGTGATGCGGACCGGCGCACCAGCCAGGCGATACACGGTCTCCAGCCCGCCGAAGCCGGCGCCGACCACGACGACATGAGGACGCTCGGACGCTTCTGTATTCATGGTCATCGCGGACGTCATTCAATTGCGATCGGCATTTGTAACTATCAGCACCTACTATAGATCCCTATTGCATTCTGCACCGTCCGGCTCTGGTATTGTCGCCGTTTTCATTCGCTCAGCATTCCGGTGTGCGGCGTGTTCCGCGCCACGCTTTCAACCAATGCATCGCGCACCCAGCGGTGACCGGCATGAGTGTGGTTGCGCTGGTGCCAGACGATGGCCAACGAGAATTTCGGTATGTCGAACGGAGGCTCGAGGATCTGGAGCCGGTCGGCGCGATCCAGGACCATCCCTCCCGGCACGATTGCAATCAAGTCGGAGCGCGCGACAATATCTGCAACCACGAGCAGATTCGATACGGACAAGACGACGTTGCGCCGGCGCCCCATCGATTCAAGCGCGACGTCGGTCGGGCCTGCGAAGGTGACGGAACCCGGTTCCGGAATGACGTGGTCGAGCGCCAGGAACTGCTCCAGGCTGATGCTGCGCCGGACCACGGGATGATTGCGCCGGGCAATCAAGACCCAACTGAACTCCAGCAGACTGCGCGCACGCATGGTATCCGAAACCGCGTCGCTGCGCGTGATGGCGAAATCGATCGCGCCGGCTTCCGCCTGCTGCTCGAACGTAATCGGATCAAAATTGCGAAGCGCGAGCCGAATTCCGGGCGCGCGCGACCGAAGCTCGATTGCGAACGGCATTAAGACCGAATACTGAATGGCATCCGCAGTCGCAATGGATACCGTGAGTTCCGCGGTCGCTGGATCGAAAACATCTCCATGCGAGACCACATTGCGCACGCCATCGAGAGCGTGGCGCAGCGGGCTGACGAGTGCGACGGCCTGTGCGGTCGGCGTCATGCCGCGCTGAGCCGGAACCAACAGTTGATCGCCGAACACATCACGCAGGCGCGCAAGCTGCCCGCTCACGGCCGGCTGACTGAGCCCCAGCCGCTCGGCAGCCTTTGTGACGTTGCGCTCGATCAGCAGGGCCTCGAGCGTCACGAGCAGGTTGAGATCGAGCTTCCTGGTATCCATGTCGCTGATGCCGACTCAAAAATGATGCGATTTCTGTGCGCGGCTTGCCGAGCCTAAATTCAAGCTCACCGGCAGCAACCGACATGAGGAGTGGAAGCCGCCGGGACAAGTGCTTACCCGATCAACAAAAAGTAAAATTCAGGAGATCGTCATGAAGGCCCTTATCATCGCTGCCGCCCTTGCTTCGTCGCTGGCGGCGTCCACCGTCTCCGTCTATGCGGCGCCGAACTATCCGAACGACAATAGGAGCTTCAACGCCCAGCAGTTCTGGCAAAGCCAGGCTGATCGCGACGGCTGACCGCCGCCTGCCGCATATCGGCAAGGCAAATCCCGCAACCGGGCTCGGGCAGCCTTCAACCTCTGCCCGAGCCCTTCAAACGGAAGCGTGATTGCAGGCCGTAATTCATTCGACGGAGATGCGCTTCCGCTCAATTGCGGTCCGAGAAGATAGACCACGGCATCTCCCGAGGGAGAGCATCATGAGCACATCACTGGCAAGCAGACTGGCGATCGCCGTGAGCCTGGCGATTATTCAGGCGGCGGCGGTCTCGAATACAGTAATGACGTCCCAGACGATGACCCTCGCAGGGACCGCGACACCTCGAAGTGCCTTGCGCTTACCTCCCGCAGACGTGATCATCGAGACGCCGCGACAGGGAGAACCTTCTGCCATTTACTAAAATTTTCGAATGAACGGTCGGGAGGCCTGGCCGGATAAACCGCAACAGCACCGGACCCGGGTCAAACCCGTTCCCGGCGGCCAGGCACTGCAGGGACGAGCCAAAGGAGGATCTCATGAAGGCCGCCATCTACGAGCGCCGTGGGCCGGCCCGGGAGGTATTGCAGATTGTCGACAGGCGCATACCTGAGCCCGGCCCCGGCGAAGTGCGGGTGAGGATTGCAGTATCGGCGGTGAATCCGTCCGATACCAAAGCGCGCACTCAATGGCGCGGCGACAGCCAGATGCCATATCCAGTCATTACTCCGCACCAGGATGGTGCGGGTACCATCGATCGTGTCGGCGCCGGCGTTAGTACGGACCGGATCGGCCAGCGGGTGTGGCTCTACATGGCACAGCGCGGCCGGCCTTTTGGAACGGCGGCGGAGTATACGGTGGTACCGTCGGAACGCGCCGTCGAGTTGCCTCAGACTGCAAGTTTCGACGACGGTGCCTGTCTCGGCATCCCTGCTCTCACGGCACACTATGCGCTTTTCTCCGATGGTGCGCTCTGCTGCCAAACCGTGCTCGTGCAAGGCGGTGCCGGCGCCGTCGGCTTCTATGCCGTCCAGCTTGCAAAATGGGGGGGAGCGAGAAAAGTGATCGCGACCGTGAGCCGCGAAGAGCAAGCGGCACAGGCGCGACTCGCCGGGGCCGATGTCGTCGTCAACTATACGCGGGCGGACGCGATTGCTGCGATCAGAGATGGTGCCGGGGGCGACGCAGCGGTCGATCGCATCATAGAAGTCGATTTCGGCGCGAATGTCGCAATGGATCTCGCGGTCATCGCACGCAATGGGGTTGTCGCGAGCTATGGATCCGATGCCGATCCCGAACCGAAACTGCCGTATGCTGCGTTCTCCCGGAAGAATGTCACGCTTCGCATGGCGCTCATCTACGAGGCACCGCAGTCGGCGCGCGAGGCGGCGACACGCGATATCAACCTGCTGCTCGAAACGCGCGGTCTCAGACATCAGGTTGCAACGCGCTTTCCCCTCGACCAGATCGTCGAGGCGCACGAAGCGCAGGAAACCCGCAAGATAATTGGAAAGGTGCTGGTCGGCGTAGCCGATTGACCGGTTCGCCGCCGGTACTCAGCGTGAGATCAAAAGACGCTCATGACCTTTGATCGGGCCGGGCGCCATGTGGTCGCTCGGCCCGCTTTCGACGGCAACTTTGGAGCATCACCAAGATGCAACGTGAGACCATACGCGGCGATTTTTCAGTTCACATTCAGACGCCGTCCGGCTCAGATGCCGGCGGAACGAAGATGCTTGCCGAGGGGGCCGGATGCCAGACCGGATTCAGGGGAACGAAACAGAGCCATCGCACGGGACACTTCCGGATGGGCCGGTCATCGTCACCGTGCATGGAACCAACGACGCCGATCCTGCCGACGCCGGACACCGATGGTGGCAACAGGGTTCTGAGTTCACCACTTACCTCATCGGACGCCTTGCCGAGCGCGGCGTGCCTGACGCCGAGATCCTGCCGCTCCACTGGTCGGGGCGGAACTCCGACTTCGATCGCCTGAAAGGCTCCGCGGAACTGGCAAAGGTGCTCGGGAAACTCAGCCGCGAGGGCCGCCCCCATGCCATCATCGCACACAGCCACGGCGGCAACGTCACCGTCGAGGGGCTGACGCGCGTCCGCCGCTCACCCGAACGGGGCGGCATCGTCACCTTCGGCACGCCCTTCTTCACCCGGCGTCTGAAGCTCGTGCCCCTTCTGATCGCACTGTTCCAGACCGTGCTCGGATTGGTCGTCCCCACGATCATGGCCTGGTACCTGATCGAGATTCTCCCGACTGACACAAACAAGAAGGTCGAAGCGGTCGTATTCTTCGGCGGACTTTTTGTGCTCGGCCTTCTCAGTCTCTCGGCCGGCCTGCGCAAACTGGCGCGACGACGGCTCGCGGTCCGGCACCTCGCCCGCACGATATCGCCCGGGCACTGGCTGGTCGTCCACAGCCCGCGCGACGAGGCCATGCAGTTGCTCGAGAAGGCCGCGCAGATCAATCCGGAATACGTCACCACCGAAGCAGCCGAGCGGGCGCTCACGGCGTTTGCTTCGCTCGCCGGTGTCGTCGTGACGATAGCTTTCCTGACCTGGACGGCGTCCTATTTCCTCGAGCCCATCGTGGAGAAGATACGGACCGGCACCTACGGCCTCGCACTCGGAGCCGACTTTACGTTCCTCCTGCTCATCCCCGTGGTTTATGGCGTCGTCTTCTTCGCCATCTGGCTCCTGGCGCGGCTCGGTGGCGCCTTTCTCTATGGCAGGCTCCTGACGTCAGCCATTCATGGCGGCGTCCTCGGTGCAGCGTTCGGTGGCGATGGTCCGTTCAAGCTCGTGGGCGTGAGGCGCCTGCCGCCTTATTTCGTCGTCGCCCGCGAAGAACGCATCGATGCCACCGACCTCGGCGGCATCGACGACGCAGCGCTCTTCACTGCCGCGCAGTCTCTCTACAACAGCGTCGTCACCAATGAAGAGTCCGAAGGCGGAATTGCCGATCCCGACACCATGTGGAAGCGACTGTCCGATGCGCTCTATCATAACGCCTACATGCGCGATGATGGCGTGGTGACCAGCGTTGCAGATCACCTTGTCGCGATTTGGCGGGAAAGGAATTCCGCTCGCGGCTGAGATCAGACGTCTACGGAATCGGCGATCAGCCCAGAATTGACCGCACCCGGCGCCTGGCGCCATGAGACTGCGCCGACTTGATCGGGGCGGGCTTGGCGTCCAGCAGACTGAACATGGCCAGGAGACCGGCGGTCAGGGCGAACTGTACAAGGATCAGGACGAACAGGAGCATGGCTTTCGATCCTCATCTGCTGTGGTGATGGACTGGCATCAGGATGCAGCGTGTCCCGACGCCAGACAGTTCCGCGGGTGACACGCGCCTGACACCAACCGCCGATTGCCGGAACGCGATCGCCTCATCCAGAACGCGCCTGAGTTCGGCGACC
This sequence comes from Hyphomicrobiaceae bacterium, assembly GCA_050186055.1. Lineage (GTDB taxonomy): Bacteria > Pseudomonadota > Alphaproteobacteria > Rhizobiales > Hyphomicrobiaceae > CAMDPA01. Next base: position 19,005 of record JBFWYV010000039.1, on the reverse strand, counting down.
GCGACCGACCGTCCGATTCCGCCTTGAATCGGTTAATGAAATGCTATCGAACCGTTGCGAAGCGGGACGCGCCCGCCTGAAGAGCACGAAAAGAGGGAGTTGGACGTGGCGGCAGGAAGCCCGGCAAAAGTCGTGCTGGCAGCGCTAGGCACCAATGCCGGACTTGCCGCCGCAAAATTTGCGGCAGCGGCATTCACCGGCTCTTCTGCGATGCTGTCGGAAGCGATCCATTCGCTCGTGGCAGCGGCGAACCAGGCACTCATGCTGCATGGATGGCAGCACGCGGCGCGAGCCGCCGGTTCGAGCCAACCGACAGGTCCGACCAGGGAGCTTTATTTCTGGAGCTTCGTCGTCGCCATCCTGCTGTTCTCGATGGGCTCCGGCATCGCGATCTATGAGGGCTGGGCAAAGCTCGCCAACCCGCGCCCGATCGCGAACCCCGAGGTCGCCTGCATCGTCCTCGCCATCGCCATCGTGATGAAAGTTGCAACCGCGGTCTTTGCATCCAGGGAATACGACAAAATCAGAAACAAGCTGGACTTCGTCCAGGCGCTGAGGGCATCGAAGGACCCGTCAGTATTCGCCGTACTGATACAGGAGCTGGCCGCATTGGCAGGTCTTCTCATCGCCCTCGCCGGCATCATGATCGCCCAGTTCGGTGGCATCCAGCCGGCCGATGGAGTCGCTTCCATCGTCATCGGCGTCATCCTGGCCGCCGTCGCCGCATCCGCTGCGATCGAGGTCAAGACCGCGCTGACAGGCCCGGTCCCACAAGCCCGCAATGAACCCGTCACTGAAAAAGCTGCACCGATCCAGGCCCCTTCCGTTCAGCCGGGGACTGACACCATGCAATCCGACCACGGCACCACGCCACTGCCTCAGGCAGACCAAGGCGGTGACACGGACCAACGAAATCCACCGGCGCCCGGCAAGCCCCGCATTGTCAGCCGGCCGCCCCATGCCAGGAAAGGACGCGGCAAGCGCAAGCGGTGACAGCGGCATGATGACGGTGGCCTCCTGGCTCACCGGTAGCCAGCGCAGCCGCCCCCACATATATTGGCCTCATGTCGACGAGACGACCTCAAGCTCCGGATCCGAAAGCCTTGATTGCTCCCGAGAGTGCGGAGAGCTACGAGGTGCTGCCGGGCCGCCTGGACACCGGGCTCCTCGTCCTTTGCGACCATGCCTCGAACGCGCTGCCGCCCGCCTATGGCACCCTCGGCCTGCCGCCGGCGCAGCTCGCGCGGCATATCGCCTACGACATCGGTGCGGCAGCCGTCGCCCGCCATCTCAACCGTGCCCTCCAGGTGCCGACGGTTCTCACCCGGTATTCCCGGCTGCTGATCGATCCTAACCGCGGCGAGGACGATCCGACCCTGATCATGCGGCTGTCGGACGGCGCGATCGTCCCCGGCAATCGCCATCTCGATGCGGCCGAGCGCCGTCGCCGGATCGACCGCTATTACCAGCCATACCACACCGCCATTACCCGCGTGATCGACCGCGCCATCACCGCCGGCAGCCCGCCGGCCGCGCTCGCCATCCATAGCTTCACGGAGAGCTGGAAGGGCATGCCGCGTCCCTGGGCGGCGGGCATCCTGTGGGCCCATGACGGCCGGCTTGCCCGTCCCTTGCTGGACCGGCTCAATGCCGAGCCAGGCCTCGTCATTGGCGAGAACGAGCCCTACGCCGGCCAGTACGAGGGCGATACGCTATGGCGCCATGGCACGTGCCGGGGCCTCGCCCATGCGATCATCGAGATCCGCCAGGACCTCATCCGCGACGAAAGCGGCCAGCGGCTATGGGCCGAACGGCTGGTGCGCATCCTCACCGGTCTGATGTCGCGTCCCGGCCTCGGCGTATCGCTTCGCCCGGCGTGCCCGCCATGTGATGACGTCGAGGGCGCGCAGCCCCACATAAGTGGGGAACCGAAGCACGACACCCACCGGTGCAAGGAGCAAGCAATGCAAAAGTTCGATGAACAGACCCGCACCGAGCTCGAAGCGGCCGCTTTCCGCAGGCTGGTCGAGCACCTGCGCCAGCGTACCGATGTGCAGAACATCGATCTGATGAACCTCGCCGGGTTCTGCCGGAACTGCCTGTCGAACTGGTACCAGGAAGCCGCCGCCGAACAAGGAAAGCCTCTGTCGAAGGATGAGGCGCGCGAGATCGTCTACGGCATGCCCTACAAGGACTGGCAGGCGAAGTTCCAGAAGGAAGCGTCCAAGGACAAGCTCGCCGCCTTCGAAAAGAACAAGCCGCACAGCCATTGATCGCACCAGCCGCACGTGCTTCCCAGCAGCGGCCCGGTTAGTTTGAAGCGGCCGCGTGAGCAGGTCTTCGCTCGCCTCGAACCCTACTCGGCCGCCTTCAGAGGCACGGCCCGCTTGCGCTCCGGCCAGCCCATCGCATCCATGAAGTCGTTGTAGACGTCGTCGGGCTGGCCCGCGACCCAGCGGTTGCCCATGGCGCGGCCCTTGAGCACGGGATGCTTGCCCATCTGCTCCAGCGTCACCCCGTCGCGGTGGATCTCCGGGGACGCGATCGGCAGAGACACGCATCGCGCACGCTCCGCATCGCGGATGACGCCCGACGGGTCGCGGCCGTGCGCGATCGCATCCAGATCGGCGAACAGGCGCTGGCGCATCTTGGTGATGCCGACATCCGACATGCCCAGCCTCTCTCTGGTGCGGTCGGCGATCCTGCCCTGGCCGACCCATCCGACAATGTCCTGATTGATGACGTGACTGGTGATCCAGCGCCCGTCCTCACCCTTGACCTTGCCGTACCATGTCGGGATGCGCTCTTGCTCGTACGGGCTCATGTCTGTGGGGACGCGGGAGAAGAACCAGCACATACAGAGCGAATTTTCGTTATCGACCGGCACGCGCCATTCGAAGTGGCCGCCGAGATAGAACCCGTTGGGCCACAGGGCGACGCGACCGATGGTCCACATCACGTCGCTTTCCGACATGCCTTCCCGCACGCGCTTGTACTGAAAGCCGAACTCGAATTCGTCGAACGCGAGTTTCAAATGCTTCGGCGCAACCGGCTGGTAGTTGCCCGTCATGCGCGACGGCCAGGTGTCGTGCATCCATTCGAAATGGACCGGGTCGATCGAGTTCTCCTGACATTGCAGCCAGTTGCAGGGAATGTCGCAGCCGACCACCTCGACAAACCCGTTCTCCCACGTGAACGGCTCCCACACCGGCAGCTCCGGCGCAGGGTCCGGTCCCATATAGGCCCACAGGATGCCGGCCAGCGGCCGCACCGGATAAGCCTTGATCGAGCACCGCTCTTTCAGGCGCGTACCGGGATTGGCGATGTCGTCATACGGCTGCTCGGTGCAGCGGCCCGCTTCGTCGAACAGCCAGCCGTGATAGCTGCAGCGGATGCCGCAGTCCTCGACCCAGCCGTAGGAGAGATCGGCGCGGCGATGCGCACAATGCCGGTCGACGAGGCCGAAGTTGCCGGCGCGGTCCTTGTAGAGGACGAGGTTCTCCCCGAACAGCCGCATCGCCTTGATCGGATAGTCGTCGAACTCCGACACGCCCGCAATCGGCTGCCAGTAACGGCGTAGCAGATCGCCCATCGGCTGACCCGGCTCGACTTCGGTCAACAACTTGTTCTTGTCTGCCGCCAACATCGCTTTGTCCTCCCGCGGCTGCCCGAAGCGGATCGCCGGCAGACGGACTGCATGCCTTGAGCCGCGGGCGGAACGCCGAGGTCAGGTGCGATCCTCTGCCTTCATCACCGAAATGTCCGGGGCATCCTCGTTCTTCATGCCCTGCACATGATAGCCGGCGTCCACGTGATGGATCTCGCCAGTCACGCCACGGGACAGATCCGACAGCATGTACAGCCCCGCAGCTCCGACCTCCTCGATCGTGATCGTCCGCCTGAGCGCCGAGTTGTACTCGTTCCACTTCAGGATATAGCGGAAGTCTGCAATCCCCGCCGCGGCAAGCGTCTTGATCGGGCCGGCGGAGATGGCGTTGACGCGGATGCTGCTGCGCCCCAGGTCGGCTGCCAGATAGCGAACGCTTGCCTCCAGAGCCGCCTTGGCAATGCCCATCACATTATAGTGGGGCATCACCTTCTCGGCGCCGTAATAGGTCAGGGTCAGGATCGAGCCGCCCGAGGTCATCAACGTTTCGGCCCTGCGCGCCAGTGCAGTGAGCGAATAGCAGGAGATCAGCATCGTCTGCGTGAAGTTCTTCTCCGTCGTGTCGACGTAGCGGCCGTCAAGCTCATTCTTGTCGGAGAAAGCGATGGCGTGCACGAGGAAGTCGAGCCGGCCCCATTCGCGCTGCAGCGTCGCGAACACGTCATCCATCGACTGGGAATCGGTCACGTCGCAGGACAGGACATGCCGGGCGCCGAGCTCGCCGGCCAGCGGTACGACGCGCTTCTTGAGAGCATCGCCCTGATAGGTGAGCGCCACCTCCGCACCATGGCTGACAACGGCCTTGGCTATCCCCCATGCGATCGAGCGGTTGTTGGCGACGCCCATGATGAGCCCGCGCTTGCCCACCATAAGGGTTCCAGCCGGAACGTTAGCGCCTGCCTCTGTTTCACTCATGCGCACCCATCCCTCGGGGTCAACTCTGCCGCTGGCGGCATCCTACACCAATGCCCAACACGGTCCAGTCTGGCTGACGGCCCAATACATCGCGTCTCGCGTGTTCCAGCGGTAACGAATTGTTGCGGTTGCGCACCACGCCTGCCGGATGCACTCTGCCGGACTGCCGCCTGCCGTCGATGGCTGCGTCTGCCAGCAGCGGCAACGGTCCGAATAGCCCTCCAACACACCAGGATCCAGCAATGGTCAAGCTGTACTATGCACCCGGCGCGTGTTCGCTCTCGCCTCATATCGTTTTGCGCGAAACCGGCACCCCCTTCGAGATGGTCAAGATCGATCTGGCGGCCAAGAAGGCGGCCGACGGCAGCGATTTCTACGCCAAGAACCCGGGCGGATACGTGCCGGCGCTGGAGACCGACGATGGCACCGTGATCACCGAAGGCCCGGTCATCGTCACCTATCTCGCCGACAAGTCCGGAAAGCTAGCCCCGGCCTACGGCTCGCCCGAGCGCTACCGCATGATGTCATGGCTGAACTTCATCACCAGTGAGCTGCACAAAGGCTTCTCGCCGCTGTTCAACCCGCGAGTCCAGGACGAGTCCAAGGCGATCCTGAAGGACCGTCTCAAGATGCGACTTGGCGTCGTCGACAAGCATCTGGCCTCCAACGATTATCTCCTCGGCAAGTCGTTCACGGTCCCGGACGCCTACCTGTTCACGGTGCTGAACTGGACCAAACGGCCGACGGTCGCGATCGATCTCGCCAAGGAGTTCCCCAATCTTGCGAAGTTTGTGGATCGCGTTGCCGAGCGCCCCAGCGTGAAGGACGCACTCAAGGCGGAAGCCGCCGCGTAAAGCAGGCAATCGGAAGCTTCAGGCCGCATCGGCCTGGAGCTTCCTGAGCACGGTCATCGTATCGGCGAGGCTGTCACGCAGGCTGATTTCAGGCCGCCAGCCAAGCTCACTGCGAATCTTTTCGCTGCTGATATTCCAGACGCGGCCGTGCATGCTGCCGGCAACTTCCGGCGTCACGGTGCGCGGCAATCCGAATACCCGGGCATTGAAGGCATCGATCGCGGGCAATGCCGGCGTCATCCACACCGGCAGAACGAACTTCGGCGCCGGAACCCTGCGATCGATCTCGTGCATGATGCGGGCAATGTCTGCCACCATGGGCTGGCAATCCATTGCCGCGATGTAGCGTCCCCGGGCATTCGGTCCGAGCGCCAGAACATGAGCGCGCGCAACGTCGCGAACGTCGACATAGGGGTAGTTCAGCGGCGGCGCGGCGATCACGAACGCGCCGTCCATGACGGAAGCGATCGCGTCAATCGTGGGCGTCGGACGCTGGAAGCCGGGGCCGCCGCATGCGCCCGGCAGAACCGTGACCAGATCGACGCCAAGCTCCGCCGCCAACTCCCACGCCCGCCTCTCGCCGAGCGTCTTGGCACACACGTAGGGCACCCGCAGATCCTCTGCCCAGTCGGCCTCCGTCACCGGCGGCGCGCCAGGTACAGTCGGTGGCAGGGCGACGACCGACGAGGTGAGGACAACGCGCGAAACGGCGGCATCCTTCGCGGCCCGCATCGCGGCTGCCACGCCGTCGATCCCGGCCCGCAGGATCGCCGCATCGCCCTCCGGCGCATAGATCCGGTAGACGGCGGCGGTGTGAATGACGGCATCGACGCCTGCCATGGCCGCGCGCAGCGAACCCTCATCGTCGAGTTCCGCGGCAACCAGCTCCACCGGCCCGAGGGCTGCAACACGGGCGGCCTTATGCCTCTCCTGCAGGGAACGGATCGAGCCGCGCACGGTATGACCGGCGGCCAGCAGCGCGGCAGCGATGCTGTAGCCCAAGTGCCCGTTCGCTCCGGTGACCAGCACCTTCATGTTCGCACTCCCACCGTCAGTTCGGGCTCATGCGCGCGCGACCTGAACTACTGCTCTCCGTCGGCGAGCGCCCACTGCGCAATCTGTTTGCGGTAAATGAACCGGCGGCGCTGCATCTGCGGCATCCGGGGTGCAATCGGCCGGTGGCAACTGCATGCGCGCATCAACGACCGGCTTGCCCGATGCAGGGCGGCGGCGTCGGTCTTGCGGGCAAGATGCGGCGCGGCCAGCGACAGCAGGCGCCACAGATTGCGCTCGCGCATGCCGAGCTGTTCCAGATGATGCAGCGTTGACACCAGATACGCCAGGTTGGGGCCGGAAATTCCGCATGCCGCACGGATCAGACGCGCCTGTTCGGCCAGCGGCAATGTGCCGGCGAAACTCGGATGATTGCGCTCGGCGACATAGGCAATCGCCGGCACGAGGCGGCCGCTGCCATCCTCGATTTGCGCGATCATGCCGGCTTCGCGATAGACGCCGTTCACCTGCTCGCGGGCGCGGAGATATTCGAGCGTCGCACGCGCCTCCCGGTCCGCGACGCGATAAGCCAGTCCCTCGCATGCTCCGCCGCGGTCCAACGCCAAAACGAGGCCGGGGCGAGCCGCATCGCCGCGATGATGCGTGGAGTAGATGAAGAAGCCGCGCCGCCAGCCTTCGACCCGAGCGCGGACGGACTCCTCATAAGGAAAATCGGGGCGCCACATCAGCGATCCGTAGGCGAAGATCCAAAGCGGCTTGGGCGCCCGATGGTGCATCCGCTATACCCCGGGCGTCACGGACGCTTCGTGGCTGGCTGAATACGCCCGAAATCCGGAGCTGCCGTATCCTGACCGGCCTGGATGATGCCGCGACGGATCGCACGCGCTTCCTCGAACAGCATGAACAGCGTGTCGCCGTCGCCGAAGCGGATGGCACGCTGGAGATGGACCAGATCCTCGGTGAACCGCCCGAGCATCTCCAGCACCGCCTCCTTGTTGTTGAGGAAGACGTCGCGCCACATGGTCGGATCGGAAGCGGCGATGCGGGTGAAATCGCGAAAGCCGCCGGCTGAGAACTTTATGACCTCGCGGTCGGTGACGCGTTCGAGGTGCTCAGCCGTGTTGACGATGTTGAAGGCGATCAGGTGCGGCACGTGACTGGTGATCGCGAGCACCAGATCGTGATGCTCCGCACTCATTACTTCGACGTCCGAGCCCATCGCGCGCCACAAGGCGACCATGCGGTCGACAGCGGTCTGGTCAGTGCCCGGCGGCGGAGTCAGCACACACCAGCGCTTGTCGAACAGCGTGGCGAAGCCCGATTCCGGACCCGAATACTCCGTACCCGCAATCGGATGGCCCGGCACGAAGTGGACGTCTTCGGGCAGATGCGGACCGACATCGCGCACCACGGATCCCTTGACGGAGCCGACATCGGTGACGATGGCGCCGGCGGCGAGATGCGGTCCGATCTCGGCAGCTATCTGTCCGCATGCGCCGACCGGCGCGCACAGGATGACAAGATCCGCGTCCTTCACGGCTTCCGACGCGGTGGCGTAGACCTTCGACACCAGACCGATGCGAACCGCGGTATCACGTGTCTCCTTGGAGCGCGCATGGCCGACGATATCGCCGGCGAGGTTGCCCCGGCGCATGGCGTGACTGATCGACGAGCCGATCAACCCGACGCCGATCAGCGCCACACGCTTGAACATCGGCTCGCTCATCGCCCCTCTCCCTTGGCGAAGTCGGCCAGCGCGCCGACGACGGCGCGATTGTCGGACTCGGTGCCGATCGTGATGCGAAGCGCGTCGGGCAAGCCATACCCGGCAACGCGGCGCACGATGATCCCGCGCGATTTCAGAAACGCATCCGCGGCGATTGCACCGCGCGTCTCGTCGTTCTTCGGAAAGTTGACCAGGATGAAATTGGCGACCGACGGCGTGACATCGAAACCCAGCTTGCCAACCTCGTGAGACAGCCACGGCAGCCATTTCTCGTTGTGGGCGATGGATCTCTCCACGTGGTCCTTGTCCGCGATGGCGGCAACGCCTGCCGCGATCGCAGGGTTCGATACGTTGAACGGACCGCGGACGCGATTGAGCACATCGGCAATTGCGGCCGGGCAATAGCACCAACCGATCCGCAAGGATGCGAGACCGTGAATCTTGGAGTAGGTCCGCGTCATCACCGTGTTGTCGGTCGTGGCCACCAACTCCAGGCCCATCTCATAGTCATTGCGCCTGACATACTCGCCGTATGCCGCGTCGATAATCAGCAGGACATGCGCAGGCAGGCTCCGGCGCAGCCGCCTGACCTCCTGCACCGGGACATAAGTGCCGGTCGGATTGTTCGGATTGGCGAGGAAAACGACCTTGGTGTGCGCGGTCACGGCCGCCAGAATGGCATCGACGTCGGCGGTCTTGTTCGTCTCCGGGACGGAAACCGGCGTTCCCCCGTTCGACAGGATCATGATGCGGTACATCAGAAATCCATGCTGGGTGAAAATGCCCTCGTCGCCGGGCCCGAGATAGGCGTGCGTCAGCAGGTTCAGAAGATCATCGGAGCCCGCGCCGCAAACGATGCGGTCCGCGTCGAGCCCGTACACGCGCGCGATCTCCCTGCGCAGCATGGTCGCTCCGCCGTCCGGATAACGCTCCAGCTCCGCCGCAGCCGCCTTGTACGCAGCGATTGCCTTTGGCGAAGGGCCAAGCGGCGTCTCGTTCGACGACAGCTTGATCGGCTTGACGCCGCTGGCAAGGGCGCTCTCGCCGGGAACATAGGGGTCGATCTCAAGGATTCCGGGGCGCGGCTTCAGCGCTGAAGTTGACATGTCAGGTTCCAGACCGATTGGATGGGCCGGGCGTTGGCGCGCCTCCGGCAGCCCTCGTTGATAGGCAGGTCGGCGAACGAAATCAAACGGCGGCTGGTCGCGGCGTCCAATGGCGCCCGGCAGGTGGGTCAGAAGCGGTCCCAGTTGCGTCGCCAATTCTTCTCGCCGATCTCGCAATCATAGCTCGCGCGCCCGTTGCCTGGGGGAGCGGCGATCGGCAGGGGGCCCTTATGCTGCGCGCGGCGAACGAGACTGCCCAGTTTTCTCGGCTGCCGGGGCGCAACCAGATCCGAGATCTCCAGCAGCAGCTTCTGACGTGTGGCGGTTGAAAACTCGGACAGCTCCCGGATCGGAATGACGAAGCTGCCTGGACCGCCGATGACGCACGCGGTGTAGTAGATATCGAGATCGGAGAGGTTCTGCCCCCAGCCGAAGCCGTATTCATTCGATGACTTCAACATGATCGGCAGGCCGTTGATGATGATCCCGCGCTCAACGACAGCGTCCCGGACCTTGTTGATCGGACCGGGTCCGGAGTTGTTGGGACCGTCACCGGAGACGTCGATCACCTGACGCGGCGCCGTGAAGGGGGCGGCTTCAAGCTGGCGCGTCGAAAACTCCAGGATGCTCGATATCGACGTCATGCGATGGCGGTTGATTTCCCGTTCGGCAAGCTCCGCCGCGAAGGCGTCGGCAGCGGCTGCCCCATCGATCATCGTCCAGGATTTAACCACAAAATGAGTATTCGGACCGGCCCATTCTATATAGGTGATCGCGATACGGCCCTGCGGTCCGGACTTGATGGCCTTGATGACCTGCGGGTCACGAAACGCCTGGACGTAGCCGTCGCGCTGCAGGCGCTGCTCGTCCGGATCCATCGACCAGGATACGTCAACGGCCAGGACCAGCTTCAGGTCGACCTCGGCGCGCGCCCACATGGTCTGCGCTGCGGCAGCCCCCGCGATGAAGACCGTCAGGATGATCAGGAGAGCGACACCAGTAATGGCGCGGATCGTTCGCATCGTATCAGTTTGCCACAGCACCTGGGAAAAAGGAAAGTTATCCACAAGGAGTTGAATAGATGCGATTGCCCGGCCGCGACTCACCTGCCTTGCGATGGTAGCTTAATTCTGCCCACAGTAGGTATGCGTTCAGTTGCGTTTTGGTAGGCGTAGCGTCCGGGCAGAGAGACAGGGCCTCCGCAGTTTGACGGCGTTCGATCGCTCCCGCCAACCCCGCGTTGGAGCTTCCGCGATCGACGATCGTCGTGCGGAGGCCTTGTTCGGCAGAGCCTGGCGGCAAGCGCATCAAACGGCTTTCGGCCTCTATCGCGGTTTGCGCTCACAGAGCCGTTTCCGCAGTCTTGCCGGGGTTCGGTTCGTCGCATGATCCGTGGTGACATGGCCTAATGTCATCAAGGTGTTGATCCCCGGCTGCCGAACAGCTATGGCCAGAATACAGGCTGGCCGCATAACGGGGGGCCGTCCTTCATTCCCTATCCCGAGCTCCGAACAGCAATCCGGTTTTCGATGGACGCGAACACAGCCCGTACCCGCAAGCCGAAGCTGCGAGCGATCGTAGGGGGCCGCGGCCGACTGCCGGCGCCAGCAGTGACCTCTGCCCTGCGGACGCTGGCCGTCGAGGCCGACGGCCTGACCGCGCTCACCGAATGCCTTTCAGGTGACATGGCCCGCGATTTCGCCGCCGCGGTCGAAGCCATGGCGGCCGCGCGCGGCCGGGTCATCGTCACGGGGATCGGCAAATCCGGGCATATCGGCCAGAAGATCGCGGCAACGTTTGCATCCACCGGCACACCTTCTTTCTTCGTGCATCCGAGCGAGGCATCGCACGGCGACCTTGGCATGATCACGCGCGATGATGTGGTGCTCGCGGTCTCCTGGTCCGGAGAGACGGTGGAGTTGAAGAACATCCTCACCTTTTCCCGCCGGTTCAAAGTGCCGCTGGTCTCGATCACTTCACGCGCGCAGTCGGCGTTGGGACGGGCCTCCGACGTCGTTCTCGAACTGCCCAAGGTGAAGGAGGCCTGCCCGCACGGCCTGGCACCCACCACGTCCACGACCATCCAACTGGCGCTCGGCGACGCGCTGGCCATTGCCCTCCTGGAGGCCAAGGGCTTCACCGCCCACGACTTCAAGATGTTTCATCCCGGAGGCTCGCTCGGCGCGCAGCTCAAGTTCGTGGCCGACGTCATGCACAAGGGCGAGCGCCTTCCCCTGGCGCCCGAAACCATCGCCGTGGCGGATGCGCTGGTGACGATGACGCAGAAGTCGTTCGGCTGCCTCGGGATCACCGATAAGCGCGGACGCCTGGTGGGGATCATCACCGATGGCGACCTTCGCCGTCACATGGGATCGAACCTGCTGAACGCCCGCGCCACCGACATCATGACCCGCTCGCCGAAGACGGTGCGGCCGTCGACGCTCGCCTCCGCTGCGCTGGAGCAGATCAACGCCTCCCGGATTACCGCGCTGTTCGTGATAGAACGGGGCAAGCCCGTCGGGATCGTCCATATCCACGACCTGCTGCGCGCCGGCGTCGCATAACGCAGCCGCTGCGCCTCAAGGCCGCTGCCCGAGGAAGGCCAGTACGCCGTCTTTATAGGCCCGGTCCCCGACCGCCTTCATGTGATCCCGATCGGGGATGACGAGTGCCTGCGCTCCGGGGATCAAGGCGGCCAGCTCGGTTGCCGAGCCGCCGATCACGTCGCGCTCGCCGACGGCCACCAGAACCGGACAGCGGATCCGGCCCAGCGCCTCGGCGGTGATGGGATCGCGCGAAGACCTGATGCAGGCAGCGAGAGCCCTAAGATCGCTCCCGGTCTGCTCGGCAAATGCGCGGAACGTGCGCGCCGTCGGATTGGTGACGTCGTCGATCGAATTGGCTTCCAGTGCGTGCGCGATCGGCCCGGTGCCGGCCATGCCACGCACCATATTGATGCCAAGCCCGGCAAAGACGGCGCTGCGAACCCGGTCCGGATGCGCCATGGTCAGGAAGGCGGTGATGCGGGCGCCCATCGAGTAGCCCATGACGTCGGCCTTGGCGATCCCAAGATGGTCGAGCAGGCGACGCGCATCCTCGGCCATGATCGGCGCGCCGTAATCCTTCGGATCGTGCAGCTTCCGGCTGTTGCCGTGTCCGCGGTTGTCGTAGGCGATCACGCGGTAGCCGGCGGCGGCAAGTGTGCGGACCCAGCCGGTATCGGTCCAGTTGACCTGAATGCTCGAGGCAAAGCCGTGGATGAGCACGACCGGATCACCGGAGCCTTCGTCGATGTAGGCGATGTCGACGCCGTCAGAGTCGAAAGTTGGCACGCGCTAATTCCCAGCAACGAGTTGCGTCTGCCGCAGCGATGCGGTCCGATGTCCCCCTACCATCTCCAGCCCGGCGCGGCTATGGTCCGGCTGTCAGAACCGGGTATGAGCCCTCAGAGCCCAGCAGACGGACACACTCCATGGCCGACCACCTTGTGCCCCATATTGCCAATGACCAGGGTGCGGAGAAGATCTTCGTGGGCGTCAAAGAGCTGCAGTGCATGGGCGCGAGACCGCCGTTCGACCATCCCCACGTCTACCTCGACATGGGCCAGGATTCGCAGATCCTGTGCCCTTATTGCTCGACCCTGTTCATTTACGACAGTCGCCTCGCAGAGACCGAAACCGCGCCGGAAAGCTGCATCGTGACGGAGGCGCAGGGCGCCTGAGGAGCACCGTCTGCGGTGGATGAACGCGCACCAGTGCTGATCGCGGGCGCGGGCATTGCGGGGCTGTCGCTGTCACTGTCACTGGCCGCCAGGAACCAGCCGTCGATCATTCTCGAACGGCGCCAGGCGCTGTCGGAGGCCGGCGCCGGTATCCAGCTTGGTCCGAACGCGGTCCGCGTGCTCGATCGCCTGGGCGTTTCAACACACCTGAAATCCATGTCGGGGCGGCCGCAAGCCATCGTCGTCGCGGATGGCGCGAGCGGGCGCGCGCTGGGACGGCTGCCCTTGGGCGGAGCGATAGAGAATCGGCACGGAGCGCCCTATCTCGTCGCGCACCGCGGCGATCTGCAAAGCGTGCTGGTGGCTGCAGTGAAACGGCAGCCGCTGATCCGCCTGTTGACCGACTGGACGCTTTCATCCTGGCAGGAGGCGGAGCAAACCGTCATCGCCTATCCCGACGGCGGAGCACAGTTGGCTGGATCGGCGCTGATCGGAGCGGACGGAATATGGTCGACGGTCAGGCGCAGGCTTCATCCGGTGCATCCGCTGACCTACTCGGGAAAGATGGCGGCGCGGACCATAATCCCGATGCCGGTGGTCTCGGGACGGTTCACGAAACCCGAGACCGGCGTCTGGCTCGGGCGCGACGCACACGTGGTTCACTACCCGATACGGGCGAACCGCGAGATCGCTGTCGTGGCAATTGTCGATGAGGCTGTCCCACGCGAGGACTGGGGTCACCGGATCGAGAAAACGAGCGTCATCGAGCGTCTTCGCACCTTTGCGCCGGAGTTGCTGGCATTTCTGGATCACGGTGCCGAGTGGCATGCATGGTCGCTCTATGATCCGCAGCCGCTTCCGGACTGGTCGCGCGGCCGGGTGACGCTGATGGGCGATGCGGCGCATCCGATTTTACCGTTCCTGGCCCAGGGCGGCGCCATGGCGATCGAGGACGCGGAGACGCTGGCGAAAGCAATCGCTGCCTTCCCCGATGCGCCGCACGACGCCTTTGCGGCCTACGAAGCTGCACGCAGATCGCGCGTTGCGCGGGTGCAGAAGGCATCGCGCGAGAATGGCCGGATCTTTCACCTCGGTGGTGCGATGGGTGCGGCGCGCGACCTGGTCTTATCGGCTACGCCGGGGGCATTGGTCATGCGCCGCTACGATTGGCTCTACGGCTGGGATAGCGATCCTCTTCCGGGTCTTCCGCCCGCGACGCCCGCCACACGGGAGCCGTAGCTTGCTCCGTGCGGTTCAGACCGGGAAATTTGCTCAGGGCCGGGCCGCTTGGTATGACGAATGTCCCGATCATCACACGAGCGCCGGCCTCACTCCGTGATGGAACGCCGATGGCGAACAGCACTGCCGACACCCATCGACTGGTCATGCACGTGCTGATTGAAGGCCGGGTGCAGGGCGTCGGCTTTCGCGCGTGGACCGAGATCCAGGCGCAGGACCTTGGCCTCGACGGATGGGTGCGCAACCGGCGCACGGGCGCCGTCGAGGCCGTCTTCGCAGGCGCATCGGGCGCAGTCAGAGAGATGCACGGAAGGCTGAAACGCGGGCCCCCGCATGCGCAGGTCGCGGCGGTCCATACGATCGACGACGAGCCGGAATATGCGAGCGGCTTCGAGGTCCGCCAGACGGCTTGAGGCTCCGCCTTTTGCTCTGCGGCTGCGATCCTATTTCGTCCGCGCGATCCGCTGCGCGACATTGCGCAAGCCTTGCAGGATCGGCTCGAACGCTTCCTCGTCCCGGGCCTCGGGATAAACGGCATAGACCGGATACGTGAACTTGCGCGAGCGGCGGGCGAGCTTCAGGCGACCGCGCTCGATATGCTGATGGACGAGACGATAGGGGGCATACCCCGAGGCGTCATGCCCGATCAGGTAGTCAAGTGCAGCAGGCCCGAGATCGAGATGCAGACCGGGCGTCGTCAGGTTCGGAAAGGCGGCCGCATAGTCGATCTGAAATTCCGGACACCAGTCGATCGACATGTAGTCCGCCGAGGCGCGCCGCCCGCTTTGGCGCGGTCCCGTCACCAGCACGAACTCCTCGTCGAACAGATGCTCGATCTCCAGACCGGGCGGCGGCACGGGACGGTACATGACGGCCAGATCGAGCGTGCCTTCAACCAGACGCTGCGTCAGCACCTGCGTCTGAGCCGCGGCAGCGGACACCGCGATATCGGGAATCTCCTTGCGCATCCAGGCGACCCAGCGCAGCAGAAGGCCTTCCCATAGGCTGAGCGGTGCCGCTGCCGACAACAGGTCCCGGTGCTGCTCCGTGAGCCCGATTTCCATCTGCGCGTGCTGCCAGACCCTGACCATCGCCAGTGCGTGGCGGCGGAATTGCTCGCCGGCCGTCGTCAGCGTCGCGCCGAGCTTCGAACGGTCGAAGAGCGCGCGGCCCAGCATGGTTTCGAGGCTCTTGATGCGCGCGCTCACAGTCGACTGCGTCAGGTTCATGCGGCGCGCCGTCTCGATGAAACTCCCCGTTTCGGACACCATCAGGAACGTACGGGCGAGATTGATGTCCATTCAAACGCTCACGCAAACACACAAGGACTGAGGCCCGGTACGCCGACGGTCGCATTCATTCTGACGGTGTTGAAAACGTCTGGCGCTCAGGGCCGGAGGAGTCCGACGACGAGTTATCCACGGGAAAATGGCGTTATTGGCTATCTATCGAAGATTTCGATAGCGGTCACCGGAAATTTCCGTTTGCGAGCAGAATTGAATCTCACCATCTTCCAAATTGGTTCTGATTCCCAATACGGAACCGATGTGCCTCCAGCGAGAGGCATTTAGCAAAAAGAAGGACTGAAGACCATGAAGGCCAAGAAGACCGCTGCAAAAAAGAAGGCTCCTGCGAAGAAGGCCGCCGCCAAGAAGAAGGCGAAGAAGTAAGACGAGTTCCATGCACGTTCCGAGGGAGCTGGTCGTGACAATCGTTAAAGTAATCGCGGCCGGCCTCTTCGCCACTTGGTCGATCACCGGCGCAGCGCTGGCCGCTTCCGTTGTCAACCAGGACAGTCGCGAACAGAGGCTGACCATTCTGGAAGGCGGCAACCTCAAGTCATACGTCCTCAAGCCGCAAGGTATGCTGGAGGGTGTCTGCGAGAAGGGTTGCCTCGTTCGTCTGAATGATAGTTCCAACGACGAATATCGCCTGGATGGCAGCGAGACCGTAGCGATCGACGGCGGTTATCTTTATTTTGCCGGGCCCGATCGAAAGGCGGAGCGGCCAGTCCCGGATGGCAGCCCGCAGAAGAAAAAGCTTTAGCAGGCCCGCGCAGCAATTCCCGTATGATACACACCCGACCCCGAGGCGTTCGTGGGCCGGGTGTCTTGTTTCGAGACATCTGCAGATTGCTCGCCGCCGGCCAGATTGCCGCTGCAGCTCACGCCAACGCAGGCACCTCGATACGCCGCGTCGCGCCGAACCGGCGCTCGAAAGCTGCACGCAGCTCCATATCCAATTCCGTCATGCCGACGAGCAGCCCCATGTCGGCGAGACTGGTCACGCCGTAACCGGTGATGCCGCACGGCACGATACCGCTGAAATGTTCCAGGTCGGGCTCGACGTTGATCGAAAGCCCATGCAGGCTGACCCAGCGCTTCAGGCGGATTCCGATCGCTGCGATCTTGTCCTCCCTGCCCGCGCCCATCTCCGGACGCCGCACCCAGACGCCGATGCGGTTAGGGCGGGTTTCGGCCCGCACATTGAACCCATCGAGAGTTTCGATAACCCACCCCTCGAGTGCGGAAACAAACGCGCGCACATCGCGACCGCGCCGGTTGAGGTCCAGCATGACGTAGACGATGCGCTGGCCGGGTCCATGGTAGGTGAACTGACCGCCGCGTCCCGTCCGGTGGACCGGGAAGCGATCTGCAGCGAGCAGATGCTCGGGGCGCGCGCTGGTGCCGGCCGTGTATAAGGCCGGATGCTCGAGCAGCCACACGAGTTCCGCGGCCTGGCCGTTTGCGATCGCCTGGGCGCGAGCCTCCATGAATGCGACTGCGCCTTCATAGTCGACGGGATCGTCGCTGACCGCCCATTCGACTTGCATAGAGGATGTGAAAGGGCCTGTTGTGGGCACGGCAACGACATGCCGCGCACCGTCCTGACCGGACTGCGCGATCTCCTCATCATCCTGTTCGGTGCGTGTCATGGCGGGCTGGAGCGACGGGTGTGGGGCAAACGGGGTCTTCAGGCAGCGCCAGGACTGCAGGCACATGGGCCCAGACCTTGGCTGACCTCAATCATGATGGGAGGTTCGGAACGCCTGTTCAAGCCTCTGCCTTCTGGTTCCATCGTGCATGACGGGTAGCCCTGGCCTAACCTCTCGCGACCGACTCCCTGGGCGGCCCTGGGCGGCCCTGGGCGGCCTTGCATTCCCCCCCTCGTTCTGTTACCCGATGCGCCTCGCTCCTGCCGCTGCTTCCGGCCAACCGGCCTGGACGTTTGGGGATACCACGGAGCGTCTGAATTGGTCCTGCGGTCGTGGCGGAATTGGTAGACGCACTACCTTGAGGTGGTAGCGGGGCAACCCGTGAAGGTTCGAGTCCTTTCGACCGCACCAACAATAGCTTAGTTGATTTTTATGTCTGCGTTCTGTGAGGGGATAGTCGGCCAGATTTTGACACAAGGCGCCAGAATCCCCGGCGGATGAGCGGCGAGGCGGAGGCGCTTCCGGCGTCGGAAGAAGGTAAGGCCCTGTTCGACGAACCGTACCGGAAGCGGATTTCCCGTACTCAGGACTTCAGGACATCGGCTGAACCACTGCCAATATCTGGTCGATCTTTGCTTCAATCGTGGTCTGCTGCGCTCCCATCTTGGTGAGCTTCGCTTCCATCGCGGTCAGGCGTTCATCCTGAGCCAGCAGTTGCCGTGTGACCGCGCCGCGCAGGTCGCGCACGTCACGTGTCAACGTGGCGGTCTGCTTGTCGGCAATGTTCAGCCCGGCCGTCACTTCGGACAGCGTTGTAACAATCCGCTCGAAGCGCAGGTTGATCATCTCGGGGAGATCGGTGACCAGCCCTTCGACGTCAATCAGGCGGCGGTCGAGATCTTCAAGGTCAGCCATGTCGGCAATGTCGGCAATGTCGCGCGTTTGAGATGCTGACGCGATAGCGTCCGGCAGGCGCGTCGCGTGCTACGGGGACGCTTCGCCGGCAGGTGGCCGGTGCACGGTCGTTGCCCAGCCGTCTCCACCCTTTGCTCGTACGGGCTTGGCACGCGCACGCCCGTCCGCGCGGCCGGAGGACTTCGCGTTTCCGCTGGCTTGCCTTGTGCCCGTCCGCGTCAGTTGCCGTTGCGGCGGCGCCAGTATCGTCACCGGCGGCGCTGCTCCGGACCCGGACCCGTAGATCGCAACCGCGCCGATGTCTTCCGCTTTCCGATTGCTCGCGATCGCCTTTGCGTGCGCATACGAGGATCTCAGCGAGGCGAGCACGGCCGGCTCGGGTTGCAGCATCTGCCGGGCCTTCAAGTGCACGACGCGATAGCCGCGCTTCTTCAGTTCCTGAAGTACGATCGGCAGTGCCCGCGCGGTCTGCGGCTTGATATCGTGAAACAGGATAATGCCGCGCTGGCGCTGTTCGACGCGGGCAAGCACCGTGGCGGCAAGTCGCTCGCTCGATGCGATGAAACTGTCCTCGGAGACGACGTCGACGGAGAAGGTGCCGATCCCCCGCGATTTGAGATACCGCAGCGACGGGGCGCCATCGCCAAGGCCCGGAAAGCGGAAGAATGGCGCCACGTGCTGTCCAACCGCCAGGGCGATGGCGGCAAAGCCCCGCTCGACCTCATCCTTTGCGACAGCCAGCGGCAGCTTGTTGAAGCCCCTGGGATGGGACCAGGTGTGTGAGCCCACGGTGTGGCCCCGGGCCACAACCTCGCGCGCCATCCGGGGATGCGCAAGCGCCATTTTTCCGACCTGGAAGAACGTCGCCTTCGTGCAGAAGCGGTCCAGCGTGTCCAGCACTGGTCCCGTCACG